>JBJSXJ010000121.1:0-20140 GCA_046086325.1 Planctomycetota bacterium | reverse complement strand
GACGATCGGTGCACAGGTCGCTCCAGCGTTCAATTCCATAGCCGCGGCCACTTACCAACTCATGAGTTGCCGTGTTCATGAGTTCGTCGAGTTTCCAGGGCGGAGTGATTTCGGCGGGAGAGGCGGGCGCATCCGCCGGTGATAAATAAATTCGATGACGTGGCGCTTGGAGAACCACGGCTAGCAGCTTGGTACCGTGGCGACCGGCACGAAATTCCTGTTGCAGATAGGGGCGAGTGATTGGCGATCCCGAGAGCAAGCAGTAGAACTGACCGCGCTTCAACGCTCTGGTTCCACGAGCGGTTTTTGCCGGGTCCGGCGGTTCACCGAGTCGCACTTCAAAGTGGTAAGTGGACTCGAGGGTCTCAAAACCGGGCAGCAAGGCGGTTTTTACCTTGCCTTGTGAAGCCGGCTGCTGATGCTGCACGATCGGTTCCAGATACGCTCGCCGACTAGGCCGCGATGACAATTCAAACGAAGTCACCAGTGGCACATCCAAATGCGCATAGCGCGGATCAGGACTTTTCACCGTGCGCGCCCACAACCAGGCGACAATCGGTAATGTCTGGCCCACATACGGCGCCAAGTCGGGGCGACGTTTGGCGAGTGCCGATGTGATGGTGACGGGCGGATAAAGATGCCCAAGTCGATGCTGTAATTCCTTGCGCAGACGCTGCCCATACCACCGCACATCGTTTGCCAACCCGGATGTTGGCGTGGACTGAATCTGCTGTGCCCGTCGTGGTGGGCGAATAACCTGCGGTGCGATCGCAGGTTGATAGGCAAAGCGCGACGGAATATTGAGTAGTGCCTGATTGATCAGGACCGCTACCGGATTGAGGTCACTGGCCCGCGTATCGAGTCCCAGGCGCAAGGCTTCCAGCGGCAAGCTGCCACCACCCGCAAACGGATCATGAAAACCTGGCAATCGATCGGGATCAAACCAAGCCGCTAAGAACAGATCCTCACCAGCCGCCGCAGACTTACGCTCCGCACGACATGTCGCTTGCCAGGAGTGAATGATTTCTTGATGAGCGGCGTCGAGTAGTTCTGGATCGTTGCTCTTCTCCCAGGGTGCAAGCTGGGCGATGAGTTCAAACAGACGCTGACGTTCCACCTCCTGAGACTCCAGCGTCGGAAACTGATCCGGATGACTCGAGGGGTCATCGATGAGCTGGGCGAGGAGGACCGCGCGGGCAACTGCGAGAGGCCGTCGAGCCCACCACAAATGCAACGTACTGGGATGTCCCGGTCGAATGGCCTTTTCCCGAGCCGCCGCCGCATTGATGGCCTCTAGCGGCAGCGCGACTTCGATCAGTTTTCGTCGCGTTGGCGGCTCGGTTTTCGTCATGCTCGCAGTACCGCACCATGTTTGGTTTTCAGCGCTTCAATAATCCGCGTCATGATCGTCGATGCCTCATCGGAACTCAGCGACTTCGTCGCATCGCGCAGCACCAATCGCAAGGCCAGCGAATGCTGACCTGCCGGTACGGGAGTTCCTTGATAAACGTCAACTAAACGGAGCGATTCCAGTTCGGCACCTGCTTCCTGGCGCACGGTCGCCTCTAAATCGGCGTACGCGAGCGAGGTGGGAACGACCACTGCCAGATCACGTGTGACGGCCGGTTGACGTGACAGATGTCGATACGTCGCACCGTCACCGTAACACTCGTCCAGCAAGTGCAAATCCAGCTCGAACGCAAACAGTTTGAAATTCAATCGATCGATACCGACCTGATCGGCTGCAACTTGTCCGAGCACTCCCAGGATGCGATCACCCCACACAAGTTGAGCGCCGGTTCCCGACAAAAACGGTGCTGCATCATGCGGCTGAAACACCACTCGTGGACCGCGCAAGCCTTCCAATAAATCCTCCACGAGGCCCTTCAAGGTGAAGAAGTCGAATTCTTTCTCACCTTGCCACTGCGAGACCTGCGCTAGACCGCCGGCCATGCCCGCGACGCGCCAACGATCCGACTGAGTAGCATTGTCAGCAGTCGCTTGCCCCTGTGGATCGAACACTCGATCAATTTCAAAAAACCGTACGCGCTCCACGCCGCGACGAATATTTCCATCGACGGTGCGCGCCAGTCCCGGCAAGAGGGAACGGCGAGCCACCGACATTTCTGCAGACTGAGCGTTCGTGATCGTCACCACGGCACTCGGTTCACCCAACCAGCGACTCATCGCTGGCGATTCCAGAGACGGGTTGCGAGTTTCATAGAAGCCAGCCGTGACCAGTTGTCCGGCGACGGCTTGTCGCAGTCGATCCATCCGACCACGACCTCCCAGCGTCGGTGCCGCCGTCGTACAACTCACGGGAATCTTGCCGTAGCCAATCAACCGCGCGACATCTTCGATGAGTACCACAGCATCATCGACATGGCCCCGCCAGGTCGGCACATGCACATTCAGATCCGCATCAACTTGCATTTGCTGGCGACCCAGTAAAGTGCGAATCGTTTCCGCCTCCACCGGCATGCCCAGGTAGGCGCTTGTGCGCTCCGCGCTCAGCTTGAATACTCGCGGTTCACGCCGTTGCGGATAAACATCGGTCACCGCACCCGCCACTTCGCCACCAGCAATTTCCGTGACGAGTTGCAGGGCTCGGGCAAGTGCCCCGGCGACCATTGTGTTCGGATCGGTACCTCGTTCAAAGCGATACGAAGACGCCGTGCCACGTCCATCCATCGCCAGGTCAACTTCCTTGACGGTGCCGCGAATCATCACCGGATCAAAACAAGCGGACTCAATGAAAATATCTTCCGTGCTGGAGGTGGTTTGAGTAGCCGCACCGCCCATGATGCCCGCCAGTGCCACGGGACGTTCGCCGTCCGCGATTACCAGGGGTGGTCGAGAGAAGTTGCGATTCTTTTGTCCAGCGGCGGTCAACGTGGCGCCTGTGAGTAACTCCAGTGATTCACCCGCTTGCATTTTGCGGACTACGATGCGGCCGCCGCGCAGCGTGCGATAGTCGAAGGCATGCAGCGGTTGACCATATTCATAGAGCACATAATTCGTGATGTCGACGATGTTGTTGATCGGTCGCATGCCGGCCACGAGCAGTCGTGCTTTGAGCCAACTTGGCGACGGACCAACTTTCACTCCGCGCACCAAACCACCGAGGTATCGAGAGCACAACTCGGGCTCCTGGATTTCCACCGGAACCGTCGCGGCAGTGGTCTGCCGACCGTTCGAGTGCGTCGGTGGGAAACGCAGCTGAAGATTCAGCAGCGCCGCTACTTCGCGCGCAATGCCAATGGCACCAAGAAAGTCCGGGCGATTGGGAAGAACATTCAGTTCCGCGAGATACTCGGGGATGGAAATAAGTTCGGGAAGCGGAGTACCCAGTGTCGACTCGTCGGTGAAATAGTGCATGCCACTGCCCCGAGCCAGCATTCCCAGTTCACCATCCAGGCAGATCATGCCGCGTGAATCGGCTCCATGAAAGCTGCCGCCCTTCACTTGTTTGCCGGTCGGTAGAGTCAGACCTTCGGGGGCGACGGGCACTCCCCAGCCGACTTGCACTTCATGTTCCGATGCGCAGACGACAGGGATCACGCGACCGCGTTCCAGTTCGATCTGGCAGAGGTACATACCGGGGGCACTGGAGAGGGCGGACTTTTCGCGCACAAAGCCGATCCGTACAGCGGCCAGGTCGCGCTGCAACGCATGGAGACTTTCGATTTCCAAACCGGCGGCTGGCAAGGCTTCCAGCAGCTCCTCGTGCGTGCACGCTGGTTCGAGATACTCCAGCAACCACGCAGTATTCACAATCATCGGCATCGCTAGACAAACTCCCCTTAAAACTGAGCCAGGAACGCTTCTTCGTTGGCGTACAACAGGCGAATATCGTCGATGTTGAAACGAGCCATCGTGAGCCGATCGATGCCCATGCCGAAGGCGAATCCTTGATACTGGTCGGGATCGATGCCACCGTTTCGCAGCACTTCGGGGCGCATCATTCCCGACCCCAAGAGCTCCATCCAGCGACCGCGGTACAGCACATCCACCTCGGCACTGGGAGTGGTAAACGGAAAGTAACTGGGGCGAAAACGCAGTTCGATCGACGCTCCCAAGATCGCTCGCAGGAGTCGATCGAGTGTCCATTTCAGGTCCGCGAAGCTGAGCTGGGCGTCGACGGCGATCACATCAATTTGATTGAAGATGGGAAAATGGGTCGCATCGATATCATCGCGGCGATAGCAGCGACCGGCCGTCATCGCGCGTAAGGGTGGGCTGCCGTGAGCGGCCATGTGAGCCCGCATCGCATGCACTTGAAACGCGGTCGTGTGTGTCCGCATGACATGGCCCGTCGCCGTGTAAAACGAATCGTGCATGTCCCGCGAGGGATGCCAGTGAGGGGTATTCAGTGCGTCGAAGTTGTAGAATTCGCTTTCAATCTCTGGATAATCGTCGTAGTGAAAGCCCAGCCCCTGCAGAATCGACTTCACTTCTTCCATGGTCTGCATGAGCGGATGACGGCGACCCACTCCGCGCCGTAGTCCCGGCAGAGTGACATCGACCGCATGACGCGGACGGGCGGCGGGTTTACCAACCGAATCCTTGCGTGTGTCGAGTGCTTCTTGAATGCGTTGTCGAGCGGCGTTGACGGCTTGGCCGTAGGCCGGTCGCTGATCGGCCGGGACAGAACCAAGGCCCTTGGAGAGCAGGGTGATTTCACCTTGACGCCCCAGATATTGCACTCGCGCTTTTTCCAATTCGTCAGCGGTAGCCACGCGCGCAATCGCCGCAGTCGCCTCATCGGTCAAGCGTGCGATTCCCGCCACATCCAGATTCATCCCAGCCATCATGCATCTCCCCCATGGAAAACTTGTACCGAATGGTACCGGTCACCCGGATTCCATCGCAACGGGGGTTAGGGTTGAGCCTAGGGTTGAGCACGAGATCTCACGGAGTTGGATTTATCCGAGGGGCAACAGGTGCTTGATGGCGTAGGCCGTCGCGTGAGTTGTAGTAGCGGTTTGGGCGTGAGCCCTCCGGCAGCGTTCGAGACGTTTAACGCACGGAGAACGGTCGAGATCACCGAGGCCGGACGGCTGACGCCGTGCCGCTACTTTTTTTGCCCGTCGCGTGAGTTGTAGTAGCGGTCTGGGCGTAAGCCCTCCGGCAGCGTTCCGAGACGTTTGGCGCACGGAGAACGGTCGAGATCACCGAGGCCGGACGGCTGACGCCGTGCCGCTACTTTTTTTTGGCCGGACGGCTGACGCCGTGCCTTTTAAAGGTGTTTCTGTCTTCGAATCACCGCTTCTTTGGTGGATTGCTCCCTTCTCCCCCGCAGGAAAAAAGAGTGATCGTCGCCTCGGCCAAACGAGTTTCCTCTTTTCCTGTGGGGGAGCAAGGGCTGGGGATGAGGGGGCTATTGTGGCCAGCAGCTCGCAGACCAGCCAGCAGGTTTTGGTGGTTGATGTGTCGCGCGAGCAATTCTTTGGTCGGCCGCAAAATCTCGAACGAGAATGGTTGAGTAGGTGCCATCCGAGTTCGCACTCAACGCCGCGATCAAGCTGGTGTGCGTACTCCCAGCGGCGCTCTGGCCCCTCATCCCCGTCCCTTCTCCCCTATAAGAAAAATAAATAGATATCACATAATGGATAACCACCTTATTTTTCTTATCGGGGAGAAGGGAGCATAGGGCTGGTGAACCGTTAATATCCCAGAGCAACTTTTAGCTGTCTGGGCGTAAGCCCTCCGGCCGCGTTCCGAGACGTTTGGCGGACGGAGAACGGTCGAGATCACCGAGGCCGGACGGCTGACGCCGTGCCGCTACTTTTCTCCGGCCGGACGGCTGACGCCGTGCCGCTACCTTTTCTCCGGCCGGACGGCTGACGCCGTGCCGCTACTTTTTCCGGGTTTCCCTGGATCGAGACGAACAGCCCTGAAAGACGACTCTATTTGCGCTGAAAGAGTTCGCTTTGGACGACGAGGTGGATCAGATCGCGTAGGCCGCCGGGTTTGTTCTGCAAATCTCGCACGAGGCGTTCCACTTCACCGCGATCTGTGACTTCCATCACTCGCCCCGTGGCATACGTGAGTAGCGTGGCGGCAAGGTGCTGCGTAACCATGGTCTCACGTTCGAGAAGCCACTTTTTCAGCGCGTTGAGATCTTCAATTTGGCGGCCACCGATGAGTGTGGCGGAAGGGTCGATGCGTTGTTTCGAGTCCGGATAGGTGGTCCGCCATCGTCCCACGGGATCAAAGTTTTCCAAGGCGAAACCGAGTGGATCAATCTTGCGGTGACAAGCGTTGCAGGTTTCCAGCCGCCGATGCTTCTCGAGTTGCTCGCGAATCGTGGCCGCTCCGCGTAAGTCCGGCGATAGCGGCTCGACATCGGGTGGTGGCGGGGCGGGCGGTGTACCCAGCAGACATTCCAGCACCCAGACGCCCCGCACGACGGGAGACGTATCCACTCCATTCGCCGTGGCAGTCATGATCGCCGGCATCGTGATCAGGCCACCGCCGTGCGGTGCCCGCGCCGGCACTCGACGATACCCGTCCCCCCAGACATCCTGGCGATCGTAAATCCACTGTGCCATGCGTTCATTGAGGAACGTGTAATCCGAATCGATCAGATGTCGCACGGGGCCGTTGTGCTTCAGGAGATCCCCGAAGTAGGCATCCATTTGCAAACGCATCTGCGTTTCCATGAGCCGATGATGGTAAAAGCCGCCGGGTGGAGGCATGGTGCCGAGCTTGTAAAGGCGCAACCAGCGCTCGGGAAATCGCCGAATAAAAGCAGCAGATTTGGGATCCTCCAGCATGCGCTCGACTTGCGCTCGCAGCACGGCGGGGTCCCGTAGTTTTTCTTGCGCCGCGAGCTCGAAGAGTTTGTCATCCGGCAGCGACGACCAGAGAAAGTAACTCAGACGACAAGCGAGTTCCTCGTCGCTCAAGCGGCCATCTCGTTCCTGCAAGTAATAAAAGCGAGGCGACGCGATGATCGCCGTGTAACCCGCTCGTAGTGCTTCATCCCGGCTGCGACCCTCCCGCATCTCCGACACAACCAATTCTCGATAGCTGGCGATCTCGGCAGCCGTCACGGACCGACGAAAAGCTCGGCGCGCGAATCGCAGCAGTAACTCCTCCACCGGCTCGTCGCCCCGCTGACCATACAGCGCCACATGACTGGCGGGTGGCCAAGCGGTAATCAGCGGCTCGACCGTCAACCGATGAATGCGCAGGTGAGGTCCCTGATAGCCGGACGTGAATAGCACCTGAGCCATGCGCGGTTCATAGGTTTCTCGCTCCTCCTTCGTAGCGTCCTGTTTGGGGACCGGCTGATAAGCGTCAGGCAGATACTTTTCCACCAACTTCGAGGGAGTTAAGCCGCGAAAATGAGGACCATTCTCCCAGCCGATCCAGGGCAACCAGTGAGCCCCGAGCCAGGTTTCGAAGGTGTAGGAGCGTGTGACACCGTCGGCCACCAGAGTCCACTGGGTGAGCATCCGTTCGTTCGGATTGCCATCATTCAGGCCACCCGAGCGCGCATCTGAGATATGCAACCCCATGAGCAGCGACTCATCCGGCTTGGTGGAGATCAAGTCGGTCCAGCGATGATGCTGGTTGTGAGCGGACACGTCGATCGTAATTCGATATCGTCCGGGGACACTGACCCCGTTTCGGGCCAATTCATCCGCCGACACTCGTCCTAATCCACTCGCCGCCGCACCAGGCTCACGATAACGTTCATAGATGCCATCAAAATCTTTGTGCACCGCTTGCGAAAATCGCTCGAAGCTACCACCAGGTAGCTCGCGGCGAATGGGTGGGCGATAGGTACGAATGTCGAGCGGAGGTCTGGCCGTCGGAAAGGTCGCCAGTTGCAAACTGTATTCAGCAGCTCCGATTAATTGCGTCAGCAGAAAATCGGACATCACCAGCTTGCCACCAATATTGTCAAAGCCATCTTCAAGTTGATCGGCTGGAAACTCGCGAGTGGGATCGTCCGTGTTCCACGTGGTTACTCCGTTGCCATTACGATCCTCTAATTTCGCCACCAAATCAGGTCGAAAATCCTGGTGATCTTCCAGATAGAGTAGGTCTCGCAGAGTGCTGCGAACCTCGTAACGGTTCAGACGGCGAGCCACCGTCTGACCTATGGTACTTTTGAGCTTGGCATAGGTCTGTCGAAGTTCGCCACCGATGAGGTCGATCACCTTGGCAACCTCTGCGGGCGGCGGCTGCGGTTTAGTCTCGGGCGGCATCGCTCCCAGGTTGAGTTCATCGAGGATCGACTGCCAAGTGGCAATCATCTCGGGCTGTTTTAAGGTGGTTTCTAAGTTGTCGAATCGCAGTTCATTTTTCTGCACCTGCGGTCCATGACACTCGTAGCAGTGCTGCTGGAGGAACGGACGTACTTGTTCCAGCGGTGCGGGCTGGGCGCGGACCTCCGCACCGACGGGCGCCAGGATTAGCCATCCAATAAGCAAAAAACGCCCCATCGCTCAACTCCACTTCATTCCGGTGAGTGTGCTGGTGCTGGTCCCAAATCGATCTACTTCTAAACCATGATTTTGCAGAATCGAGAGAAGTAAATTGGCTGCGGGTACTCGCTGTCCCTTCGCGTCCGGGTAGACCTTATGTTCACCGTGCTGAAAACCTCCACCGGCCAAGACCAGTGGCAGGTTGCGGTTCGAGTGCTCGCCGGTCGCCATTCCACAGCCGAAAAGGATAGCCGTGTGATCGAATAGTGTGCCGCCGTTGAGCGGGTCGACCTGAGCCTTGAGCAGGTCAATGAGATGGGCCATTTGTGCGATTTGATGACGCTCGATGAGCTTCAGCGCCTGCACCTCTTTTTCGCGTTGCCCATGATGTGAAAAGCCGTGGTAACCGCCGCTCAATCCCAGATCGCCGTTGGCAAAGCCGGATGTTAACGTGAAGGCCCGCGAGGAATCGGTTTGAATCGCTAAGGCGATAAGTTCCATCATCACCGCCAGGTCGGTCGTCGTTTTGCTAGTCTGGGGCGGCTGTTTGATTCCGGGATTCGGCTTGGACTTATCAATCCACGGCTGCTGCTGTTTAATTTTAAGTTCCAAGGAACGCACGGCAGAAAGATACTCGGCAAACTTTTGCTGATCTTGTTTCCCCAGTCCACGCTCGATAACTCTCGCCTCTTCGCGCACGACATCGAGAATACTGGTTTGACGTTTGAGCTTGTCCGCGGCGGTCGCCTTCACGGCTTGGTCTTCTTCGATGAAGAGTGCACGAAAGGTGCGCTGTAAATCGAGTGCCGGGACTTGTACTCCCGTGCGTGTGAAACTGATGAGGTTTGCATCGTTGACTTGAAGCGTCAGGGATGAGAAACGTGTCTTGGCACCCACGTGTTCGGCAATCTTCTGATCAATACTCAGATTACCTTCGGGATAGTAAGCTGCATGAGTTGGTTTCACGCCACTGAGTAAGACGGGAACGCCTTGATGTCCGCCAGTGTTGCCATGGTCGAGGTTCGAGAAAACGGTGAAGTCACGACGATGCTTTTCGAGTGGTTGCAAGGTCTCGGGCATCCGGTAATCGGGACCGGGTTGATCCTGACTCGGAAAAAACGCCTCGGGGTAGACGCCGTAATTGTTTGAGAGACAGACGAAGCGTTTGATGGCTTGAGGCGCGCTGCTGGCCGCTCGACTCAGAGGAATCATGGCGTCCAGCATCGGCAGCGCGATCGCTACGCCCGCACCTCGTAAAAAAGTTCGACGGGGAATTCGAGTGCGCATGGTAGTTGTCTACGAGATTGGAAAGTGGTTCGTGAGCAGCAAACGTGAAACGGAAACGGGCTCACACTTCGTCCTGCCTGAAGAGCGTATCATAAGCAGGTATCGGTATTGCCTGGGTATCCGCTGTGGGCTCTTTTCGCGGGGCGAGCCCGCAGGGTGCAATCAAGGACGAAAAGGGTACGGGCAGAGCTGGGAGCTGGGGGCTGGGAGTTCGGGACCGGAATCATGTTTCGAGGAGTAGTCGCTCGTGAAAGAATCAACTCGCTGGATTGGACTGCTGGTGTTCTTGTTCGTTTGCCTGGGAGCGGGGGGCTTGGGAGCGTTTGCCACCACGCCCGAGATTGCGGGCTGGTATAAGACGATTAAGAAGCCGACCTGGAATCCGCCGGACTATGTGTTTGGACCAGTCTGGACGACGCTCTACATCCTGATGGCGATTGCCGCTTGGCTGGTCTGGAAGCCGCATGGCTTTCGCGCCGCAGCCACCCCGCTAACGCTCTTCGGCATTCAACTCGGCCTTAATATCGCTTGGTCCTTTATCTTTTTTGGAAAACATCAAATTGGTTGGGCGCTGGTGGAAATTGTCGTTTTATGGGTCGCGATTCTAGTCACGATGATCTCCTTCTTTACTTGTTCCAAGGCCGCCGGCTGGTTACTGCTCCCCTATTGGCTCTGGGTCACGTTCGCGACGGTCTTGAACTTCGCCCTATGGAGATTGTCTGCGCAAACTGCGTAATTTGTAGCGGGCTCGGTCTCGGTAGAGACTGAATAACCTGACTCGGAGTTAATTTGCACGGGGCTGGGAGTCGAAAACGCAGAACGATATTTCCCCACTCGAAGGAAGGATCCCGTGCTGCGGTTATCGATCATCATCCCGTTTTTCGGTGAGCTGTCGCTGTTCGAAAGCACTTTGGCTTCGGTCTTGCAAAATCGGCCCGGTGGATGCCAGATCCTGGTAGCGCATCGTGGCGACTATCAAGATCCGTGGAACCTGGGTGACGAAGTTGAGTTTCTCACTCAACGCTCTGACGCCACGCTGCTGGATCTCGTCAACGCTGGTCTGCATGAGGCGCGGGCCGAAGTATTTCACGTGCTGCTGGCAGGCACGGAAGTGAACGAAGGCTGGACGATTCCAGTGCTGTCGCACTTTGCCTATCCGCGAGTGGGAGCGGTGGCACCACTGCTAACCAGTAGCGCCGACTCGCAGCAAGTGCTGGCTCGCGGTTTACGAGTGAATCGCCATTTCGACCGAGTCATCGTCGATCAGCAGTCGCCACTGGATGCTCGAAATCCGCTCCGCGCCACGACGAATGATCTGGTGCATGGGCCAATCTTGTCGGCAGCGTTTTATCGAACGGACGCGCTGCTGGATATCGGTGGGTTTGACCCACAGCTCGGACCGGATTTCAGCGATGCGGATGTCGCTACCACATTGAAAACAATTGGCTATCGCTGCGTCCATGAGCCCGCCTGCCGCTTGCAGCTCCCCCGACTCAGCACCACCACTTGGTCAACCACAACCGCACGCCAAGCGGAACGACTGTTTTGGCGGCATACCGATCAGTTGGAAATGGCCGCTCGAATGGGACGTGCGCTCTCGACTCTCATGCGAACATTTACGCAATCGGATGCCACGGGCGGCTATCGTTCGCTGCTGGGGCGTCTGACGGCCGCCACGGAACAAACTCGTTATCAGCAATTTCGCGACTCCATCGCCCTGCTGCGACAGAAAACTCAGCAAGAACTCCGGAAGCTCGACCCTCACGATACGCTTTCCACGGACGATCGCGAGGCAACTCGATCTGCCAGTTCCTCGCGAACCGGCGATCGTCGTGCGGCATGATCGGCGGGCAGCGGGAACATAATCTCGAGCAGTCTTTGCAGCATGAGGTGTGCTTCTGGGTCTGCACCTTCGCTAGCTAAGCGTCGCTCGATCGAATCGAATCGCGAACGCCCCTCGGGCCAGCGTACTTGCATCACTCGATCACACACTTCGAGCAGCTGATAGACGCGCGCTCGCGTAATCGAGTTTTGTTGGCCCAGTGCTCGAACGGATTCGGGAGGACTTTCAAGTCCCAGTCGGCCTTCGACAAGTTTTTGAATGAGTGGGCCGGCGTCGAGCGCAATCTGATTGATGATCGGCAGCACCACATGTTGCCGGAGGTCGGCTAGTGAGAGCGGTTCAGTCGAGTACCACTGCCCCATCAACCAATCCTCGATGGGAACCAAAAACTTGGGCTGTATTCGCACGACGAATCCTGGATGTTGCCCCACGCTACCGAGCAAGCGATGAATGGTGCGAAAAACATCCAAGACCACTCGCACCCGCTTCTCACCGTGCGTTTTCAGACGCCGCACTTGCTGCAAGGAAAGATCCACATACTCACTCAGACGTTTCTCCCAGATGACGGTGGGCAAGTCGAGTAAGCTAGGGGCGAGTCGCCCCAAGCGCTCGTCACCCAGTCCCTGCCGCTTGACCGTCTCGCACCAAGTTTCCCAGGTTTTCTCTGGGATCACATCCGGATCGAGGTTCTCGTCGTGTGCCGCTTCTTCGAGGTCGAGCGGCTGTTTGAGGAAACTGGCTGGTTTCGCCTGGGAATGAGCTTCGCCGCTCTTATCCTGCTGCACTCGCCGCATTAAATCGACGAGGGTGTGCAGTTTGCGCTGACCGATACCGGGTGTGGCGGAGAGCGTTTCGAAGGTGCTGGTAAGAATGTCGCGGAGCGTGAGATTCATCAAAGCGACGGGTAATCGTCGATCGGCTGGCAGGGCCCAATAGCCCAGCGAGCGATCGAGCCGATCGGCGTAACGTTCGTCGAGCAGTTGAGCGCGGACAGCATGAAAGCTGTCTCGCAGCCGATACCGCTCAGCAGAACTCGACTTCGACATATGCAACGACCTTTGTCTATCGTATCAACGTAAGTTGTCGAACACCGTTCGGAGCACGCTGCCTGAGTTCTCCGACCCGATTTCGGCCCCTTATTTAGTTGTCTCATCGTGCATCGTCAAGCAGTCGAGTGGTTTGGTACATTCAGGAAATCACAATTCACTGAGCCCCCATCTTGCGAGCGACAAAAAAATAACGTTGATCGCCAGTCGAGGTTCGCGATTTACCACCAGGAGCAATTGAGTCCCGATGAGTGCCGCGGTCCAACTTCAGTCACACGCGACCGTCCCAGGCAACGCTGATCGTTATCTGGTGATCGGCGCCGGACCTAGTGGACTCGTAGCCCTCAAGACGCTCCGCGCCGCAGGTCTGCCGGCGTTCGCCGTGGAGCGCGAGGATGATGTTGGTGGCAACTGGTACTTCGGCAAAGCCAGTAGCAGCACCTGCCATTCCACGCATCTGATTTCGTCCAAGCGAATGACGGAATTCGCAGATTTTCCGATGCCGCGGGGACTGGCTCCTTATCCTCATCATTCCCACGTTCTCCAGTATCTGCGCGATTATGCTCGGCATTTCGATCTTTACCCACACATTCAGTTCGGCACCTCCGTCGAACGGCTCGAGCAGACCGTTGAGGGCTGGTCGGTGACGACCAGTGCTCAGGAAAAGCTGCTAGTGCGCGGAGTCGTGATTGCGAACGGTCATCACTGGAAGCCGCGCTGGCCGACGTTGCCGGGCAACTTCACCGGTGAATTGCTGCATGCGAAACAGTTCAAAGAAATCGAGCAGCTGCGTGATCGACGAGTGCTGGTCATGGGAGCGGGCAATTCGGGCTGCGACATTGCTGTGGAAGCCGCGCTGCACGCTCGCGCGGCGGCGTTAAGCATGCGACGCGGCTATCATTTTTTTCCGAAATTCCTTCTGGGAAGACCGATCGATTCGGGGGGCGATCGATTGCGACGCTGGGGCATACCTGCAACTCTCCTGCGACTCCTTACCCAAGCACTCATCCGCATCGCCGTCGGTCGCCCTGAGACGTATGGTCTGCCCAAGCCTGATCACTCACTCTTCGCCGCTCATCCCATCATCAACTCCCAACTGCTCTATCACGTTGGTCACGGCGCGATCCAGGTTTATCCCGATGTGCAAGAAATCAGCGGTCGACGAGTGCGCTTTCAAGATGAACGTGAAATCGAAGTTGATACGATCATCTGTGCAACGGGCTATCAGGTGGCATTTCCTTTTCTATCTGACGCGCTCACCGGCGAGTTACTTGATGAGGAAGGTCGCACTCGTCTTTACCTGCACGCCTTTCACCCCACTCGCGACAATCTGTTCGTCGTGGGCTTAATGCAACCCAACAGCGGACTCTGGCCACTCGCCGACGACCAGGCCCAACTGATCGCAGCCTATCTGCAAGCGCAGCGAGCTGGTCATTCAGCGGCCGAGCGTTTTCGCCAACGAAAAACGTCTCAGGCTCCTCGTCTCACCGGAGGCCAGCGTTTTCTTGATTCGCCCCGGCATGCGCTGGAAGTGGACTATTTCGAGTACCGTCGCCAAATCGCGCGGCATCTGGCGATGTTTAAGAAATGACGATCGATGTTCTTTAGGGCGAAGCGAACGACGACAGCGCTTGGTCCAAACGCTTGGGAGATACAGGGACCGACGTGCCGAGCTGCTGCGCGAATAACGAAACTCGGAATTCTTCCAATAGCCAGCGGTAACCGGTGAGTTGCGGTTCCACTCGGCCCCGCCGTTCGTTTTCTTGCCAACGCTGCGCATAGCGTTCCAGATAGGGGCTGAGCTGCGCCTGCAGTTGACGATCGCGCGCCAGGCCGCCCTGAGTTGCTTTTTGTAAGCGGAGCCGGGCGGCATCGAGATAGCGGGGTAGATGCTGGAGCCATTCCCACGGAGTCGTGGTCAAGAATCCCGGCGCCAGCAGCAGCTTCAGTTGCTCGCGCACATCGTTGGCAACTGGTGCGGCGAGTCGCTGAGCGGCATCGAGCTGCAAACGTACGGCGTGGTAGTTCTTGATCAGCGGAGTGACGACTTTCACCACGTCGCGCACGGCGAGCTCCACTTGTTTGCGACCGTACTGCAATCCCGCTTCGAAGTCGATGCGCGATCGCGGCAGTGGACGATCGGCCAGGAACGCACGATCCGCCAGGAGCGTCTGCAATTGGTCGCGCAGCTGAGCTGCGGTCCAAAGACCCGCCGCTTGGATCGACAACTGCTTGAGTTCCGGAAACCATTCCACATGAGTTTGCAAAGCTCGATATTCGGATAGCACGTACAGTCGCCGTATACCAGCTCGCAATCCTTTTTCCGCTTCCTCCGCTGAGTCGGCCATGCGCAGCCCCACGGATGTCTGTTGGTCGACGAGCGTGGGATAGCGTGTCAGTGTCACGCCGCCGCGATTCACCAGTAACTTCGGCGGCAAACTAGGTAGATCCCAGGTTTTCAAACCATCGCGATGCCATTCACCGGGCGGCTGGTCGGCAGATGCACCCGCAGCGCGCACGACGAACTTTTGCTGCAACGGAACCAGATCGCGGCCCTCGCCCAGAATCTTCTGCTGCTCGTCGACCACTCGAATGTTGAGTCGACAATGCTCGGGCAGCGCCACTTGTTCGAGTTGCTCGCGCGTGATCGTTTCCTCTGCGTGGCGACTAAGAAGTCGAGCGACCGCATCCAGGAATGGTCCCTGTGCAAACGTGAGCTCGCGCTTCACGGCGCGCGCCGTATCCGGCACCGGCACGAGATTCCGCCGCAGCGATTTCGGCAGAGCGCGAATGAGGGCCACAATTTTTTCTTCGACATAGCCTGACACGAGCCATTCCAGCCGATCGACGTGCAGTTGCCCCAGTGCCGCTCGCGGAACAATCGCGGTGATGCCGTCCTGCGGCGCGCCGGGTTCAAAATGATATTCGAGCGGCAACTTCAGTCGATCGATG
Source organism: Planctomycetota bacterium (assembly GCA_046086325.1). GTDB lineage: Bacteria > Planctomycetota > Planctomycetia > Pirellulales > Pirellulaceae > JBJSXJ01. Next base: position 4,571 of record JBJSXJ010000121.1, on the reverse strand, counting down.
AGCAGATGATCGGGATAGTCTTCGAGTGTGGGAAGCGAGGTGGCAGCGCACAGATCGGTAAGCTGCATGACGAGCAGCTGAGTGCGTTCGCGTTCCGCAGCTCGCAGCCAGCGAGTCAATCGTGGTCCGTCAAATACATCGACCGGCAATTTACGTCGATAAAAAGCCATCATCGAGTATTCATCGGCGACCAGATCGGTGCGCCGTGTGCGTGCGGCGAGTTGTCCGAGCTGGGTTTGCAGCTGCCGATTGCGAGTGAGAAACTCCGCAGGACCGCGCCATTCACCACCAACTAGCCCATGCCGGATAAACTCGCCGCGCGACCACTCGGGATCAATCGGACCATACGGCACCAGCTTCCGCGAGGTGATGGTGAGTCCAAAGAGTGACACTTTTTCGAAAGCCATCGCGGCACTGTGCTTGGTGCTCCAGTGGGGCTCGCTGTATTCGCGATCAACCAAGTGCGGCGCCAGAGGTTCAATCCAGTCGGGTTGAATTCGAGCTGCCGTGCGGGCGAAGCGGCGAGTGGTCTCGACCAGTTCGGCGGCCATGATCCAGAGTGGTTTTTTGGGAGCGAGATACGAGCCGGGCCAAAGGTTGAGTTTTATGTTGCCCGCACCGGTATATTCAGCTTGATCTTTTTTGAGAGCGACGTTGGCCAGCAGTCCCGATAAAATCGCTCGATGCAGTGCACCGAACCAGCGATCTCGCTCAGGCTTAGCTTCCGGTGGAACACCGATCGGTTTAATGCGCCAGGTGTTTTCCTGTTGCTGAGCGACATGTTCGTGTACGAGTTGCTGTAACTGCAGATGCACATCCTGCCACTCGCGTAATCGCATGTACGACAGATAATTCTGTTGACAGGCTTTACGCAGTTGGCTCTTCGACAGCTTTTCTTTCAAGTCATGAAAGAATCGCCAGATGTTCAGCAGAGCGAGGAAGTCGGAGTCTGGATCGGCGAAGCGTGCGTGAGCTTCGTCAGCGGCTGCTTGCTTGTCGACCGGTCGCTCGCGGGGATCACGAGCTTCAAGTGCCGCGGCGATGACCAGGATCTCGCTGAGACAATGCTCCTCATGGCCCGCGATGATCATCCGTCCGATACGCGGATCAACGGGCAGACGACTCAGCTGCTCACCGAGTGGCGTGAGCTGCTGCTCCTGATCGACGGCACCAAGTTCAAACAACGTGGCGTAACCATCGCGAATCAACTGCGGCAACGGTGGATCGAGAAAGGGGAACTGATCGAGTGGACCCAGTTGCAGACTGGCAGCTTGCAGGATGACGGCGGCCAGATTCGAGCGCCGAATCTCGGCCGGAGTAAAACGCTCACGCTGCTGAAAATCATCTTCCTCATACAGCCGGATGCAGATACCCGGACCGAGGCGACCGCAGCGACCTTTACGTTGGTCGGCGGAAGCTTGCGAAATCGGCTCGATCGGCAGTCGCTGAATCTTGCTGCGCGGTGCATAGCGACTGATGCGCGCGAGTCCAGTATCGATGACGTAGCGGATCCCGGGCACGGTGAGGGACGATTCGGCCACGTTGGTCGCCAGCACGATGCGTCGCCGACTATGGGGCTCGAACACGCGATTCTGCTCCGCCGTCGACAGCCGAGCGTAGAGCGGGACGATGTCGAAGCCTGACCAAGCACGAGCAGACAAATGGCGACCGTCGGCAGCAGATGAGTGGGTGCTGTCCAGGCCTCCCGAGACCGCTCGACCACGCAGCGCCTTGGCCGTTGCCAAGATGTCGCGCTCGGTGGGTAAAAAAACGAGAATGTCACCGTGTCGATCGACCGCTTGAAGTTCCGCAATCGCCTCGAGCACGCCTCCCGTCAGGTCCAGCTCTTCATCATCGTCGGCGAGATGTGGAGGGCGATACCACACATCGACGGGATAGGTGCGGCCAGAGACCATGATGATCGGAGCAGGGCCTGCCGCAGTGGCAAAATGCTGACTGAATCGTTCAACATCGATGGTGGCCGAAGTGATGATCACGCGTAATTCCGGCCGCTGCGGCAAGAGCCGCTGGAGGTAGCCGAGTAGAAAATCGATGTTGAGTGAGCGTTCATGCGCCTCGTCGACGATGATCGTATCGTACTGATGGAGCCAGGGATCGCCTTGAGTTTCCGCGAGCAGAATGCCGTCCGTCATCAGCTTGATATACGAGTCGGGACTGGTGGTGTCACTGAAACGAATCTTGAAGCCGACGTGACGTCCAACCGCCGATGACAGTTCCTCCGCCAAGCGACCAGCAATCGATCGAGCGGCAATGCGGCGTGGCTGAGTGTGTCCGATGAGGCCATGAATTCCGCGGCCGATATCGAGACAGATTTTGGGTAGCTGAGTGCTTTTGCCAGATCCCGTCTCGCCACAGACCACTACCACCGGATGTTTCTGTATCGCATCCGCGAGCTCTTGATGCAGAGCAGTGATCGGCAATTCGGGATCGTAACTCAGCGCGGGCCGATTCCTCCGACGCAAAGCGACTCGCTCCTGGGATGCGCGTAGTCGAGTTTGAAATTGCCGCAGCAGTCGATCGAAGGGGCGTCGAGTGCGCTCGGCTTCGATAATTCGCTCCGCCATGTCGCGGAGCGCAAAACGATCGACGAGCAGTGTGTCGTCGAGGGGTTGAATCAAAGCAGCGTGATCGAGTGACAAAACAGCAGCGCCAGGGGAGCAGACAAGCGGAACGGAATTATAAGAGCGGGCCAGAGCTAACTTTTACGGAAGATCGCCATCCTTTTCCGGAACTTTGAGTTCCGTGCGCAGTCGCTGCAGTTCAGCCAGCAACTGCTGTTGAATCTGCGCATATTCCGGTCGCCCATACACACTCGTCATTTCCCGCGGATCTTCTTGGAGGTCAAAGAGTTCCCAGTAATCGACTTTCGGTTCGTGGAATCGTACCAGTTTGTAGCGATCCGTGACCACTCCGTAGTGCCGTCGCACATCGTGCGGACCAGGAAACTCGTAATAGTGATAGTAGAAGCTTTTGCGCCAGTCGGCGGGAGTTTGACCGAAGAGCATGGGCTGCAGACTGCGACCTTGAACATCGGCCGGCACCGGCACGTTGGCAGCTTGGAGAAACGTCGGAGCGAAATCCAGGTTACTCACCATTTCGCGACTGACGCTGCCGGGCTTGATGTTGCCGGGCCAGCGCATCACCAGCGGTGTCCGCAGAGACTCTTCAAAGATCCAGCGTTTGTCGAACCATCCATGTTCGCCCAAGTAGAAGCCTTGATCGGATGCGTAGACGACGATTGTGTTATCAGCCAATCCTTGGTCATCCAAAAACTGCAGCACTCGTCCAATACTTTCATCGACTCCTTTGATGCAGCCGAGGTAGTCGTGCAGATAGCGCTGATAGCGCCAGCGAACCAGGTCGGCACCTTGCAAATTTGCTTTGCGAAAGGCTTCGTTGCGTGGTTCGTAATAGGCATCCCACACCTTCCGCTGCTCGGGATTCAAACGACGAGGTGTGGCGAGTTTCAGGTCGAGCGGCACCATGGTTTTGGCGATCGTCATATCCTGAGTTCGCTCGGCGGAACCACGTCCCGCATAGTCATCGAAGAGCGTGTCTGGCTCGGGATACACTCGATCGCCGTTGTGGCCGAGGTGTCGCAAGGCGGGTGACCATTCGCGATGTGGTGCCTTGTGTTGACACATCAGCAGGAAGGGTTTCTGTGGGTCGCGCTGTTTGAGCCAGTCGAGCGACAAGTCGGTAATGATGTCGGTGACATAACCTTGATGCTCCACTCGCTTGCCGTTGTGAATCATGACCGGTTGGTAGTAGTCGCCTTGGCCGGGCAGAATATGCCATTCATCGAAGCCGGTGGGATCGGTGACCAGATGCCATTTACCGAAGATCGCCGTCTGGTAGCCCGCTGCTTGCAACAGCTTTGGAAAGGTCATTTGACTACCATCGAAGCGACTATTGTTGTTGTTATAGAAGCCGTTCTGGTGGCTATACTTGCCGGTGAGCACGGTGGCTCGACTGGGTCCGCAGATGGAATTAGGGACCAAGCAGCGATCAAAACGCATCCCCTCGCGGGCGATGCGATCGATGTGCGGGGTATCGATAAGTTTGCGGGATTCGCCGTAGGCGCTGATCGCTTGATAGGCATGATCGTCCGAGAAGATGAAGACGATGTTCGGTCGAGCGGCTGGCTTGGTGGCTGTTGTAGCAGCGGGCTTTTCGGCTGCGGTGAGTGCCGCTGGAGCGGTCGCTTGAATTCCCATCAGCGCCCAGGAAACAAGGCAAAGATGGGCCAAGGCAATCGCGCTCCGGCGTAGTCCTGGTAGGATGGCATTAAATAACATGACTGGTCTCATCGTTTGGTCGTCATCGATCAGGTCGTAACACCGCACGCCTCCCTGGAGAAGCTGCGTGCCTATTATGCGGCACGTAAGAGCAGCGGACAACCAAGTGGCGAGTGGCGAGTGGCGAGTGGCGGGTGGCGGGTGGCGGGTGACGGGTGGCGAGTGGCGGGTGGCGGGTGACGGGTGGCGAGTGGCGAGTGGCGAGTGGCGAGTGGCGAGTGGCGAGTGGCGAGTGGCGAGTGGCGGGTGGCG
>JBJSXJ010000120.1:0-9939 GCA_046086325.1 Planctomycetota bacterium | reverse complement strand
CGGCGCCTGCCGACGGGTCTTGGGTAAAATCGACCGGTTACGAAGATTGTTCCAGTTTTTCCGGTTCGGCAGACTGGTTTGGCAGACTTTCCCCGAGACTGGCGGCCGTTAGAACGCGCAAGGCATGCTCGATGTCTGTCGTATCGGACACGATGCCACCGTCGCGCAGGACGACTACGCGTTTGGTATGCCGCGCCACGGCATGATCATGCGTCACCAGAATCACGGTGATCTTCTGCTCCGCATTCAATTGCCGAAACAGCTCGATCACCTCGCGGCTGGTGCGACTATCTAAATTCCCGGTCGGCTCGTCGCCCATCAGGATCGCGGGGTGATTCACCAGGGCGCGGGCGATCGCCACGCGCTGCTGCTGTCCACCGGAAAGCTGACCGGGATGATGATCAAGTCGCTGGCCTAGTCCCACGAGGTTCAAGACTTCCTTCGCTCGATCCCGTCGCTGCCGAGCATTCAACTGGTGGGCATACAGCAGCGGTAGCTCCACGTTTTCCAGTGCGGAGGTGCGAGGGAGCAGGTTGAAATTTTGAAAGACGAAGCCAATGCGTCGATTGCGCAGCCGAGCTCGCTCGTCCATTGACATTGTCGCCACCTCTTCGCCCGCCAGCAAATAACTTCCCTGCGTGGGTCGGTCGAGGCAGCCGAGTGTGTTCATCAGCGTTGACTTACCTGAACCGGAGGGGCCGACGAGCGCGACATATTCGCCCTCTTCGATCGTCAACGACGCATTCTTGAGCGCCTCGACTTTCACCTCGCCGAGGTCGTAAATCTTCGCAATATCTCGCAACTCGATGAGTGCCATAAGCGTTACCCTAGCGGTTTCGCTCGCGATGGCAAGTCAGGCGACGGCCGATCTGATTAGAATGTTGGGACGACAGTTTTTTGTTTTTGCTCTGAGGTTCTCATGCGTCGACTTTTGTTCTGGCTGGTGTTGCTGGTGATGGTAGGAGTGGGCGTTGGGGCTGCTTACCGTCCTGTCGCGGAGTACTGGCGTAAACGCAACTTGCCCAGTTGGCGTCAGGTGGAGGTGACGCGGGGACGCATCGTCTCGGTGGTCAACGCGACTGGCAACGTCAAACCGGTGGTTTCCATTTCGGTCGGGGCGTTCGTTTCCGGGCCCATTGAAAAGCTCAATGTTGAGTTCAACCAGGAAGTGAAAGAGGGCGAGATTCTGGCGGAGATCGATCCGCTGATTTATGACGCCGCGGTCAAGCGCGAGGGCGCCAACGTGAAGACTCGCGAAGCGGACGTGCAGCGCGCACGGGCCTTGTGGCAGCAATCGATTAATGACTGGAATCGTGTTGCAGCGCTGCGCGAGGAAGATGAAACCTTTGTTGCGCAAGCGGAGATGGACAAGTTCCGCTTCACGCGTGATTCGCTGGAAGCGCAGTTGCGCGTGGCGGAGGCGGCGGTGATTCAAGCTCAAGCCAGTCTCGACAACGCCGAGGCGCAGCTGAGCTATACCAAGATTCGAGCTCCCGTGGATGGCATGATCATCAATCGCAAGATTGACAAAGGACAAACGCTCGCCTCGCAGTTTCAAACTCCCGAACTATTCGTGATCGCGCCTGACATGCGGCGGAAGATGCATATTCATGCGTCGGTGGATGAAGCCGATATTGGACTCATTCGAGCGGCTCAGCAGCAATCACGGCGCGTGGAGTTTACGGTCGACGCTTATCCGTATGATTTGTTTGCGGGACAGATCGAAGAGATTCGTTTGAGTTCGTCGACGACGCAGAATGTTGTGACGTATCCCGTGATTGTTTCTGCGCCGAATCCGGATCTGAAGCTGCTTCCTGGAATGACCGCCAGCATCTCGTTTGAAATTGATGATCGCAAAGATGTGATCCGTATTCCCAACGCGGCGCTCAGGTTTTATCCGCAGCCGAAACTGGTGCGCCCCGAAGATCGCAACTTGCTGGAAGGCAAGGGCAGTGGAGGCGAGACGGAGCAACCGGAAGCAACTGATATTGGGTTATCGGCGACGGAGCGGACGGAGGCTCGCCGCCAGCGGAATCAGCGACATGTCTGGGTGGCCGACGGTGAATTTCTGCGTGCAGTAGCTGTCGTGACGGGACTGAGTGACAGTCAAACCACGGAATTAGTGAGTGGGGAGTTGGAGCCTGGGGAGAAACTAGTGACCGGTCTTTTACCGAAGACAGGTTGGTAAATGACACGTGACGTGGAGTCGACAGCAGCCGGGGAAACTGCGGCCCAAGCAGCCGCGGAAATGGCAGCCGCGAAAACGGCAGCGGAAACCGCGGTAGCAACGAAGACCGAATCGCCATCGCTGACCCTACCGCGGAACGTGCGGGTGCTGGCGTGGTGCAGTCTGCTGAACGATACCTCGAGTGAGATGGTGTATCCGCTGCTGCCGGTTTTCTTGCGTAGTACGCTACGAGGCACGACGGCGGACTTGGGTGTGATCGAGGGGGTGGCCGAGTCGACGGCGAGTTTACTGAAGTTGTGGTCGGGGCAGCGATCGGATCGGGCGGAGCGGCGACGTGGTTTCATTTTGTTTGGCTACATCGTCGCCGTCGTCGCTCGTGGTTTGTGCGCTTTAGCCTCGGCGCCTTGGCATCTCTTCAGCCTGCGGACACTTGACCGAGTGGGAAAGGGAGTACGAGCGGCACCGCGCGATGCCTTAATTGCTGACTCCACAGACGCCACGAATCGTGGTCGCGCGTTTGGATATCATCGAGCGATGGATCATCTGGGGGCGATCCTGGGCCCGCTCTTGGCATTTCTGTGGCTCTCCTGGTTTCCCCATCAGCTGTCAACTCTGTTTTGGCTCACGATCATCCCTGGCGTAGCCGTGGTCGTGATCTTGCTGCTCGGACTGCGCGAGACCGTCCGCGGAACGGCCGGTGCTGGGGCCAGTGATGGAGCCGAGGAGGCGGCAGAGGAGGCGGCAGAGGAGGCGGCAGAGGAGGCGGCAGAGGAGGGGTTTCAGCAGGCGGTAGCGGCTACCGAGGAGGCTGCTCGCACAGCGAATCTGTTGGCAAGGCAAGCAGCATCCGCGAGCGTGCTGGAGCGGTCACCCGTCCTGGATCGTCGCTTCCAAACGTATTTGGCGGCGCTCGCGATTTTCAGTCTGGGTAATTCCAGTGATACGTTTTTATTGAATCGCGCGAACGAGCTCGGGGTGACGGAGGCTTGGTTACCGATCCTTTGGGCGGCGCTGCATGGTGTGAAGAGTTACGGCAATATGTTAGCGGGACGTTTGGTGGATCGCTGGAGTGCGCGACCGCTCATTATTGCCGGCTGGTTCATTTATGCCGTGATTTATTTGCTCTTCGCTGCCGCTCAATCCACCTGGCAGGTCTGTGCGCTATTTCTGGGATATGGGTTGTTTTAGGCGCTGACGGAGCCGGCCGAACGTGCGCTGGTGGTGCAATTGGTGGGAGCGGAGAAAAAAGGTCGAGCGTTCGGCTATTTTCATTTAACGGTTGGCCTCATGTCCTTGCCTGCGAGTGTCCTGTGTGGCCAGCTTTACCACCGCGCCGGCCCGTGGGCCGCATTCGGCTGTGGTGCCGCGCTGGCCTTTGTTGCTTCGCTCATGCTCCTCTATGGCTCGCGTGACCAATCGCGGCCTCCTGCCGCGAAGGTGTAGCGCGTAGGTGCCAATCTCGAAGTGGCGAAGCTTCTCCCTCAAGGACCGAAGGTCCGACCGATCACCTAGCCTAGCCCAGCGGGCTGGGTTTCAGGGAGCCATCGAAACACGGACCAGGGCCAACGGCCCGAGGATGAGCTCCGGCCCCACTGAGTCGTTGCTCGACGTCGACCCACAGGAAACCCGGAAGGACCGCTTTTTAGGTATCAGCGAAAGAGTTGTTGGAGAAAATAATATAGATTATTTCGCCAGTGGGTAGCATCGTGGCCGTGGGAGTCGACATTCCAAAGGTGTGGAATCTCCTGTTCTTTCAAATAGGCGTGCATGTCCTGGCTGATGCCGAGCAGGCCGTCTTTGTTGCCGCAGGAGAGCCATAAAAGTTTCAGTTGCTGTTTAGTGGCCGCTGGATTGGGGATGAGTTTGGCGGGGGTCTTGGTGTTGGGGGCGGAGGAAAAACCACCGATCCAGGCGAACTGATCGAGATGGGTCAGTCCGAAATTGAGTGATTGACCGCCACCCATGGAGAGTCCTGCCAAGGCGCGCTGTTCGCGATTCACCGCTACTGAATAACGCGATTCGATGGTCGGTATGACATCTTTCAGCAGGTCTTGTTCGAAGGCGGCAAAGGCCGAAACGGAGCGAAACAGATCTCCTTCAGCGCGATCATTCTTTTGAGCTCGACCGTTTGGCATCACGACGATCATGGGAGTCGCTTTGTTATCGGCCAGGAGGTTATCGAGCAGAATGTCGGGAGTGGCAAATCGCTGCCACTCGGTTTCATCGCCACCAATTCCATGCAGGAGGTAGAGCACCGGATATTTTTTCTCGGGGGAGTAGCCGGGGGGAGTGTAAACCTGCATCTTGCGAGTGGTGCCCACCGATTGGGAATCGTAGGTAATCATTTCCAGTTTGCCGTGCCCAATCCCGTCGCGTTTTATGTTGAAACCGGCGGGTGGTTCGGCAAACGCTTGTTTGTCGTCGGCGCGCAAGACGATTCCTCGTCCGGCGGGGCCTGGTCCCGGCGTTTTCCGTGGTGGTGATTCGTCGGCGGCGTGCGCCCAGCCGCTGGCCAGGGTGACGCCGAGCACAACCGCCCAGCCATACCAGGGACGCTTGAACGAGCCTGAGATGGGTAAGGTTCGCGAGCAAATGTGTGGTTTGGCTGGCACTCGGGTGGCTCCGATGAGGAAGTTCTCAAAAGATTCTAGCGTCGGACTACTTGCGGGGAGCAACTGGCGGAGGCGGCAGAGCGACGTTGCCGGAGAGCGCAACGGTGACGGCCTTTTGATATTCGAGCAGCAAGCGGAAGCTGTTCTGAAATTCAGGCCGCTGCGCGAGGGCTTGATATTCAGGTGTGTCGATTACTTTACGGTAGCGACCAACAGCATCTTGCAGGGCTGCTGGAGTTGGCAAGCGATCTCGCTGATAGGTTTCTTGGGGCAACGCTAGGAACATTTGCCATTTTTCATCGATGATGCGCTGCAGCTGGATGGAGCTTTGCACCAGATCTTGGCGCAGTTTATCGAGCTGGGCATCGGGCAGGTGAGGTACTGCACCGGGGGCGTTGCCAGGAGCGGCAGCAGTTGCCGCGGCGGTATGGCCGCCGGCGAAACGGGCAATGGTTTCGACGAGTCGCGTGGCGCCGATGGGCACTTGAGTTGGTGCTTCACTGGGGCCGGCTCCATAAAACTGCTGATGATCGTTGCCATTAATTTGAATGGCGGAACCGTCGAGTGCGACGCCAGCGAAGAGGCCGCGACTGCGTGAGTAGGAGAGAATTTCGGCCTTCAAATTTGTGTCGGTGGCGGCAGCTACTTGACGTCCCACGGGGCCGGCGGAAACGGCCGCATCGGCACCCAAGGTGAATTTTCCTTTCATCAAGCCTTCGATGCTGCGGCGCGTGGTGAAGACGAGGATGACGTCGGTCGATTGAGCGCCCGCTTGCCAGCCGATGCTGCCGCCGGTGAGCGTAATGAAGGTGGGCAGTCCCCAATCTCCATCTTGATCTTTAATTACCACCACGCCTTGGCCGCGGCGCACCCCCGCGACAAAGCCGATCTTCACGACGTTCGGAATAATGGCGACCGCTTCTGCCTCATGCAGCAGCTTGCCGGGAATTTGACTGGCGGGGATCGCCATGATTTCGCCCAGAGTGGTCTGCGCAGATTCGATCGTATGCGACGGTTCTGCGCCATGTAGATGAGGCAGCGAGAGCTCGGGGCTGAGCATCAAGCTGAGGAGGCTGACGAGCATCAACGGGGCGGACGTTCGCAGAACGAATCGGCTGCGGGGCATGATCTAGGTTCCGTGTCGGGGTGAGAGATGAAGGAGGATGGGGATGACAAGAATGTTGCTTGCGATGGGAAACGTAATCCCAGGCGACCTGCCACGGCTCGATGGTGGTTCGAGCCGTGGAGCAGGGGTTGTGAGATGAGACCCGCGAGGTCGGGTCGTTGGTCAGCGGTGATCAGGAGTGATCGGGGAGCTGACGTGGCCGCGAACTATTTTTTGGCCAGTTCAGCTTCGATGACCTTGATGACTTCGGGATCATCGGGCTTGGTTTGTGGCTTGAAGCGGGCCACGACTTCGCCGTTACGACCGATCACGAACTTTTCGAAGTTCCAGGAAACGGGACCAGCGCCCTTCGGCTTGGCGTCGAGTCCGGTGAGGTGTTTGTAGAGCGGGCAGGCCTTGTCGCCGTTGACATCGACCTTGGAGAACATGTCAAAGCTGACTTTGTATTCGGACTTGCAGAATTCCGCGATTTCAGCGTCGCTACCGGGTTCTTGTTTGCCGAATTGGTTGCAAGGAAAGCCGACGACGGCGAGTCCTTTTTCCGCGTATTTGTTGTGGACGGATTGGAGCTGAGTGTACTGCGGTGTGAGGCCGCAGGCGCTGGCGACGTTCACGACCAGCAGAACCTTGCCCTGATACTGGCTCAGGTCCACGTCTTTGCCAGCGAGGGTTTTCATTTTGAAGTTGAGTGCAGCGGCTGGAGCGGCTGGTTTGTCGGCTGCAGACACGGTCACGCCGATTGCCATCGCTACTACGCCTGCGAGTGCTCGCCAAGTTTTCATGCGCGTTCTCCCTGAAATAAACTGCGGGTGCTGAGGGCTGGCGACAGGACGCTCGGCGGCGTCCATCAGGAATTAAGTTCGCCAGGCATCACGACCACCGCGACTGTTTAATGGATCAGCATTGTTGACGTTGCGTTAGTCGCTGGCAAGTATCCAGCGAGTGAGTGGTGGGCTACCAGCGCCACTGAGCTTGCAGGTGATCGTTGACGATGCAGCCTTGTGGCCAGTGGTTGCGGGCGAGATCGGCGAGGCATTGGGCGGCGAGGCGGCCCATGGCATCGAGCGCGGTTTGGTCGATGCCGCCGAGGTGAGGTGCCCAGATCACGCGTTCGAACGAGCGTAGTGGGCTGTCGCTGGGAAGTGGCTCGGTCTTGCAAACATCCAGGCCGACGCCGAAGAGATGTCCGCGGGCCAGGGCGCGGCCGAGTGCTTCTTCATCGACCAAACCGCCACGGGCGGTGTTGATGAGCGTGGCGTCGGCTTTCATGAGTGCCAGGCTGCGATCGTTGATCATGTCCATGGTTTCGGGGGTGCAGGGCGAGTGGAGGCTGACGATATCGGCTTGACGCAGCAAGTCATCCAGCTCGACGAGTGGCACGTGGTGCTCGGCGGCATATTGGCGATCGGCGTAGGGGTCGTGGGCGATGACGGAGAGTCCGAGGCCCTGGCAGCGTGGAATCATCGCTTTGCCGATACGACCGAGTCCGACGAGTCCGATGGTGTTGCCTGCCAAGCGGCGCGGGCAATCGCGTCGCCAGAGACCGGAGCGAATTTCGCGATCACGTCGACAGGTGTCGCGAAACACGGCGGTGATGAGTGCAATGGCCTGTTCGGCAACTGAGTGTTCGTTGGTGCCGGGAGTAATGGCGATCGCGACTTGGTGTCGACTGGCCGCGGCGACATCGATGGCGTCGTAGCCGACACCGACACGCGCCACAGCGCGCAGGCGACTGTTCGCAAAGACTTCTTCGTCGTAGCGCTCGACGCTGGCCAGCGTGCAGTCGATGCCTTGCAGCTGGCGAATGAACTCGGACCTGGAGTGGTGGACGCAGTCGCCGTCGGCGAGCACCACTTCGAAGCCGGCGGCATCGAGAACATCGCGCCAGGGGCCGATTCCGTTGGCATAGACGGCGGGGGTAACGAGAACTCGTGGCATACGATGTGGCTCCTGAATGGTGTGAACAGCGCCGCTTACCGATCGGTCGCTGGCGAGCGCGCAGCGTAACGATCTGGGGAGTGGAATTCCAGTCAGGAATTTCCTATCTTGAAAAGCTCAAGCGGCGGCGTCCTGCGATCCGAAACTAAGGGTCCCGACACTGAGCAGCACGGTGAGAAACGCTGGAAAATGCTGCTGGATTGGGCGAGTTTCAAAAATTTTTCGACGACCCCTATTCACGGTCTAAGTCATCGAATAAGTTACTCGACCCCTGAGTGATCTGAGTCGCTGCTGAGGCATCGAAGTCAGGTGCGAGGGGAGTGGATTGGGCGAGAGATTGGACTCAGGAGTGGCAGTGGTTGGTGGGCGGAAACGAAGCGACGGCAAAAAAAATTAAAAGCCTTCGCCAGACGTGTTGACAGCCCAGAACACCGCTGATACATTCCGGGACTCAACGGTTGGGAAACGCAAGTGACCAGCGGGTTGAGAGTGGTTCGAGTGGTGGATCAGTGGCTCTTGTAACGAGAGCTACTGATCGGCTAATCGAGCCGAGCGAGGCGAAGAGCTTCGCAGTTGTTCTTTGAAAATTTGGTTGTAGAGGTAAATGGCATCTGAATAGCGGAGTTGTTGCCGGGATAGCCCGGACAACTTGCAACCATGAACTCAGCTAGCGCCTCAGGCAAAATCATGAAGCAGTTGTTGTGATCTTGGGAAGTGTAAGCTTCTTGGGTGAGTGATGATTGTGGATTGTCCGTCCTGTGGGCGAGAATTGAATAAGTTTACTCGGAATGACACAGTAGAGTGTCATTCGGATCACCACTTGGCACCGAATGGTGTTGAGTGGATCTAGTAGCACCAGTGCTGGGATTTGAGAGTTCAGTGTTTAGCGTGCGGCGTGGCGAGGTCTCTTTGGAGGCGGTAGTTGCGAGGTGACGTTAGATGTTAACTGGAGAGTCTTGGATATTGGTGGTCAAGCTACTAAGGGCGCATGGGGGATGTCTTGGCGTCAAAAGGCGATGAAGGGCGTGGAAGGCTGCGAAAAGCCTGGGGGAGCTGTCAAACGAGCTTTGATCCCGGGATTCCCGAATTGGCTTGCACTGAATCCATAGGTGCGAGTGGCAAACCAGGCCAACTGAAACATCTAAGTAGCCTGTGGAAAAGAAAGAAAAATCGATTCCGTCAGTAGCGGCGAGCGAAAGCGGATCTAGCCCAAACCAACGAGGTTTTCCTCGGTGGGGTTGTAGGGCCTCTCATTGTGGAGTTACAAAACCAGTCAGTAGTCGAAGCGGATGGAAAGCCGCACCAAAGAGGGTGACAGTCCCGTAGGCGACATTGATCTGGACTCCCGAGGGGTACCTGAGTAAGTCGGGTCACGTGGAACCCCGACTGAATCTACGGGGACCATCCCGTAAGGCTAAATACTCTTTGACGACCGATAGCAAACTCAGTAGAGCGATCGAAAGATGAGAAGAACCCCGTCGAGGGGAGGAATGTGAACCTGAAACCATGCGCTTACAAGCGGTCGGAGCACGATTAGAACGTGTGACGGCGTGCCTTTTGCATAATGATCCGGCGAGTTACCGTTGGCAGCCCGGTTAAGACCCTCAGGGTCGTAGCCATAGGGAAACCGAGTCTGAATAGGGCGAAATTGTTGCCAGTGGTAGACCCGAATCTGCGTGATCTACCCATGAGCAGGCTGAAGCGCGGGTTATACTGCGTGGAGGGCCGAACCCGTCTGGGTTGAAAACCGGTGGGATGACTTGTGGGGAGGAGTGAAAGTCTAATCAAACGCAGGGATAGCTGGTTCTCTCCGAAATATATTTAGGTATAGCCTCGAGCCACTACGTACCGGGGGTAGAGAGACTGAATTGGCATGGGGGCCCTTCCAGGTTGCCCAGCCGAACCAAACTCCGAATACCGGTGCGACTATCTCGGGAGACAGACCGCGAGGGATAAGCTTCGCGGTCGAGAGGGAAACAACCCAGACCATCGGCTAAGGTCCCTAAGTGATACTCAGTCACAAAGGAAGTGAAGTTGCTGTGACAGCCAGGATGTTGGCTTAGAAGCAGCCACCA
>JBJSXJ010000119.1:0-10702 GCA_046086325.1 Planctomycetota bacterium | reverse complement strand
ATGGCGGCGCAATCAAGGCGGGGTAGCTGCCGGATGCGGGAAATAGTCGTTAACACCTCGTTTCAGGCCCCATGATGCCAGAGACTCATTCGTCCCAGCCGCAGCAGCAGTCGTCGACGCAGTCCCAATCGACGCAGTCGTCAGCAGCCGCAGCTACGTCAGCAGCAGCTACGTCAGCAGCCGCAGCCGATTTGCAGACGCTGGCTCGTCGCGGGACTTTGCTGGCGGTGAGCGGTCAAATCGGCGCGCAGCTCATATCCCTCGTGGTACTCGGACTGCTTTGTCGACTCGTTGCACCGGCACAGTTTGGCATTTACAACACGGCGCTCTTGATTGTGATGCTGCCGCGAATGTTCGTGACGCTCGGCCTCTCCGCCGCTTCCGTTCAGCAGCCCAATCTGAATGACCAGCAGATCACCGCTTTTTTTCGCCTGCAGATGTTGCTGGGAGTCGGGGCGGCTGGATTATCCGCCGTGGTGGGAATCGCTTTGGGCTGGATCTGGGGCGCGGGGGACGTGGGGCTGGTGACGGTGATTTTAGCCGGTTCGAGTATTGTGCTGGCGCTGGGAGCTCAGCACCAAGCCCTGCTGGAACGCAAGTTACGTGTGGCGACGCTGCTGCGCTTGCGGCTGGTCGCTCAAGCCACGTCCGGTGTCGTCGCGATTGGCCTGGCGTGGTGTGGAGCTGGTTTGTGGGCGCTAGTCGTCCAGCAATATCTGGAGCTGTCGATCATCACACTGCTGTCGTGGTCGAATGAACCGTGGCGACCACGGCGTGGAGTCCCAGCGGCGCGACTGCCCAATCTGCTGACCAGCAGCGGCCAAGCGGCCCTCGCCCTGCTCTGCTTCCATCTGGCGCAGAATCTCGACAAGCTGCTTTTATTTCTACTCATTGGTGGCCGCGAGGGCGGCGAAGCGGTTGTGGGAATGTACAACCTGGCGTTCAATCTCATGATGCGGCCCGTTTATTTTGTGACCACGCCGGTGACGGGCGTCATGCTGCCAGCGCTCTCGCGGGCCATCGAAGGCCAGCATCGCCACCAACGCCAGTATCAGTCGCTGGCTTTGAATTTCTTTCGGTTCGTGGCCGTGGCGCTGTTTCCCTGCGCCGCCGGTTTGTGGCTTGTCGCCCACGATGTCACTCGAGTGCTCGCGGGGTCGAGCTGGACCGCAGCGGGTTGGCTGCTGGCGGCGCTCGCGCCCACGATCCTCTCGCAAGGCCTGATTAACATCTGTGGCAGTTTGCTGATCTCTGCCAATCGTTACCGCGAGCTCGCGCTGGGAGCGTCTGTGGTGATGCTGGTGCAATTACAAGGACACGTTTCGGGCGCGATCCTCGGGCATCTATTTTTATCCACCGGCGAAGCGCTACCCGGGTTGGGCGTCGCACAAGGAATGGCTGCCGCCTACTCCACGGTCTTGCTGTTCGTCGTCGCCATTCCCTACCTGCGGTTCGCGTTTGGCAGTGTCGAGTTGCCATGGACGGAGCTGGTGCGTGCGGTGCGACCCAGTTTGCTGGCGACCAGCACGATGACGGCGCTCGTCTGGGCAACGCGTCACTTGCTGCTCCCCGAATCCTGTCCGGCGCTGCTTCGTCTGCTGGCCAGCGCAGTGGTCGGAGTGGCGATTTACGCCTTAATCGCCCGAGCAGAAATTCGATCCGCTCTCCAGCTCACCTCCCGCTGATCCGGGGAGGCAAGCGGTGTAGGGAGGGCTTCGACGGCCAAGTGCCTTACGGACGCAGCACGATTTTGCCGGCTAGCGTGCCTGCTTGGCGCAGCGTGTTGTCTTCCTGCAACTGGTGCGCTTGAGCGGCTTCGGACAGCCGGAACTCGCGACCAATTCGAGGTTGCAACTGGCCACTCGCCAGCCACCGATTGAGGTCTTCCGCACACACTCGCTGCTCGTCGGGCGTCGCTTTGAACATCACGAAGCCATGCATTGAGCAGCCTTTGACATAGAACGGTCCGACCGGGAATACCGGTCGAGCTTCTCGGCCCGCCATCAACACAATTCGACCGCGTTCCGCCAACAGCGGCACAATCGCATCGAACTGCGGTTCACGCGTTGTTTCCCAGAAAACCTGCACGCCGCCGGGAGCGAACACCTTCGTGAGCTCAGCCACGTTTTGCGTGCGATAGTTGATAGCCAGATCCGCACCCAGCGACATACAGATGGCACACTTGTCGTCGCTGCCTGCTGTCGCGATCACCCGTGCGCCGGCCGCCTTGGCGAGCTGAATCACCACCGAGCCAACTCCACCGCTGCCACCGTTCACAAACACGATCTCGCCGGCCTGCAACCGAGCGTTCTGGAAGAGTCCTAAATGAGCGGTGATGCCCACGAGCGCGCAGGCCGCTGCCGCTTCATCCTGCACGCCGGCGGGTGTTGGGTAGAACCATTCCTCGGCGCCACAAACGTACTCGGCAAACGTGCCCTGACGTCCCATCAGGCCTTGGTTGCTACCCCAAACTCGCGCGCCCACTTTGAATCGTTGCACGTCACTGCCAACGGCGACCACCGAGCCAGCTACATCACAGCCCACGATGTAAGGCTGCGGCAAAGGCCAGTAATTCGAGCCATTGCGGATGTAGGTATCGATCGGATTGACCGCCACTGCTCCCGTTCGAATGACGATGTCACGCGGACCTGGCGTTGGATCGGGCAAATCTCCGTAAATGATTTTGTCAGCAGGTCCCGTTTCGCGAATAAACGCGGCTTTCATCGGCTCGTATCTCCCCAACTTCAGTTCAGATAAATGAATTCTTTCACATTGACCAGCACATGCCCCAGGTCCGCCCAAACTCGAACATCCCGTCGAGCTTGTTCGGCCGGCAGACGATACTCGGCCGCTTGCAGTTCAAAAAACTCGAAAGCTGCCGCGCGTTCGGCGTCGGTCGGTTTCCGCGCTAGCGCTTCCAAATACATCTGATCGATGCGCTGCTCGTCCGACAGATTCGGCAACTCGAGCACGCGCTTGGCCCAGCGCTGAGTTTGCTCGATCACGAACGGATCGTTCATCAGAATGAGAGCCTGCGCGGGCACGTTCGATGAATTACGACCGCCCACCGTGCTGAAGGGAATCGGCGTGTCGAATGCCAGCATCATCGGCGGCAGGAAGTTGCGACGCACTTCTTGGTAAATACTGCGTCGACCCTGTCCGTCCAGCGGTCCGCTCCCACCCGGTCGTCCGCGACCTTGCATGAAGGCCGTCAGATGCACCGGCACACTTCCACCGGCCGGATTCAAATCAATGCGCCCCGCAATCTTCAGCAGTGCATCGCGAATTGCTTCACCTTCTAACCGCCGGATGCGCTGATGTTGGAGCAGTTTATTCGTCGGATCAACTTCCAGACTTCGAGCACTCGCGACACTCGACATCCGATACGTCGAACTCAATACAAGATTCCGAATCAGCCGCTTAATCGACCAGCCCTCGTTCACGAATTCGGTCGCCAAGTGATGGAGCAATTCGGGATGAGTCGGCTCCTGACCGAGCACGCCGAAATTATCAACGCTCGGCACAATCCCCGCTCCAAATAAATGCTGCCAAACTCGATTCACCAGCACACGTGTAACCAGTGGGTTAGCAGGATCGATCCATTCCTGAGCGAGTGCTAAACGTCCACTGCCATTGACGCCCGTAACCGGTCGACCCTGAAATGCCTCCAGCGAACGTCGCGGCACCGCTTCACCCAGCGTGCGATAGTTACCGCGAATATGCACTTTATCTTCCCACCCCGAGCCATCGGTGATCGCTAGCACTTTCATCGGCTGAGGAAGCTGCGGGGCGAGCTGATCGAGTTGCTGCACGACGGCAGCCAGCGCCTCTTGGTGTGACTTGGCGGCCGCATCATCTCGCAGCAGCCCGTGTCGCAGGAGCCAATTGAGCAGCTCCACGGTCGCAGTATCGGCGGTCCCATTCACTCCGCGTTCCAGCGCCGTCGCCAGCACGTGACCGTACTGATTCGCAACATCCGCTAACGTCTTATTCGACTCGGCCGCCAGCACCGCCAGCGCGAGCGGATTGTCGACATCGGGCGGTGCACCCTCGTCCGAGAAGCGAATTTCATCGATCGCCACAAATCCGTCACCATGATCGATGATCTCGATGTGAGCTCGATGCCCCAGATACCTTCCGACATCTCCACCTTGTGTGCGCCAGCTATAAGTATCCGACTTATCCACATTCATGATGCAGCCACCGAACAGCAACCCGGTGTAAGCGTCCATGAAGTAGCCGTCGATCACAAGTCGGATCTGAACGTTGGCTCCTTTGAGCTTGTAATGAATATGTCGGTGGCTGAGCGTGAAGGTGGGTGAACGGAGCACGCCCTGCGATTTAGGCGACCACTGCCCACTGCTCGCCACACCCGGACGAACCATCTCGGCCACGCGTGCTTGCGAGTCCCACTGACCTGCTCGCGTGGGCCCGCTCCCATACGCCTCGCCCGTCGTGAACCAACCCGTAGCGGCAAAATCCTGACTGAAATCAGCGAAAAGCGGAGCCTTGTCGCGGGCTGCCGCCGCTTGCCGCGCCGCATTTTCTATACGTTGCCGCTGACCGGCGATCTCGTTCGCCTGCGGCTCACTTGGTAGATTCGCCAGTGCCATCCACGGCTCGAGGGCATGCGTGGGCTGCTTCACGGTGGGATCGTTGAGTGCCGCTAGCCAGCGCTGTAGCTGCGCAGCGTCCACCTGCTGCTGCTGTGCGATCCCCGCTATCTGCTCGGGTGTCGCTCCCTTCGCCGCTCGTGCCGCCAGCAGGTACCGCGCGACATCGGCTGCCGTCGTCGTTGTTTTCTGCGGCAGAAGTTGCTTGACCGCCTGACTGCCTTGCTCGGCAATCTGCTTTAGTTTCGTCGTCTGCTCAGCAATGCGCCCCTGTGGATCGAGCAGTGCTTCCTGACGACGAGAACTCTTCAGAGCGCCTGTGATGGTGTAGTAGTCGCGCGTCGAGATGGCGTCGAATTTGTGATCGTGACAGCGCGCACAAGCGAGCGTAATGCCTAAGAACGTCTTGCTCATTACATCGACTTGGTTGTCGATGCGTCCCATCTCATCGCCGCGCACATCGACCGGCGCATGAGTCGCCTCGCCCAAAAACCAGAAGCCAGTGCCAATCACAGATTCGTTGTACTTCTCAGTCGGGTGCAGCCGCGGTGCGGTGAGCAGATCACCGGCGAGATGTTCGAGCACCAACTGGTTGTAGGGCACGTCGGCGTTGAACGCTCGAATTACATAATCGCGATACTGCGACGCATGAGGAATCGGAAAATCAAACTCGTGGCCATACGTCTCTGCGTATCGCACCAAGTCCAACCAGTGTCGCCCCCAACGTTCGCCAAACTGCGGCGACTTCAGCAGTTCGTCCACTCGCTTCTCAAACGCTTCCGGCGATGAATCACTCAAAAAAGCGGCGATCTCAGCAGGAGTTGGTGGCAGCCCCAGCAAATCAAAATAGACTCGTCGCAGCCAAGTCGCTCGATCGGCCGCTGGAGCCGGCTCCAGGCCGACGGCTTCCAATTTCGCGAGGAGGAAGCGATCGAGTGGCTTCGCGGGCCAATCAGCTTTTTGTACGGTCGGAGCGACCGGCCGCTGAATCGGCTGCCAGCACCAATGGTTTTGCAGTCGCTGTGCGAGGTTGAAGTCCTTGCCCGTGGGCGCGGTACTCGGCTTTTCCGGCGGCCAAGGGGCACCACGTTCGACCCAGCGAGTCAGCGTGGCGATCTCGGTCGCCGGCATCTTCGACTTCGGCGGCATCTGGTACGTTTCGCCGTAATTGATCGAGTCGATGAGCAAGCTTTCCTTCGGTTTGCCCGGAACCACGGCCGCTCCGGTGTCGCCGCCTTTGAGCGCTCCGGCGCGGGAGTCAACCAGAAAACCGCCCTGAACTTTTTTGGCGTCACGACTGTGACACTCATAACAGCGGGCTACCAGAATCGGCCGCACTTCCTTCTCGAAGAATTCAAGGTCCTCGGCGCTGAACGAAGCGGCTGCGGGAGCCGGCTCGTCACCGCTGGCTGGCAGGATGACCACCATCAACATTACAGCCAAGATCGAGTAAACCGTCCCGTTTGTCCTGCTCGATAATTTCATGGGAGTCGCGATATCCAAAGTTGTAATCAACTGGTAAGAGTTCAACGGTCCGCCGCGATTATAGCCCGAAGCCACTTGCGAAGGGCATCCGGTGAATCAGAATCAAAGCTGCGTTGTTCGTAAACCACAATTTTTTGCGCTAATCAGGTGCTCCATGCAACTACTCACAAAAAGTGCCGATTCAGTTTCCTTCGCGCGGTCCGCAGTCTCGAGAACACGCCTGCTGCCAACCCTTTTATTCGTTACGGTCATCCTGCTGACGGGACTCGGCTTCAGCCCCGCCGCTCGGGCCGTCGACCTCTCGGGTCCGTGGAGTGGTTCGTGGGAGAGTTGTCAGACCGGTCATCGTGGTCCGCTCAAAGGCCACTTCGAGGCGTGCGGTGATCAGCAGTATCAAGTCACCTTCACCGGCCGCTTCTTCAAAGTCTTTCCGTTTCGCTTTCGAGTGACACTGGACGTGATTGAAGATCGTGGCGACAGCATCACGCTGGCCGGCAATTCCTACCTCGGTCGCATGTTTGGCACGTTCACTTACGAAGCCAATGCTACGGGGACCGAATTCAGCTCAGCCTATTCTTCGAAGAAAGATCACGGTTACTTCCGTTTGAGTCGTAGCTGCCCGTAGTGAGCAGTGCGAGCCAGTCGAGCGGCGGTGAAAAATCGTGAGCACTAAACGTTAACTGAGTGAGCAGCGGCACAGGCAAGTGTCGCTGCAACTCGCGGGCGTTGCTCAGCACACTCGGGTCAGCTTCCGCGTCACTCGGCAACACTTCGTTGAGGACCACTCCGAGCAGTGGCAAGCCGCCATGGCGATGCTGTGCGGCAAAGCAAGTGACGAGCGACTGGTGAATCGTTCCCAGTACATTGCGAGCGACAATGATGAGCGGATAACCGCAATCGCTCGCGAGATCCGCGACATAGTCCCGATCCCCCAGCGGACTCAGCAGTCCACCCGCGCCCTCGACAATCACCACGTCACTGATCGCTTGCCAGAATTTCAAGCCATCGCGCAGCAGCTGGCCGTCGAGTTCTTGCCCTGCGGCGCGAGCGGCCAGATGGGGCGCTAGCGGTGCCGCAAATTTCTGTGGGCAGACGGCGTCGAGCGTCCCGGGGCGTCCAGCGGCTTCCCAGAGTGCCACGGCATCATCGGCGACGAGGCTTCCCGCTTCCAGCCGACAGCCGCTCGCTGCTGGTTTGTAAACTCCCACTCGCAAGCCTGCCGCGCGCAAGCAGCGTGCGATGAGTGCCGCGACGACTGTCTTGCCAACTCCCGTGTCCGTGCCCGTCACGAACAGACCCAGTGCACGATTTGCGGTCATAGATTCGAGCATTCACTTGTCACAACAGGTAACTGCGAATCGCGCACAATCCAGTGTGCCAGAGTTCGCAGTGCGTAACCGATGATCGGGATGACCAGTCCACAGGCAAGCACGGTCAACGGAGTGACTCCAATCCAATCGCAGAGTCGCTGAAACATCACTCGATAGTCCAGCCCGAGCGACAAGATGTCGGTCCAGTTGACGATGGCGACCAGCAGCAGCAGCGTGCTCACCATCATCACCGTGAGCGTGATCGGTAAGAGCAGCAGGATGAAAGCCGCTCGACGATAAGGATCAGTCACGGCCGCCCGCGACAGGAAACTCACGGCCCCCGCCCACAAGGCCGTGATCGCGAGAATCAAAAAACCGGTGACGATCGAAAACATGTTGGTGACATAGCCGACGAATTGACCGCAGTAGGCCAGTGCCAGTTGGAACTGCACGACCAGCCAGAGGAAGTCGCTGAGAAAAAAACGCGTGGGCGCTTGTAAGCGTCCGGCAACTTTATTGATCGGACCGAGAATCGCGAGACCGACCAAAGCTGGCACGGCGATGGTGAAGACGATGACGATCAGAATGGCGCCGATCGATCCTACCGCCGCAATCAGATCGCCCAAGGCCACTCCTAGTAAACCTGGCATCGCCAGCAGCCCCATGTCACTCACCGCTATGTCACTCACCGCTATGTCACTCACCGCTATGTCACTCACCGCTATGTCACTCACCGCCATCACATTCCTGGTAAAGATCGAGTTCATGATGGGAACTCCGGGAGCTTGATTCGCGATTGTCGTCCGCTCGATTTCACGCCTGCATCCGCTCGGATATCTGCCTCTATCATGACGACTGAGCGCGTAGACTGTCGAGCAACTCTCGGATATTCCGCGGGTTTTGGCCCAAATCACCGCGGCCCACGCGCGACTTACTTTCCGCTTGCAGCCGAACTTGGGGTGACTCTTGTTGACGGTCGGGAGCTGCAGCCGCGTCCGTGGAATCTGGCGGCAGCGGCTCGATGTTACCGTCACATCATCGACAAAACGAAAGAGCTTGGTGGAGCGGGTGAGTCGGATCACGATTCCCTCGCCTTCCGTTCGCTCATCAACCCAGTTCCAGCCCGGCATCGTGGTGACCGTCTGTCGGAGTCGAGCGGCCAGTGCGGCGGCGGTGCCCGTAAACTCGTACGGTCGCAAACGATGATCAGCGTGCTCTGGATGAGTGCTGGCCCAGTTCGTGGTCAGATCGCGACTCCAATCTTCCACCAACAAGAGAGACCCAATGACGAAGGCGACCATGACAACGATGCTGGCAATCGCCACGATCGTGAGGATACTGAGATTCATGAATCGCTTTCTGGCCACGGGTGGCTCCGCTCTAGGCACAATCATCGGGTACGCTGCTGACCGTCCAATTGTCGCCGCGACGGGTTCTTGTTCCAATACCACGTGAATGGGGGCGAAACATCGAGCTCTGAAACGCGCAGCAGGTGACCTGTGAACTCGCTCTTTGCACAGTCGGAAACCGCCAATTTACGTCGAGCGCAACCACTGGCCGCACGCATGCGTCCCAGCAAGCTCGACGAGTTTCTGGGGCAGCAGCATTTTCTTGGTCCAGGTAAATTGCTGCGTCGATTGTTGCAGTCGGATCGGCTGGGGTCGGTAATCTTTTACGGGCCACCTGGTACCGGCAAAACCACGCTCGCCCGACTGCTCGCCACCGAAAGTCGTCGCAAATTTCGGTCGCTCAATGCCGTAACCAGCGGCATCAAGGAAGTGCGCGAGGTGCTCGAGGGAGCGCGCGAGGAGGTGATGACCGGCGGCCCCAGGACACTGCTGTTCATCGACGAGATACATCGCTTCAACAAAGCTCAGCAGGATGCGCTGCTGCCCGATGTAGAAGAGGGAGTTGTCACGCTCGTGGGAGCCACCACCTCCAATCCGTTTTTCGCAGTGAATAGTGCGCTGGTGAGTCGCAGTCAGGTGTTTCAATTCGAGCCGTTATCGCCGGATGAAATTAAAGCGGCGCTGCGGCGAGCACTCACGGATCGCCACCGAGGACTGGGTGAGTATCAAGTGGAAATGGATGACGAGGCGCTCGAGTTTTTGGCGCAGGTGAGCGACGGGGATGCGCGCCGAGCGCTCTCGGCACTCGAAATTGGCGTGCTCTCCACTCCGCAGCAGCCGATCAAGTTCACGCGAGCGCTGGCGGAGGAATCGGTGCAGCGGAAAGCGATGCACTACGATCCCACGGGCGACGATCATTATGACTGTGCCAGTGCGCTGATTAAGAGCATTCGCGGGAGTGATGTGGATGCGGCGCTATACTGGCTGGCGCGGATGCTGGAAGCGGGTGAGGAGATTCGTTTTCTCTGTCGAAGACTGGTGATTTTGGCGAGCGAGGATGTGGGGAATGCTGACCCGGCAGCCTTGACGCTGGCGGTGAGTGCCATGCAGGCCTGCGAGTTCATTGGGCTGCCCGAATCCCAACTGACGCTCTCCCAAGCCGTGATTTATCTCGCCTGCGCGCCGAAATCGAATTCCGCGACAACCGCGATTGCCGCGGCGCGAGCGGAGGTGCGAGAAGGCCGAGTGTTGCCGGTGCCACGTCATTTACGTGATGCGCATTACGGCGGAGCCGCCGCACTCGGCAACGGCGTCAACTATCAATACTCACACGATGCACCCGGTGGAGTCGCCGCTCAGGATTATCTTGGAGTGGACCGCGAGTACTACGTTCCCACCGATCGCGGATATGAGGCCCAGCTAGCCGCCCGCCTCGCCGAATTACGCCAACGCCTGCGCTAGCAGCCAAGGGGCGGAGAAAGAGTGTGATCGAAACAGGTCGATGTCGAGCAACGAGTCTGGCGTCTTTCATTGACTGCTCCCTTCTCCCCCGCAGGAAAAAAATGAGTGATCGTCAGTCCTCCGGCGGCATTTAAGTAGCGGTACGGGCGTGAGCCCTCCGGCGGCGTTCAAGTAGCGGTATGGGCGTGAGCCCTCCGGCGGCGTTTAAGTAGCGGTACGGGCGTGAGCCCTCCGGCGGCGTTTAAGTAGCGGTATGGGCGTGAGCCCTCCGGCAGCGTTGGAGAGCGGTTTGGAGTTCCGGCCGGACGGCTTACGCCGGTACCGCTATCTCTCGGCGCGAAGCCGTTTTTTTAGCGGTACGGGCGTGAGCCCTCCGGCGGCGTTTAAGTAGCGGTCCGGGCGTGGGCCCTCCGGCGGCGGTGGAGGGTGGTTTGGAGTTCCGGCCGGACGGCTTACGCCGGTACCGCTATCTCTCGGCGCGAGG
>JBJSXJ010000118.1:0-4451 GCA_046086325.1 Planctomycetota bacterium | reverse complement strand
CGCGATTGATCCGGCGAGCTTGGCGGTCGCGGCACCGGCAGTGTTGGAAGTGCGACTGCCGAGTAATCTGGTGGCGGGAGCGGAACTGGTCGCCAGCGGCTATCTACCTGCCGAAAACAGTGCGCGCGGCAGTGTGCAGCTGCAAGTTCTCACCACGAAGCCGACGAGCACAAGTACGCTGCAGCCTTCGACGGTCGAGCAGACGAATGCCAACGGTCCGTGGACCTCGAACAATCGCGGCATCTCGCATGGCACGCCGATCATCGTCGCCAAGAACAGTGCGATGCGCG
This sequence comes from Planctomycetota bacterium, assembly GCA_046086325.1. Lineage (GTDB taxonomy): Bacteria > Planctomycetota > Planctomycetia > Pirellulales > Pirellulaceae > JBJSXJ01. The sequence continues at coordinate 4,161 of JBJSXJ010000118.1, read as the reverse complement.
AACGATTGGAAAAGGCGTTTGATGAGTTTCGTCAATTGTTCCCACCGGCACTCTGTTACACCAAGATTGTGCCCGTCGACGAAGTGGTTACTCTGACGCTCTTCTATCGCGAAGATGATCAGCTCTGTCGGCTGATGCTGAACGATCGGCAGATTGCGCAGCTGAATCAGTTGTGGCAGGAATTGCATTTTGTCAGTCAGGATGCGTTGACGCTGGTCGATGCCTACGCGCAGCTCATGGAGTATGCCACGCAGGATGCTGATCCGAAGGTGTTTGAGCCGCTGCGCAAGCCGATCAACGATCGTGCCGCGGCGTTTCGCCAGCAATTGGTGGAAGCGGAACCGCGACATCTTGATTCGGTCATCGAGTTTACGCGGCAGGCGGTGCGGCGTCCGCTGGCCGACGCCGAAGCGAACCAACTGCGGCAGCTTTACGCCGGTCTGCGTCAGCAGGAGATTCCGCACGACGATGCGATTCGGCTGACGATTGCGCGCGTGTTGGTTTCACCGGCCTTCTTGTATCGTGCGGAAGTGCCAGTTGCTGGCCATCAGCAGGGCGCCGTGACGGCGTGGGAACTGGCGAATCGCTTGAGTTACTTTTTGTGGTCGAGTCAGCCGGACGACGAGCTGCGGCGGGTGGCAGCATCGGGGGAACTGCTGCAGCCGGCGACGTTACAAGCGCAGACTCGACGCATGCTGCGCGATCCGAAGGCGCGGCGACTGGCGATCGAGTTTGCGTGTCAGTGGCTGCACATTCATGATTTCGCGCAGTTCGATGAAAAGAGCGAACAGGCGTTTCCCACGTTTGCCGATTTGCGATCGTCGATGTACGAGGAGTCGATTCGATTTTTTACCGACCTGTTTCAGAATAACGGGAGCGTGCTCAGCATCGTTTCGGCGGATCACACGTTCCTGAACGAAAAACTCGCTCAGCACTACGGCTTGCCATGGACGGTAGTGAATCCAGCCGCCGTGAATCCAGCGGCAGTGAATCCAGCGGCAAATCCAACTGTGGCAAATCCAACTGCGGCCCGTCAAAACATGACGGCTGCGGAAGATTTGGCGAGTGCCACAGGGGCACCGGGACCGTGGCGGCGAGTCGAGGGGGTGAAGCAGCAGGGGCGTGGCGGCATTCTCACGCAGGCGGCGACGCTGTCGAAGCAGGCGGGAGCATCGCGTACTAGCCCGATTTTGCGTGGCAACTGGCTCAGCGAAGTCGTGCTGGGGGAAAAGTTGCCGCGGCCGCCCAAAGGTGTTCCGCCGCTGGCTGAAACCACGCCTCAAGGATTAACCGAACGGCAATTGATAGAGCAGCATAGTGCGGACGCGGCCTGTGCCAAGTGTCACGCGCGGATCGACCCGTTTGGGTTTGCACTGGAAAACTTTGATGCCATCGGTCGGTTCCGGCAGAAGGATGCGGCGGGACTGGCGATCGATGCTAAGACCAAATTGCTGGATGGCACGAAGATTGAGGGGCTAGCTGGCATACGGGATTATGTGGCGACGACGCGCCGTGAAGCCTTCGTGCGGCAATTCAACAAGAAGCTGCTGGGTTATGCGTTAGGCCGAGCGGTACAATTATCCGATATGCCACTCGTTGGGGAACTGAATGAGACCGCGATTTCGCCCACGGGCGAGGTTGGTGCGATTGTGGAACGGATTGTCTTGAGTCCGCAATTTCGTGAAATTCGTGGACGTGAAACAGCCTTTGAAGAGTAGTGAATCTAGTTCTGGGAGATGAGCCGATGAAGATGCCGCCGAGTTATCAACTGTCGCGCCGGACGATGCTGCGTGGGTTAGGTGTGACGATGGCACTGCCGTGGCTGGAATCGCTCCGCGTCTGGGGTGACGAACCGGTAGCGGGACGGCCCTCGTCGAACAAGGGCAGCGAGGCACCGGTGCGACTCGCCGTACTCTTCGCCGGCAACGGCTTTCATTCCAAGGAATGGTGGGCGAAGGGGGAAGGGAAGAGTCTGGAACTGGGCCAGGTGCTCGCGCCCTTGCACGATGTCCGCGAAAAGCTGCTCTTCGTCAAAGGTCTGTTCAATGCCGAAGCGTTGAAGGGCAACATTCATAGCTCGCAAACCGGCAACTTATTGTCTGGTGCTCCGCTGGCGTCCGGCGGCGACATTCGCTCGGGGACCAGCGTCGATCAATTGCTCGCGCAAACCTACGGTCGCTCGACCAAAGTACCCAGCTTGGTACTGGGCTGCGAGAAGTCGAATCCGTCGGTCCACAAAAACTATTCGATGCTCTATAGCTCGCATATCTCCTGGTCGTCGCCCACCACGCCCACACCGCTGGAACTTTACCCGGCACTCGCCTTCGACCGGTTATTCAAAGACGAAGTGCAGAAGGGCGACCGCAGCGTGCTCGACGCCGTCCTGGCGGATGCGCGAGATTTGCGGCGGCAGATCAGCGGCAACGATCAGCGAAAGCTTGATGAGTATCTAGATTCGGTGCGCGATGTGGAGCAGCGGATCGAGCAAGCGGGAAAGAAGGGCGAACTGCAGGGGTGGCGTCCATCGCTGGACAAGCCGAATATGGCTCGCCCCGCCGACGGTATCCCGCAGAATATTGCCGACCACATGCGGCTGATGTGTGACATCCTGGTGCTCGGGTTCCAAACCGATACGACGCGAATCACCACGCTGAAGCTCAACAATGATCACTCTTCACTGCGCTTCCCGCACCTGGGAGTGGACTACATGATCCATCATTTGCTCAGTCATTCAGACACGAATGATTGGCTGAAGGTGAATCAGTTTTTCGTGGAGCAGTTGGCGTACATTGCCAAGAAACTAGACGCGATCCAGGAAGGGTCCCGTACTGCGCTCGACAATTCCATGCTGATGTTCTGTTCCAGCATGATGACGGGCGGTCACGATGCCACGCAGTTACCGGTGGTGATGGTGGGACGCGGTGGTGGACGTATTGAAACCGGCAAAGTGCTCGACTATCGCAACCAGCCCAATCGACAGCTCTGCCGCCTATACCTGTCGATGATGGACAAGATGGATCTGCATGTCGATCACTTTGGAGACGCCAAAGAGCCGCTGGGGGAAGTGTGACAGGGTGCGAGGCTTGATTTGGCCGAACCCATTCAGGGTATCAGTCGTGTTTTTGAAAATGGTTTCGGAGTTAGGAGGGCTGGTAGTCGACCGCCTTTTCAATGTGCGGCCTTTCTTATTTCGATCAATTTCATAACAGGACTTACGGCTTAACCACGTGCATCCGCGCTCATCCTTCAGACTTTGTCATGCCGCCCGCACAACTGCAATCCAAACTGAACGAGCTATTGGCCCTACCGCAGGAAACGGAATGGGCCGAGTTCAAGCAAAACAACACCGATCCACAGATGATCGGCGAGTACTTGTCGGCGTTGTCGAACGCGGCAGCGCTCCAAGGAAAGGCGTTCGGCTACATCGTCTGGGGGGTGGAGGATAGCACCCGAAAAATCGTGGGCACGACGTTCAAGCCTCGCAAACAGCGGGCGTTGGGCAATGAAGACTTGGAACCATGGCTGAATAAACTGCTATCTCCGAGGATCGTATTCCGCATCTTTGAGTTTGAATACGACGGCAAACCGATGGTGATGTTCGAGATTCAAGCTGCAAACACGGAACCTGTCGCATTCAAGGGCCGTCGTTGGGTTGTCCTGCCCCGCATGGAACTGGAATTCACGGGCCCCGGAGTTAGCATAACTTCGAGTAGCCCTTTTCATGAACGAACCGAACGAACGCAAGCGGCGACATTTTTCAGACGACCAGAAGGCGACGATCGTCCGACGCCATCTGGGCGACAAGGTGCCGGTCAGCGATTTGGCTGACGAGTACCAGATTCAGCCCAGCTTGATCTACCTGTGGGTCAAACAGGTGCTCGACCAAGCCGAATGGGCCTTCCAGCCGTCGCCGGGGAAGCGCGGTCGTCCGGCCCGCGATCCCAAAGACCAGAAGATTACAGTGCTCGAGGCACGCGTCGCGCAGCAACAGGCCAAGCTCGTCCAAAAGAACGAAGTGACCGCCGAACTCCTGGAGGAGAACGTCCGCGCAAAAAAATCCACTGGGGAACTCTGAAAGGATGCTGGGTTCCCCACGACACGCGCGATCAGGTGGTCGACTACGTCGAGCGTTGGGCGGAGCGCGCCGAGCTGCCGGCCAAG
>JBJSXJ010000117.1:0-8953 GCA_046086325.1 Planctomycetota bacterium | reverse complement strand
CGTCTGAAGTCTTGCGACTTCAGCTACGAGGCAATTGACGCCTTACCCAATACTCCCGATACTAACGCGCACGTCCGGCTTACAAGTCTGCCGTCTACAGGTGCACCGTGACCAGTCGATAAGCAGTTGATGGCTGGCGTTATAGGCGGTAGATGCGATACACGATGGATCGTTCCAGGAGGTCACCATGTCCGTCGATATCCAGATCGAGACTTTGTCTGTCGCGGAGAAGATTCAGCTTCTGGAAAGCGTCTGGCAAAGCCTTTGTGTCCATCCGGGTGATGTGAGGTCGCCCGAGTGGCATCGCGAAGTGCTGGATGAGCGCCGGCGCCGCCTGGAGGATGGCCGTGCGACGATTTCCGCCTGGTCTGACGCGAAGGCCCGCTTGATGCAATTAGGCCGATGATCGTTTGCCTAAGCGACGGCATACTGCTTGTGGTAGCTGTGATAGATGCTCGGCGTGATCCGTTATGGATTCGCAAAAGGTTCGAGTGACGAAGGCCGGAACTCAACATCGCAGCGGTCCCGCGACTTGACCTCCGAAGGTGGTGGCTGAAAGCGTCATCTGTAGCTGTACTCGCAAGAGTTCAATCGATCGCCACCATCATCCGTATGGTTATCGATCGAAAATGGGTGAGCGGGACAGAGGAACCGCGTGCTAACGCACGTCGGCTCAAGGGAACGCAGAGCCGAACCACGGAGCCGGAACGCGTTAGCGTCCGGTTGAGAATCGCGAGATCAATTCTCGCTGCCCGAATTCGCCTGACGCTGGGCGTCTACGCCCACGCCGAGCTGACCGATCAGACTGCCGCCATCAACCGGCTGCCCGGGATGCTCGGTGGGTAGGTGGAACCACGAATCAGACGAATTGTACGAATGGGCGGATAGTCGTACATGTAAACGTTGGGTGTTCGATTCAATCACCAAGTAAATCAGGGGCCAAAGGTCCGGCTCTCAACCTGTAGCTAAACTCGCAAGAGTTCAGTCGAACGCCGCCTCAGCCGGGACACGGGGCGTCTGAAGTCTTGCGACTTCAGCTACGAGGTGGGAGTTGTACGAAGAAGCGGCTGCTGCTGCGTGTGCTCATTCGTGCAATTCGTGCCATTCGTGGTCCCATTTCTCCGTCACCCAACCGCCGCTGCGCCGGTGGAAATTGGTGCTCTGGGTGGTGCTTTGGATTGGGGAGTGGTGCCTTGGGTGGTGCTATCCAGTTCGCCGGATAATGTCACAAAATGTCACGTTTTGCATCGTCAGACGGGTGTGGGGGTGGGTTGAGCTTCGGCCTACGGGGCCGACGTTGGTCGCAACACGGGCGGGAGTTAGGGCGACAAGTCGTGTGCGCACAGAGCGTTTCGTCGCACGAGATAAGCACTTAGGTGGTGCTCGAGAAAAATATCCCCGACAGGATTTGAACCTGTAACCTTCGGCTTCGGAGGCCGACGCTCTATCCAGTTGAGCTACGGGGACTCGACGCGTCGTATCCTACCAAGATGGCTATCAACTGAAAAGAACGTGGCGGGTGGTGGGTGGTTAGTCGCGGCGGTAGAGAGGGCCTTTGATTTTGATCGGGGTGATGTCTAGATGCAGATTCACCATCGTGTAATCGTCGCCACCAAACGCGCCCGTCTCCCAACCGTGCGTGTCTGCCGCTCGCCAAAAACGAAATTCAAAACCGTCCGTTTCACCCGTCACCGCTGCGGCACCATCAAATGCTAACCCCACCGCCTCATCCTGCCGGTTATCTAATAACTTGCACATTAAATCATGGACTGCCATGTTTCCCAAAATGTCATTGGAAAAAACCTTTTGGCGAAACCGCGGCTCAAAATCGGGAGACTGCGGATCGATCTTGCGATCCGCTTGCTTCTCAGGGGATGGTGTTACTTGCAAGGTTCGCAGCTGCACCTCATCGCCACGATCCAAGTAACTCAGCCGCACATTCTGTAAGTTAAAGCCGCTCTCCTTGTCCGTCGATTTCGCCTCGGATAAATCCAATAACAAAACGCCTCGATACCCGATCACTCGACCGACATCCCCTTTCACCACTAGCGCCGTGTCTTCGTCGATCCCCAGTCCATAATCAATCCCTTGTGACTTCATCGCTACTAAAGCGCGCGCGAACCGGCCGCGAACCAAACAGTGCTGATCCACAAACCAATCACTGTCCAGAAATCCAAAGCCGTAATCGATTTCGCGGCCGAGCTTGACGCCATTGAGTAACGTATTCAAAACCGATGGCGCACTGCGAAACATAATTCGACTCATCACCGCCGCCCCGGCACTCGTCCCCGCCACCACTCCACCCTTGCGATAGACCGACCACACGGCACTCAACAGCGGCGTGTTACGACCATCTTCCCCCACTAGCACTCGCCGTAACTTGCTTTGATCGCCACCCACAAAGAACACGCCCGTCGCCTGCCCAACACTCTCCACTAACTGTTCATCTCGCACCGCTTCTTGATAATCCACGCTAAATCCCCGCAGAGCGACTGGCACGACAAAGGCATCCGCACCGGCTTCGTTGAGCACTCGGACGACATCTTCACCATCTTGCACTGGCATCCCACTCGCCGTCGGAAAGACCGCGATGCGACTGCGTTCACCACCCGCTAAATCGACAATCGTCGACCAGATGACTCGATTATCAAAACGCTCGGAGCCACCCATGATCACCAGCGACCCGCGCCGCTCCGCTCGCTCTTCCACCCCCACGGGCAGTTCCGCCGCAGCCACTCGATCACCCCCGCCGCGATCAGCCGGCTGGTGCGCCGCGAAGGGAAATGTCAGAGGAAATCCCTGAGCCGCCACGAGCACTGCGGTCGCTCCCCACAGCACGACCAACCGCCCGATCGACCGAGATGGCGGTGGCTGGTGAGTTTGACAACGACTGGCACGGTGAGACTCAGATGGATGTTGATGGGGTTTTACCACGGCAGGCACGGCGGAGCATGGATTTCTATACGGAACGAACGAAGCTGCTACAGCCCGAGCTGGTCTGAAAAGGGGTATATTCGCAAACCAACTGCCAAGCTGCGGCGCGATCCATCGCGAAATTCCCCTTCTGTCATGTGGCGGCTGGTTAAGCGGTAACCAGGCGCGCAAAAATCATGCGACCGGCACTCGCCTGCAAGACGCTCGTGACCGCCACTTTGACCGTCTTACCGACATGATCGCGCCCATCTTGAACCACAATCATCGTACCATCATCCAGGTAGCCAACACCTTGCCCCGGCGACTCACCGAGTTTCACGATGCGCACGTCCAGACTTTCACCCGGCAGGAACACAGGTTTGACGGCGAGCGAAATATCATTGAGGTTAATTACGGGCACATTGTGGATATTGGCAACTTTATTGAGGTTGTAGTCGCCGGTCACAATCTTGCCGCTCATCTGCTTGGCGAGCAGCACGAGTTTCATATCGACGGGCTGGCCGGTCAGCTCGCTCGGCTCGTGATCATGGATCTTAAATTCCACTCGCTGCGTTTCGCGTAGTTTATTCAGTACATCCAGGCCGCGGCGACCGCGAGCGCGTCGCAGTTTATCGCTGCTGTCGGCGACCGCTTGTAATTCATTGAGGATGAAACGGGGCATGATGAGTTGATTATCGATGACGCCGGTGTCGACCAAATCGGCGATGCGACCATCAATCACAACACTGGTGTCTAATAAGAAAGGCTTTAATCCCTTCACTTCTTTGGAGAATTCCACATAGGGAATAATGAAGCGAAAATCATCTTTGGTTTGGAGCAACAAACTGATGCAGGCGTAACATAAGGCGACGCCGAGCAGCAAGCGCACGATCGGAAAAAACTCGTTCGGCTCCTGTAAATTCGCTTTGAGCATGAGGGGCCGCAAAACTTCGCCGACCGTAAATGTGAGAAATAATCCCACCAGGATTCCAAAGTAAACGCTGGTGATCACCTCTAATCGCTTGCGCTTGACGAAGACATCCAGAGCGATAATCGCGATTGCGCCGAGCATCACCGCGACGAAAAAGCCTGCGGGGCTGCGACTGATCGGTTGCTGCGAAGCGGGCGAGACCATGATCGAAACGGCCACGCCGGCAGCGGAAAGTAAAAATGCGGCGCGTAGAATCCAAGTCGACATCGGTTCTTTCCCTTTCTGTTACAACCGCAGTGGCCGCCGCTCGAATAAAACCGCTGCTGCAACGTTATCAAATATCCACTTCGCAGGAAATTCAAACTCTCCTGATTCTTGCTCAGAAGCGGATGAATCTTAGTGTGGGGAGGGAGCAGTATTGTAATCAGACAGGGGTATCGCTCGCCAGTCCACCGAACAGCCGCTGGTATTCTTCATCGCAGTAGCGATCGGTCATACCCGCCAGATAGTCCCCCACCGCTCGACCAACACCGACGTTCTGCGCTCGGATTTGAAACTTCTTGGGGAGCGATTCCGGCCGGGTAGAGAAATGGTCGAACAGGCTTTGCAAGCGAGTTTGCGCTTGCAGTCGGACCTCGACTACGCGTGGATGCCGGTAGACTCGCTGAAAGAGATAGCGTTCGAGTTCCCGTTTTTTCGCTCCGAGCGACTCGCTGGTTTGCAGCCGGAAATCAGCTTGCCTGGCGGCCTGAGCGGACTCGAATTGTCGCGGCAGCAAGTCGCGCCTGGCGACATCCAGGATATCGGTCACCTGGATTTCGATCAGCGCATGCACAATCGCCGCTCGACGCATCTTGCCGGTAAGTTGTCCAGAGCGATGTTGCACCAGCGCGTCGGCATCGCGCACGAGTGGCACGTCGAGTAGTTCTTCCAGTGTGGTGAAGCCGAGTTTAACGGCGTCATCGGTATCGTGCGCGTCGTAGGTGGCGCTGTCGGCTAGATCAACAACTTGGACTTCCAGGAGCGGACTGATGGTAGCAGCGCGTGTCCCGTGCTTATCCGCGCGCGTGCTCTGACCGGCCAACACTTCCGCCGTCAGATTCAAACCAGGAAACTCGGGGTAGCGTTCTTCCAGTTCCTGAGCCAGGGTCAGGGCGTGTCGGTTGTGGGAAAAGCCTCCCTCCTGCCGCAGGCATTCATTCAGCGTATCTTCCCCTGCATGACCAAAGGGAGGATGGCCAATGTCATGAAACAGCGCGAGGGCTTCAATCAAATCTTCGTTCAATCTTAACGCTCGACCGATCGTCCGCGCAATCGAAGCCACCTCATAGGTATGCGTGAGTCGAGTGCGGTGGTAGTCGCCCATATTGCCGGTGAAAACCTGAGTCTTACCGCTCAGTCGACGATAGGCAGAGCTGTGGACGATGCGATCTCGATCGCGCTGATAAAGCCCGCGATAAGGATGATCGGGCTCGGCGTGTTGGCGTCCTGCCGAGTCGGCACTGCGCATGGCATAAGGTGCCAGCAGCGCCGCTTCGCGAGCGGCGATGGTTTGTAAACCGAAAGCAGGCGATGGATGGAAAGGTGTCGATTCAGCGGTCATCGGATCGTAGACCCAGTTCAGCCCCGAACGCGGCGTGGCTGCGGGAGCAACGAGGGGACTGTTACCCGGCAGCGGGGTTTGTTACCGTGCAAAGTTTACTCGGTTCTCCTCGGCTCGCCTATGTCGAATCCCGCTGGTCGCAAGTCCAAAGCCGCCCGCTCCGCCGCCATTCGAGTGCATGGTGCGCGCATGCATAACTTGCGCAACCTCGATTTGGAACTGCCTCGCGATCGGTTGATCGTCATCACGGGCCCGAGCGGCTCAGGCAAGAGCAGCTTGGCATTTGACACGATTTACGCCGAGGGACAGCGGCAGTATCTCGAGACGCTATCGGTTCATGCCCGGCAGTTCCTGCATCAAATGGAACGGCCGGAAGTTGAACTGATCGAAGGCTTGCCACCCACGATTTGTATCGATCAACGCGCCGGGACATCGAATCCGCGTAGTACCGTGGCGACCGTAACCGAAGTCTACGATTTTCTGCGCCTACTCATGGCTCGACTGGGAGTAGCCAGTTGCTATGAATGTGGAGCTCCCATTCGACAGCGAACGCCGGATCAGATCCAGCAGCGGATCTTGCGTTACCCCGCGGGCACCAAACTCATGCTGCTCGCGCCGCTGGTGCGAGGCCGTAAAGGTGATCAGCAAGCGCTGCTGGAAAAGATTCGTAAAGCGGGCTTCGTACGTGCGCGAGTCGACGGCGGTGTTTATGATCTCGAACATGTACCGCCCTTGTCACCCAAAAAAAATCATACGATCGAAGCGGTGATTGATCGCATTGTGGTTCGTGAGGGGATTGAATCGCGAATTGCAGAATCGGTACGACTGGCACTGCGGCATGGTGACGGGACGCTCATCGCCTGCTACGCCGCCCCCAATACCGCGACGCCGGATGCGACGCTGGACGCGGTCACGGTCGCAAATCCTGTGCGTAGCGATGCGAGTGATGGCGATGCGTCGATCTGGCGCGATGAGCTCTTCAGCACCCGCTATGCTTGTCCCAACTGCGACATCAGTTATGAGGAACTCGAGCCGCGAACGTTTAGCTTTAATAGTCCATATGGCGCTTGCCCGGAGTGTGAAGGTTTGGGAGTAATCGACCAAGTCGCAGCGCCTGACAAGAAAAAGACAAAATCTAATACTAAGAAAAAACAAGTAGATGAAAGTCCGGAGGAATCGACATCGGAGATAGCGGGGTTTGGAGCGCGCGTGACGTGCACCGCGTGCCAGGGTTCACGGCTGCGCCCGGAAGCCAACAGCGTGCGGCTAAGCGACCTCACGATGCACGAAATCACGCGCCAATCGATTGGTCAGTCGCGCCGCTGGTTCGACGCGCTGTCGTTTACCGGTGACGATCGCAAAGTGGCCGAACCGCTGCTTCGCGAAATTCGGCGGCGACTGGCGTTTCTTGTTCAAGTGGGTGTGGACTACCTCACGCTGGATCGAGCGGCAGATACGCTCAGTGGTGGTGAACTGCAGCGGGTGCGATTGGCGACTGGGATCGGGTCGGGTCTTGTCGGCGTCTGCTACGTGCTCGACGAACCCTCGATCGGACTGCATCAACGTGACAATCAGCGACTCATTGATGCGCTGCGGGATCTGCAGCAACAAGGAAACACGGTGTTGGTGGTCGAGCATGACGATGCGATGATGAGGCAGGCGGACTGGCTAGTCGACATGGGACCAGGGGCGGGCAGCCAAGGTGGTTCGATCGTCGCTCAGGGTAGCCCGGCTGCCGTCTCCGCCGAACCGCAATCACTCACGGGACGTTATTTAAGCGGAGTGGAGTCGATTCCGGTTCCTACGGAGCGACGTCGTCCGCAGAAAACGCAGGCGATTACGATCGAAGGTGCGACGGCGAATAATCTGCAGTCGGTCACCGCCACGTTTCCACTCCACCTGTTCGTCTGTGTGACGGGCGTGAGCGGTTCTGGTAAGAGCTCGCTGGTGAACGAAACACTGGCGCCCGCACTGCTGCAGCAACTGGGACTAAGCGCGCCGCAGCCAGGTCCGCACACGAGTTTGCGAGGCGTGCAGCAGATCGACAAAGTGATTCAGATTGATCAGACTCCGCTAGGACGCACTCCACGCAGCAATCCCGCGACATACACCGGTCTGTTCGATGAAGTGCGCAAGCTGTTCGCGGCCACTCGCGAGGCGAAGCAGCGGGGCTTTACGGCGAGTCGGTTTAGTTTTAATGCGAAGGGTGGCCGCTGCGAAAGTTGTCAGGGGCAGGGGGTCCGGCGGATCGAAATGAATTTTCTGCCGGATGTCTACGTGACGTGCGAGGAGTGCGGTGGAGCTCGTTTCAATCGGGCCACTTTAGCCATTCGCTATCGCGGCCATACGATCGCCGATGTACTCAACCTGTCGGTCGCCGATGCGCTGCAGTTTTTCGAGAATGTGTCCGGGTTGGTGCGGGTGCTGGAGTCGCTGCGTGATGTGGGACTTGATTACCTGCATCTAGGTCGCTCATCGACAACCTTGTCAGGTGGAGAAGCACAGCGGATCAAGCTGGCGACCGAACTGGCTCGGGTCGACACGGGCAACACGTTTTATCTGCTAGATGAACCGACCACGGGTTTGCATTTTGAAGACATCCGCAAACTGCTGTTGGTCCTGCATCGACTCGTGGACAAGGGCAATTCGGTGCTAGTGATCGAGCATAATTTGGATGTGATCAAGTGTGCGGATTGGCTGATCGATCTGGGTCCGGAGGGTGGTCAGCGAGGCGGACAGATCATGGCCACGGGCACACCGGAAGAGCTGGCCGCGATTCCCGACAATATCACGGGCCAGTTCCTCCGCCCGTTGCTGGCGAGGTAAGACGCGGGGGCAGAAAGGTAACGGTCACGGCTCGAGAAAGGCAGCGGCACGGCGTAAGCCGTCCGGCCGGAACTCCGAGCCGCACTCCACCGCGGCCGGAGGGCTGACGCCCATACCGCTAAAAAAAACGCCGTCGCGCCGAGAGGTAGCGGCACGGCGTAAGCCGTCCGGCTAGGAACGTTGGGATTGGTCCTCCATCGCCGCTTCCCCCAACAAGACAAATAAGGTGGATATCGATTGTGTAGTATGAATCTCTTTTTCTTATCGGAATTGGTACCAGGTGCCTTGGTGACCAGTCCCCAAACCCCTGGGATTTTCGGAGGCATGGCGAAGGTGTTCCATGTGCTTGCCCGTGATCGGGATGGCACGTACTCAACCAGTCTCGTTCGAGAGTTTGCCGGCGACACAAAGAAAGAATTGCTCTCACGAGAAATCAATCACCAAAACCTGCTGGCTGGTCGGCGAGCTGCGGGCCACAATGGCCCCCTCATCCCCAGCCCTTACTCCCCCACAGGAAAAAAAGGGCGCTTGTTTGGCCCAGGCGACGATCACTCTTTTTTCCTGCGGGGGAGAAGGGAGCAGTCAACAAAGGAAACGAGACTCGCAGAAAAAAGCACCTTTAAAAGGCTGGGCTCACGCCCGTACCGCTACAAATATCAGCCGAGTGCTGCCGGAGGGCT
>JBJSXJ010000116.1:0-6803 GCA_046086325.1 Planctomycetota bacterium | reverse complement strand
CTCAACCGTTCCCCCAGCGCCGAGCGTCTCCGAACGCTGCCGGAGGGCTGACGCCCATACCGCTAAAAACGTTGCCCCGCGGCCGGAAAGGTAGCGGCACGGCGTTAGCCGTCCGGCCGGAATTCGAGTGGGCTATACGTCGAAGTTCAAGTGGCGCTGGGACGCTCTCGCATGCTGCCGGAGGGCTGACGCCCATACCGTTAAAAGAAACCGCGGCGGAAAGGTAGCGGCACGGCGTCAGCCGTCCGGCCTCGGAGCTCTCAACCGTTCCCCCAGCGCCGAGCGTCTCCGAACGCTGCCGGAGGGCTGACGCCCATACCGCTAAAAGAAACCGCAGCGGAAAGTAGCGGCACGGCGTTAGCCGTCCGGCCGGAATTCGAGTGGGCTCCACGTCGCCGTTCAAGTGACGCTGGGACGCTCTCGCATGCTGCCGGAGGGCTGACGCCCATACCGCTAAAAGAAACCGCAGCCAAAGGTAGCAGCACGGCGGTAGCCGTCCGGCCCTGCGGCGATGAAGGGATCTGACGCGAAGCCTGGGCGAGCTTGTGGAGAGGTGCACCACCGTGCACAATACGCGAGTCGTCTTCCTTGTCTGCTCGTTTTCCCAGCTTTTAAATCCCCTCCCATGCCGATCAAAGTTGCTTGCGCCTGTGGTGCTCAGTTTGCCGCCAACGACCAGTTGGCCGGTCGACTCCTCAAATGTCCCAAATGTGGAGGTGGGGTTCAGGTACCAGCTGCCGCACCCGCCGCTCCGACGGCCGTCAGCAGCTTGCTCGACGAAGAGGGCTTCACCGCCGACAAAAGCATTCGCTGCCTGAAATGCGATACTCCGCTGAAGCCGGGAGCGATCCTCTGCACAAAATGCGGCTTCAACATGCAGACGGGCGATAAGGTAGCGACCACCGTGCGGCTCGGCCCGAAAGGATCCGGACATGGCGAAGCGGCCGATTCCATCATGGCGCGAGCGGCCGTCGAGCTCGAAAAAGCTCCACCGCCCGAAGAGACCACCACGACAGGTCACTTGGCCGGGTGTCTCATGGCCTTCGGACTCCTCGTCGTGCTCTCCGTCACCTTGATCGGTGCCTGGTACGGGTTCAATCAAATCGAAAAGAGCGGCAACTCGCAGTACTATGCGGGCATCGTCATGGTCGTGGTTGGCAACTTGATGGGATTTATCAGCTTCTTTGTGCTGATTTTTCTGAATTTCAAAGATGGCACGCTGCATGGCGTCCTGAGTATTTTCATTCCCTTTTACGGCCCCATTTATGGAGCGCTGCGCAATCACGGTTTTTGGGCCTCCCTCTATTTCATGGGAACGTTTTTCATCATCCTTGGAACGATCATGGCCCAGTGGAATAAGGACAACAACGACAACCAAAAGGTGTGGCTCAACCCGCCGGCGCATTCGCGGCCAGCCGAAGTGCTACTGGCTGAATCGCAATTGACACCACGACCGACTAGCGAGATACTCCGCGCCGCTCATTGGCCGACCGTCTGCGCTCAACTCGCAAGCTGAACCAAACTCGCTCATGACCATCCAACCTGACCAGGATTTAAACGCTTATTGCCTCCACGTCGCCCGGCAGGCACGCTGCGCTTCGGTGGGACTTGCTCAGTCCTCTGGGCAACAGCGGAACGGCTGGCTCCGCGCCACCGCGCAACTCATCCGTCAACAGACCGATCAACTGCTGGCCGCCAATCAACTCGACCTCGACGCAGCTCCTGGGTACGGGTTAACGCCCGCCGAGGTGGATCGTCTGACACTCAGCCCCGCTCGACTTGCCGCGCTGGCGGAAGGTGTCGAGCAGGTGGCGACATTGCCTGATCCGATCGGCGAAGTGATGTCGTCTTCGATGCGGCCGAATGGCTTGCAAGTGCTGCAAGTGCGAGTGCCTTTGGGGGTCGTGTTTTTTATCTATGAATCGCGGCCTAATGTGACCGTTGATGCGGCAGCGATTTGTGTGAAGAGTGGCAATTCGGTCATCCTGCGCGGTGGCAAGGAAGCTCGTCATTCCAGTGCCGCTCTGGTTCAGCTCATGAAGTCGTCAGCCAGTGAGTTTGATTTGCCGGCCGAGTCGGTGCAGCTCGTCAGCACCACAGACCGAGCGGCGATCGATCAGTTCTTATCGCTGAGTGATCAGATTGATGTGGCGATTCCGCGGGGTGGTTCGCAGTTAATCCAGCGCGTGACAGCCGCGGCTCGAATGCCCGTGATCAAACATGATCGCGGCAATTGCCATGTCTATGTTGATGCAACTGCGGATCTAGACATGGCTGAACGAATCGTGATGAACGCCAAATGTCAGCGCATGGGTGTTTGCAACGCCGCCGAATCGCTGTTGGTGCATCGCTACGTGGCTCCGTCGTTTTTGCCTCGTATCGCTCGTGCACTGCTAGCTAATTCGCCGCCCATTGAACTGCGCATTGATGAAAGCTGTAAGCCGATGCTGGCTGGTTTTTCGCAGCTACCGGCCGCCACGGAAGAAGATTTCTTTGCCGAATACTGTGGACCGGTGTTGTCGGTCAAAGTGGTGAATGATTTAGATGCCGCGATTCAGCATATCAATCACTATGGCTCGCATCACACGGACGCGATCGTCACGCGCGATGTCCAAGCCGCACGCCGCTTCACGGCCGCCATTGATAGTTCCGCCGTCATGGTCAACGCCAGCACGCGCTTCAACGACGGCTATGAGTTCGGCTTGGGCGCGGAAATTGGAATTAGTACCGACAAGTTTCACGCTCGCGGCCCCTGCGGACTCAAGGAACTCACCAGCTACAAGTACATCGCTTGGGGTGACGGGCACGTGCGTGGGTGAGTGACCGGATCGAGGTAGATCAAGGGAGTGATCACGATGCGAATGGATTCGATGCTGGGCGCTGGTCGTGGTGGACGACCGGCCCAGGCGGCGGAATCGGCGACGGCCGACGTGCGACTCGACAGCGAACGGCTGCGGCGTCTGTTTGTGCAACTGGAACGTCCCTTCGCGGAGCTGTTATCGCCGGCGATGCGAGCTCGAGTGGTCGTGCGTCTCGTGCGCTGCGAGCCCACGACGTACGGACGTCTGCTGCTGGATGCCACTCCACCGACCTGTTTCTCGGTGCTGCGTAGTGCGCGCTGGGAAGGGCGCGGGATCTTGGAACTGGAAGTGCCGCTGCTGCGTTCGCTGGTGGAGCGCTGGCTGGGTGGTTCGGGCGACACCGTCTACACGGCATCACCCGGTCCAACCGAAATTGAACTGCGGCTAGCCAATCGCCTGATTCATTTACTGCTGGGAGCATGGCATTCGGCCTGGCCAACCGTCGGACCAGTGGATTGGTCGATCGAGCAGCTGACGACCCAGCCAGCCAAGATTCATGCTTGGTCGGAACAAGCAAGTTTTCTGGCGGCGTCGTTCGAGGTGGTGGTGGGGAACGTGATGGGCTGGCTGCGAATTGCGATTCCTACCGAAGTCCTGAAGCTGATGTTCCAGGTCGCCGAGTCGCGCGACGTATCGCCCGCCCCGCGCGGCCCGCAGATGGCGGCCGGCGAACTAGTGATTTCCTCAGCGCCGATCGACATCTCAATCGAGGACTGGCAAGCCTTAGAAGAGGGCGACATTCTGACGACCGACCACGCGCGTCATCAGCCGTGGGAAGCGATTTTTGCCGGCGAAGCCAAGACCCTGGTGCGCCTCGGCACCGTCAACGGCCGGCTCGCCGTCCAGCCCCTCGGCCACACCTAGCGGCTTTGGGAAATAGACTCGTAGCACTCGCGGCACGAAGAGAACGGGCGTTACTGCCCGCTCTGGAGCGAACGGCTTTGGGTGCGCGGTTGAACTCCAAACCAGCGGAAGATCGCTTCAATCACGATCACGGCGACTGCGGCGACGATCAGGGTGACGAAGGTCATGTTGAGTGCGCCTTTCAGGGTTTGCGCGGAATCGTTGAGCTTCCAACCGGCTTGTAGCGTCGTATAGAACGGGCCGGTGACGAGCTGATAGGCAGCGGTGGTCGTCGTGACCGTGACGAAACTCATCGGCAAAATCGTGATCCACGCGTAGCGGCCGCGGCCGGCGTTGAACATCGCCGTGGTGACGACCGCTAAGCCGATGACGGCGAGCATCTGATTCGCAATCCCAAACATGGGCCAAATCGTGTCGATGGAGCCGGTCCAAATCAGTCCGCCCCAGCCCAGGGTGACCAGCCCCGTGCAGAGCACCGCTCCGGGCAGCCAATCCGTCCGATCAAACGGCGCATAGATTTTTCCTAGTGCCTCTTGAAATAAGAACCTCGCGATTCGCGTGCCAGTGTCGATCGTCGTCAAAATAAATAACGCCTCGAACATGATCGCAAAGTGATACCAATATTTAATGACGGCATCGATGGAGATGCGACCGCCCGACAACCGGTCCATGGCATTCGTTAACACTCGTGACATGCCAACTGCCAGCGTCACCGCTCCACCGGTTCGTCCGCGCAAAGATTCGCCGCCGATCTGACGTTCAATCTCCGGCAGGTTGTCCGTGGTCGCGTTCAGCTTTTCGAGCTGGCTGGCATATTTCTCCACTTTGTTGAGATCGATATTGATGGCCCAGTAATCACCGGGAGGCAGCGAGGCGGCCGCTAGCAACGCCACCACACCCACTAATCCTTCAATCAGCATGGCACCATAACCAATCATGCGAATGTCACCTTCCTTACT
Source organism: Planctomycetota bacterium (assembly GCA_046086325.1). Lineage (GTDB taxonomy): Bacteria > Planctomycetota > Planctomycetia > Pirellulales > Pirellulaceae > JBJSXJ01. The sequence goes on along the minus strand of JBJSXJ010000116.1, from coordinate 2,119 downwards.
CACCATTTTCGGAGTGGTGCCGGAGGAGACAAGTGCATGAAAACCAGAGATTGCTCCACACATAATGCAGATAAAACAAAATGGAAAAATCGCTCCACCAGCCACATAAGGTCCGCCGCCACCCGCGAACACTTCGTTGAAGGAAGGTGCTTCCAATTTAGGATTGGCCACGACCACTCCACCAACCAGCAAGATCACGGTGCCGATTTTCAGGAAACTGGAGAGGTAATCGCGTGGGCAAAGGAGCAGCCAGACGGGCAACACCGACGCGATGAACCCGTAACCACAGATGGCGAAGATCGTCTGTTCGCGAGTGAGTGAAAAGTAGGGCTCGAGTGGTGAGCCGGGAATCCAGGCACCGGCGACGGTGGCAGCGAGCGTGGCGGTGGCGCCGAGAATCGACGCTTCGACCACTTTCCCTTTCCGAATCCGATACATGTAAAGACCAACAAACAGTGCGATTGGGACGGTGCAGAAAATGGTAAACGTGCCCCAGGCGCTACCGGGAACTTGCTGCGTGACACCGGCGGGCAAGGTAAGTTTTCCGTCCGCTACGGCAAATGGCGGTTGGTCGGGGGAGTCTTTCGCGACGAGGGTATAAGATTCGCTACGCTCGACCGAACTCCCATTCGTGTAGACGATGCGACTGCCCGCAGGGATGGTGGCCAGCACGCGCGCGGCAACCACTCGAGTTTCTAACTCGCTGTTCGGCGGTAATTCGAGGACGGTGCCTTGAGCCAGTCCGATTTCTTCGCCACCCAGCGCTTTCACCACGACAATCCCCAGACCGGCCAGCGCGATGATCACGACGAACAGGATCGCGAGTGAAGCGGCGGTGCCGGCTAATGAGCTGATTTCCGAGCGGGCGATTTCGGCGAGTGAGCGGCCACCGCAGCGGACACTCGCGGCCAGCACCAGCATGTCTTGCACGGCGCCCGCCAGACAAACTCCCACCACGATCCAGACTAAACCGGGCAGGTAACCGAATTGAATGGCCAGTACGGGTCCGATGAGTGGCCCCGCTCCGGAAATCGCGGCGAAGTGGTGGCCGAAGAGCACCCACTTGTTGGTTGGATGATAATTCTGTCCGTCGTTTTTCAGGTAGGCGGGGGTGGTGCGGCTATCGTCGAGTGCTGCAACTTTCGCGGCCAGGAAGGCGCTATAGAAGCGATAGGAAATAGCTAAACAGCAGAGCACGATGATCATCAGCGGCATGGCGTTCATGGAAGTACTCTTGTTCGCGCGAACGGGAGGGATTGAGCAGTGAGACAGGTTGAGCGGTGAGACAGGTTGGCAAATCCAGCTGGTGAAACCGAGCGTCAAACGCGGTGGCAGACCAGACGGAAAACCAAGCAGTCCCCGCCCGGCAGCGAGCGGGGTTTGGTACGATACTGCGCCCCGGGTTGGTGGGCAAGTTGAAGCGACGCTCGCTACCCCTATAATACGCCCTTCCCAACGAGGCATGAAAGGAACGACCCTTGGCAGAACACGTGGTGATTATTGGTAGTGGTCCCGCAGGTTGGTCAGCCGCCATTTATGCGGCGCGAGCGAACATTCGACCGCTGGTCTTTGAAGGCACTCCGCAGCCCGACATGATCCCGCTCGGTCAGCTCGCCTTCACCACGGAAGTGGAAAACTATCCAGGCTTCCCCGCGGGTAACATTCGCGCCTTCATCGAAAGTGCCGTATCGCCGGATCGCCATTACAACTTGCCGCCTGTGCCCCAGGGCCACGAGCGCAACGGACAGCCGTACTACGCCGTGCAAGGCGTGGAACTGGTTGAGCTCATTAAGCAGCAGGCGATTAATTTTGGCACGCGCGTGATCGGCGACGATATCGTCGACATCGATCTTTCCAGTTCGCCCTACAAGGTGATCTCGCGCGATAACGGCACGGTGGAAACCCACACGATCATCATCGCGACGGGTGCCCGAGCGAACTATCTCGGTTTGCCGTCGGAGGAACAATATAAGAATCGTGGCGTGAGTGCCTGTGCCGTTTGCGACGGCGCGTTGCCGCGGTTTCGCAACAAGCCGCTGGCCGTGATTGGCGGCGGCGACTCGGCGGTCGAAGAAGCAACCTATCTCACCAAAACAGCTTCCAAGGTCTACTTGATCCA
>JBJSXJ010000115.1:0-8456 GCA_046086325.1 Planctomycetota bacterium | reverse complement strand
CGGCGAACGAGTCGCCACAGGCACACGGGCACACGCTCTTCGGTGCGCCGAATTCCGCGCCGCAGTCCAGCACTCGGATGTTCATTTTCCGTCATGGTTCCGCTCCCTAGAGCCCTAGATCTTAGCACAGGGCGAGTAGCGGAGGCATAGAGGTTTGCGATGAATGAGTTTCGTCGGGTCCACGTCAACTTTTGACAGACTTGGGTAGCGATGAAAAACCTCAATGGGAGAATTAGCGGATTTCTGTGGGTTGACCGACATGTCGCCCGACTTTCCAAGTCGGTCAGCGAGACGCTGCAGACAAGGCTTGAACTCACGCAAGAAAAGTCACCTCGGAGAGGTGACCGACGGATGCTCGTCACATCGCTCAACTAAAAAGCTGCCAGCGGCCGGGGGGCGAGAAGGCGTTGCGGACGTGTCGTATGCGCGGCCGGTCGTCGTCGTGTGGCCAGGTGATACCCACCACATCAAAACGCGCCGGCTGGTGCAGGAGGTGATGACGCTTGAGCCAGGAGAGGGCCAGCCGCGCGATGCGGCGCTGCTTGGTTTCGCCGACCGCCTCGAGCGGGCTGCCTTTGGCATGCGAGCGCCTCGTCTTCACTTCCACAAAAACAATCGTACGATCCTGCACGGCGACGATATCGAGTTCCCCGAGGGGCCCGCGCACGCGGCGATCCACCACCTGATATCCAAGTCGCTGTAGATAGCGCTGAGCCAGTCGTTCGCCACGTTCACCCAGCGAACTCGGCGGGAACCATTCTCGGCTCCATTCGCGACAGAATTCGACCAGCGGCACCAGGGCAGGGGAGCGGTGGACGAGTCGCACGAGAAATCGGTCCGCTTGGCGTCTCTGCTGGAGCAGCCACTGCCGCCACCAGCCCGCCATACGCCATCGCTGCCGAATCAACCAACCTCGAAACTTGCGTAGCCAAACCATGGGGCACCTCACAGCGACCGTTGCCGCTCAGCGCCCTGCGCGGCAACGATTCACCTGGTACCCACAACATGATGAACGATCGACAGCTACCACTTGCTGCCGCCAACAGCGGCCAGCGGCGACTAGCTGTCCGACTTGGTCGGACGACGCTTCTTGAGTCGCTGAGCCTTGCCGACTCGATCACGCAGATAGTAAATCTTCGCGCGACGCACGATGCCCGATTCGAGCACTTCGATCTTGGAGATGATCGGCGAGTGGACGGGGAACTTGCGTTCCACACCTTCGCCACCAACGATGCGTCGGACCACGAACATGGCCCGGCTGCCGCTGCCGCTACGGGCGATCACGAGTCCGGGAAATTTCGCGATACGCTCTTTGTCGCCTTCCAGCAGGCGAGTGTGTACCACCACTTCATCACCGACGCGAAATTCGGGCACATCCTTCTTCAAGGACGACGCTTCTACCTTCTTTAAAACTTCTTGACTCATCGCTCGTTCTCCTCGCTTTCAATCAAATCGGCTCGACGTTCCCGCGTCTTCAATTCACTCTCCGCTCGCCTCCAGCGAGCGATTTCCTGGTGGTCGCCGCTGAGCAACACATCCGGCACTCGCAGGCCACGAAATTCACGCGGCCGCGTGTACTGGCTCGCCTCCAACAGCCGATTGCCACTGGAAAACGAATCATCCACGCTGCTCTGCTCGTCGCCCAAGACGCCGGGGACGAGTCGCAGAACGGCATCGATGATCACCATGGCGGCCGTTTCGCCGCCATTGAGTACGTAATCGCCAATCGAAATTTCGTCTGGCTTGAGCAGCTCGATGGCCCGCTGATCAATGCCCTCATAGCGACCACACAGCAGCACGAGCCGCGGCTTGGTCGCCAACTCTTCCACCACTCGCTGATTCAACCGTCTTCCCTGAGGCGTCAGGTAGACGAGATGCCCCGCAGGGTCACTCGCCGCTTGCACGGATTCGACACACGCCACAATCGGCTCGACCATCAGCACCATACCAGGACCGCCGCCGTAGGGGCGATCATCGACCTTATGATGCTTTGGATCCACTGACCAATCGCGGATGTTGTGCAGGCGCACGTCCAGCAGTTGCCGTTCGATCGCCTTAGACAACAAACTTTGACTTACATACCCCGCTAGTAATTCGGGAAACAAAGTCAAAACGTCGATCCGCATCGGTCACTACTCAGCAGCCTCAGCGGCCGGTGCCTCACCACCACCCTCGGCCGGTGCTTCCGCCACCGGTTCCGCCTTCTTCAGCGGAATCTTGACCGGCGGTGGCGCCTTGGGCTTGTTGATTTTGAGTCGTTCGAGTGCCGACTGCTGAGCCGCCACGTGCGTGCCTTCGTGACCATACTTCTTGATCAGCACCGTGCAGCGATCACTCGGTAGCGCACCGACACTCATCCAGTAAGCAATTCGCTCACCCTTGAGTATCGCGCGTGCATCCACTTCCCGCACCAACGGATCATAATAGCCCAGCTCTTCGATCACGCGACCATCGCGACCACGTTTGGAATCGATCGCACAAACGCGATAAAAGGGCCGATTCACGCGCCCCATTCTCTTCATACGAATGCGAACCGCCACAGACCATCCTCCTTACTCAACGAAAAATCGAACCTGATTCACGTTAATCTTCATCGTCCGCGTCTAGCTGCGAACCAGACACAGGCCCGCCACCACGCTCCAGCCTCTTGCGACGCCGCAGCTCTTTGTCTCGACGCTTCCGTAAGTCCATCTTCTCTTTATTGGACAACCGCTTGCCGGTGCCCTTCTTTTCACGCAACATCCCCAAGTCAGCTCCCGGATTCAGTGCGCCACTTTCCTGCAACTCGCGCACCTTCTTGAGCCGCCCCAGCATGCCTTCGCCCGCCATCGCCTTCATCATCGGCGCCATGAACTCGTACTGCTTGATGAGCTGCGAGACTTCTTGAGTCTGCACGCCAGCTCCCTTGGCAATACGATTACGGCGACTGGGATCAATGAGCTTCGGCTGCCGACGCTCCGCCGGCGTCATCGAGTTGATGATTCCCACTAGCCGCCGAGCGTCTTTCTCCGAGTCCGTATCACCCATCAGCCGCTGAATGTCGCCCATGCCCGGCATGAGTCCGAGCAGCTTCTTCATGAGCCCGGGCTTGAGCACCTGCTCGAGCTGGTTTTTGAAGTCGTCGAGCGTAAATTCGCCCGCTCGCAACTTCTCTTCCATCGCCCGCTGCTGCTGCTCGTCAATCGCGCGGCGTGCAACGTCGACCAAGCCGACGATGTCACCCATCCCCAAAATGCGGCTCGCCATCCCGTCCGGACGAAACGGCTCCAAAGCATCCAAATGCTCGCCCGTGCCAATAAACTTGATCGGCACGCCGGTCACCGCTTTGACCGACAACAGCGCTCCACCCCGCGCGTCACCGTCCAGCTTCGTCATCACGACGCCATCCAGCTCCAGCGCGGCGTTAAACGCCAAGGCACTGTTGACCGCGTCTTGTCCCGTCATGCCGTCTACTACCAGGTAGACTTTATCCGGCCGCACCAGCCGATCAATTCGCTCCAGCTCGTCCATCAGCGCCTGGTCGATCGCCAAGCGGCCGGCGGTATCCAGAATCACCACCGATAACTGCTCGGCCCGCGCCTTCTTCACGGCGTCCTGACAGACCTTCACCGGATCCGTCGCACCAAGCTCCGAGTAGACTTGGACTCCGAGCTGTTCACCCAGCACATGCAGCTGCTGAATCGCCGCTGGTCGCTGCAAGTCCGCCGCCACCAACAGACACTTCCGACCATTCTCTTGCATCAGGCGAGCCAGTTTGCCGGTCGTCGTCGTCTTGCCCGCTCCCTGCAAACCGCACATCATGATCACATTCAGATCGCGATTCAGATGCAGCGATGAATCCACCGGCCCCAGCAGCTCAATCAACTCATCGTTGACAATCCCCACCAACTGCTGACTTGGATTGAGCGCCCCGAGCACCTTTTCGCCCGTCGCCTTCGCGACCACTCGATCCATGAAGTTTTGCACCACGTCGTAGCTGACATCGGCCTCGAGCAGCGACTGCTCGACCATGTCCAGCCCTTCGCGCATATTCGCTTCCGTCAGCTTGGCTTTACCAGCCAGCGTCTTGAACGCGGATCGCAATCCTTCTTGTAACGATTCAAACATGTTGGTCTCGTGGCCCTTACGCTTCCCCGCCCCGGTCGGCAAAGCTACCGCCGCAGCGTTCCGTCAACACGCCCAGTCGACTAGCCTCCGCCCCAGCGGAAACGGCGGATTGTAATCAATTACTCGCCAACTTGTAAACCGTTCCCGGAGCAAGATTAACAGGCCGGGGAAAGACGAGGCAACGGATCCAAACTAGCCCCGTCCAACCCCTCACCCCAGCAAAATCCGCTCGACCCAGCCTCCGTGCCGCCGTGTCTCCCAGCGAAACACCGGCTCTCAGCCCCGTCGATTACTTCGCAATTTTGTGCGTAATCTCCGCCGTTGCCACTCCGTCCGCACCAATCTTCAGCGGCACCGTAAACACCACCGCCCCGGACTTGCAGAGCCCCTCGGCACCCTCCTGACAGTAATAATAGGCGAGCGAAATCGTCACCTTGTCGGCCCCCGAGCCGGTCACCTTCAGCGGCACAGTGAACTCCGCCGCCGGCACCGCCAGCTCTCGCTTGCCCAGCCCCTCACGCACCACCGGCCCCTCTTCCCCCGACGCCTCCACCCAGTAATTCATCTTCGCCAGCGGATTGATTTTCCAACCTGCGGGGGGGACGAGTTTGACTTTGAGCTGTACTTTGCCGTCCTGCGGCTTCAGCGACTGAGGCGCCACCTCTTCCGGCTTAGCCCCCGCGAACGTCGGCCGGCGAACCGCCGTCACCGGCTTCGGCGGTTCCACCCCTTGAAGCGCAATCGTCTGCGTCTTGCCCGTCGCCAACTCCACCGTGCGAATCAGATGATTGTTGGTGTCCGCCACATACAACTTGCCTCCCGCCAACGACAAACCTGCCGGCTCGTTGAACTGAGCCGGTTCGTCGGCACTGCCGCGACCACCCGCTCCCGCCAGAGTCGTCACGGTCCCATCTTTCGCATCGACCTTCTTGATCTTGTGGTTGTATGTATCGGCTACATAAATGAACCCGTCGTGATACGCCACCGCCAGACAGTGCTGCAACCGAGCTCGCTCGGCCGCCCCATCCTTGTCCCCAAACGTAAACAGCCGCCCGTAGGGCAGGTGGGCGGTTCCGACCAACGTCCGCACCTCTTCCTTCGGATCGAACGGCACCGCACGCACCGAACTTCCCTCACTGTCCGCCACGTACAGCCACGTCCCGTCCGACGTCAGACCGCTGGGCTGCGCATACGAAGCCGCCCCTAACTGATACGGCTTCTCCGGAAACAGCTCGCCATCCACGATGTCCTCGCGACCATTTCCCGAATAGGGGCCGATGAAGGTTTCGTCGAGCGGCATTTTCCAGATTTGATGAGGACCGGCCATCGCGATGTAGAGCTGCTCCTCATGAATCCACAGATCCCACGGACTGTTCAAACTCACCTTCGCCGGCACACCGCCCCACTGCTTCGGCAACTCGCCCGTCTGCCGCACAAGTTCCAACCCGGGCCAGCCCGAACCCTGCTCCCCGTCCCCCGCTAGCTGCGTGACCGTGCGTTTAGCCAGGTCCACTTTTCTTAGCCGATGATTTTCCGTGTCGGCGACGTACAAGATGTCGCCCCGCAGTGCCATCCCCTGCGGATGATTGAAGCGCGCGGTGGCGAAATCGCCATCCGTATCGCCCTCCTCACCACTGCCAATCGCCAGTTGAAACTCGCCCGCCAGCGACGTCACAACAATCCGGTTATGGTTGCTATCCGCGATGAACAGTCGCTTCGACTTCTCATCCGCCAGCAATTTGCCAGGATAGCGCAGCGGCGACTTCTTCTGCCGCTCCGATAACAGATCAAACTTCAGCGGACTCTCGTCCATCAACTTGTTTTCGCGATAGTACGGCAGCGCCTTCTTCAGCACTTCATCAATCAGTTCAAACTTGAACTCGCCACTGTGCTGACCGACTTCATTCCCCTCGGGATCAATCAGCGAGATCGTCGGCCAGCTCTGCGCTCCAAACGCATCCCACACCTTGTGCTCCGCATCATTGATCACCGGATGCTCAATTTCGTACCGCAAAATAGCGTTCTCAATGTTCTTCGTATCTTTCTCGCCTTCAAACTTCGCCGAATGCACGCCGATCACGACGAGCTCATTGGGGTAGGCTTTTTCGAGTTTCTTGAGTTCGGGCAGGATGTGCATGCAGTTGATGCAGCAGTAGGTCCAGAAGTCGAGCAGCACGAATTTCCCACGCAAATCCTGCACTCGCAGCGGCCCCGCCGAATTCAGCCATTCCACATCCTTGGGAAACTCGGGCGCCTTCCGCACGTTTTCAAACGGCCGCCGACCTTGCCGCGCCGGCTTCTGCCCGTCACCCGGCTTCTCCGCATCATCAGGCTTAGTCGTTTTGCCAGGCTTGGTATTCTCACTCGGCTTGGCCGTATCGCTCGGCTTGGCATTCTCACCAGGCTTTTTGGGTTTTGTGGGAGCCGGTTTTTCCTGAGCCGTGACGGGCACTGGGGCAAAGCTGAACCAGGCACCCGCCAGCAGGAATGCCGCGAGCAGGGCGAGTCCGCCCAGAAGAGCCGCTCTGGGCAGTCGCCCACCACGGCCGGCAGCGGAGTCGCGCGCCGGTGCTGGGGAAGGACGCCGAGCGGAGTGAGTCGTGCGGATGCGATGATTCATGAGCGTGATTCCTTCGTGATACTGAGATACCGGATCCATCAGCGCGGCCGCATATTACCGCAGATCGCTTCGCGAGAAAACTGCTAGCAGCTCGCGACAGCAATTTCGACTGCCCTGGTAACTTGGGCGCTTTTTGCAGCTCGCAACTAGAAGCAGTGGACGGTGAGTTGTATTCTACCGAAGAAACTGAATGTACCGATCCTCAGTGAAACGTGCCATCGGATGCGGAGGGAGCCTGCAGGTGAGCGGCAATCATAAACGAGAGCGACTGATTAATCGTCGACAGTGGGCCCTGCGATCGTCGGGACTGGTGGCACTCTGGGCCGCCATCACCCCAGCCCGCTCCGCCCGCGCTCAGGACTGGGCCAAGAAGCTCTTCAAAACCCACGAACATAACTTTGGCACAGTCGCTCGCGCGGCTAAGGCGGAGTTTGTGTTTGAGATGGAAAACATCTACGAGGAGACACTGCATATTGCCAGTGTGCGCACCAGTTGTGGTTGCACGTCGGCGGCGATCAGCAAAGACACGCTCAAGACGTGGGAAAAGGGCGGGATTGTTGCGACCTTCAATACGGCTTCGTTTTTAGGGCAACGTTCGGCGACCATTACGGTCACGATCGACAAGCCGTACTTCGCCGAAGTGCAGCTCAACGTGCAAGGCTTCATTCGCGGCGATGTCGTCTTCGCGCCCGGCGTGGTGGATTTCGCCTCGGTCGATCAAGGTTCAACTGCCACTAAGAAGATTGGCATCAGCTACGCGGGCCGGCCGGACTGGCAGATTGTCGACGTGCGCTCGGCGAACGAACATTTCGAAGTCGAACTGAATGAAACTCAGCGCGGTGGCGGCAAGGTGTCGTACGACATGGTGGTGCATCTGAAGGGAAGTGCCCCGGAGGGTTTTATTGCCGATCAACTGGTGTTGGTGACGAACGATCCGCGCAGCGCGCAGGTGCCGCTGGCCGTGGAAGGCAAAGTGGTGTCAGCGGTGAGTGTCAGTCCGGCGTCGCTCTTCTTAGGCACGCTGGAGCCGGGTAAGTCGGTCACGAAGCAGCTCATTGTCAAAGGCCGAGCACCGTTCACGGTGAAGGAGATTCGCGGCGGTGACGATCGCTTCACGTTCAAAGTTTCGCAGGATGCGAAAACGATCCATGCGATCCCGGTGACATTTCAAGCGGGTGAGGAACCGGGCAAAGTGGCCGTGACACTAGAAATCGTGACGTCCCTAGGGACGATCACCACCAAGTGCAACGCCAGCGCCACGATCGCCAAAGCGACCCGCTAATGCGCAGGCGCCGCCGGAACGCTCGATATTCCGCCTGATCTCGGCGGAGCGGACGAACCACGAATGGCACGAATCGGACGAATGAGCTGGGGGGCGTTAGGGCGAGCGATTCGCTTCGCGCCTTGCGTCCCCTCTCACCAACCGCAGCGATTCGCTCCGCGCCTTGAGTCCCCTCTCCCCAACCGCTGATGCTCACGCGCCGCGTCTCCGAAAAACTTAAATCAGCGGTTGGGGAGAGGGGCAGGGGAGAGGGGCTGATGTTTCACGCAAAGACACTAAGACACGGAGATTGAACTCCGCCGGCCATGGTTCATACTAGGAGCAGTCATGCATGCTACGACCAGTCACGCATGCGATTAGCAGCCAAACGTGCGCATAGCATCATTCGTGTCATTCGTGCGATTCGTGGTAGTAAAACTATCCTTGATCGGCGCGAAAGCGTTCGGG
>JBJSXJ010000114.1:0-38471 GCA_046086325.1 Planctomycetota bacterium | reverse complement strand
ATCGTGAGCGGCCCGCAGCTTGTTCAGCTCCGCTTCAAATTGACGATAGGCGTCATTCTGCTCAGGTGTGCCAATCAGCGGCAGCTCGGCCGGTTCATGACAGCTCGCGAAGACTCCGTAGAGCGAATAGTAATCGTCGGTCGGAATCGCATCGAACTTATGATCATGACAACGCGCACAACTGGCGGTCAGTCCCATGAGTCCGCGCGATACCACGTCAATCTTGTCGTCGATGTCATCGTGATGATTGTTGAATTTGCGACCCGTGGTAAGAAACCCCAAGGCCGCCAGTCGCTTTTGCTGCGCTCCGGCGGGATCAGTCGTCGCTGTCAATCGATCAGCCGCTAACTGCTCCACGATGAATTGATCGTAGGGCAAATCCGCGTTGAGTGCCGCGATCACATAATCACGATAGGTATATGCAAACGGATAACGTCGCTCGGCTGCAAACGCATAGCCCTTCGTGTCACCATAGCGGGCGATGTCCAGCCAGTGCCGCCCCCAGCGTTCGCCGTAGTGCGGCGAGGCGAGCAGGCGATCCGTCAGGCGGACGTAAGCGTCCGGCGAGTCGTCTGCCGCGAACTCGGCGACCGCCTCCGGTTCCGGCGGCAAGCCGATCAGATCAAACGTCGCGCGCCGAATCTGTGTACGACGATCGGCCACGGGCGACGGCGTCAGGCGGGCCGATTCCAGTTTTGTCAAGATGTAGCCGTCGAGCGACGTTTGCCGCCAAGCGATGTTGTTCACCGTCGGCAGCGGACTGCGAGTGACCGGTTGATAGGCCCAGTGGTCACGTCGATCGCGAGCAGCTTGCGCGACGGGAGTGAGGCTAGTGGTGGTGATGGCTGACTTCGGCCACGGTGCGCCCATTTTGATCCACGCTTGCAGCACTTCGATTTCCGCTGCCGTCACCGGTGGATTACCCTCGGGCGGCATCTTCAATTCGCCCATGCGTCGAGCGGCATTGAGCAGGAGACCTTTTGTCGGATCGCCTGGAACCACCGCAGGTTGACCGTACGACGTAGCCGCCAGGAACGACTCCCGCCGATCCAGCCGTAAGCCGCTCTCCTGCTTCTCAGAGCCATGACATTTCCAGCAGCGACCGGCCAGGATCGGTCGTACCTTCTCCTCAAAGAATTTTTCCTGTTCGGCGGTCGCTGCGTCCTCGGCAGATACATTGCCACTGCTGCAAGCCGCGAATAAGACGGCGAAGAGGACGGGGCCAAAAAGGACGGGGCCAAGCAGTAGCAGGTGCCGACCAGCAACATTCGTCCAGACGACGATGCGGCGGAAAGATAGCATGGGCATCTCGGGCGTAAGACATCTCGGGCGTAAGAAGTGAATACCAAACAAACCAGCCCCAAGCCTCGCTCGGCGGGTTCCACCATTGTAGTCATCACTAGCCGTGAGGCGTAGGACCGCAGTCCGCATCGCCCGCGTTGGCTTGTTTCCGCCTTGCTGATCGTCCATATTCACGCCCTCGCGTCGTCCGCTTTTTGGTTTTCTCGCTTCGCCTTTTTGGGAACCGATTTATGACTCACCGGAAACAACTCACAACTTTGCCTGCCCTGCGATCTGTTGGCCGCCTGGCCTGTTTTCTGACCGTGTTGACAGGCAGTTGCTTTACCGTTTTATCGGCTGGCTGGACGCACGGAGAGGAGCCCGCTGCGGCTACGAAGCCGGAGAAAAGCTTTCCCCGAGCGTTTGTCGATGGCGTCGGACCCGACTGGAAGGAACTGGGCGAGCAGGATTTCACCAACGTCAACTGTGCCGCCGACACTTGGTCATTCAAAGATGGCGTGATCCATTGCACGGGACAGCCCGTCGGCGTGATGCGTTCGAAAGAGCAGTACAAGAATCTGGAGTTGGTTGTGGAATGGCGACACCTGAAATTTGCGGGCAACTCCGGAGTGTTCCTTTGGGCGTCCGAGAGTAATCTGAACTCGCTCAAACCAGGGCAATTGCCACAAGGGATCGAAGTGCAGGTGCTCGATACGGGCTATACCGAACAGTACGAGAAGCAGACGAAGAAGAAAGCCGACTGGTTCACCACTCACGGTGACGTGTTTCCGACCGGCGCCGCCAAGATGAAACCTTTTGCACCGGTCGCGCCGGGCGGCTCGCGCAGCTTTCCGCGCAAAAATCTGAGCAAGCCGTCCCCCGAATGGAATCACTACTATGTGCGCGCCATCAACGGTGAAGTGCGCTTGTGGGTGAATGGAGAAGAAGTCGCGGGTGGGACAGGCTGTGATCCAGCTTCCGGCTTCCTCTGCTTGGAGTCGGAAGGCTCGCCAGTCGAGTTTCGCAATTTACGCCTGCGCGTTTTGCCGTAGTTGTTCGTGCGAGCGAAAATGACGCTGTGGATGGCAGCGCTGAGTGCTTGAGTACTCGGCGCTTGGTGTCATTTGTTATTGTTCATTTGTTGTTGGTCAGTTGTTATTGGTCATTGGTCATTAGCCTGCCTGTGGGTCTGTTTACCTGTACTGTTTCCCTTGCCAGAAGAGTTCGTTCGTTATGCAGTATCGATTACTTGGTCGCACGGGGGTCAAAGTTTCGCCACTCACCTTGGGCACGATGATGTTTGGAGGTCCGACGGACGAGGCGACTTCCACGCGCATCATTCACGAGGCGCTGGACCTGGGCATCAACATGATTGACACGGCCAACATGTACAGTCTGGGTCAATCGGAAACGGTGGTCGGCAAGGCGCTGCGTGATCGACGTCACCGCGCGATTCTGGCGACCAAGGGGCGACAGAAAATGGGGGACGGCCCTAATGAGTCGGGAGCGAGTCGATTGCATCTGATGCGCGAACTGGATGCCAGCTTGAAGCGACTCGGTACCGACTTTGTGGACATCTACTATGTTCATGCTCCCGATCCAACCACGCCGATCGACGAGACGCTCCGAGCACTCGATGACATGGTGCGAAACGGTAAAGTTCATTATCTAGCCTGTTCGAATTTTCGAGCGTGGCAATTATGTGAAGCGTTATGGGCCAGCGACCAGCAGCGATTGAAACAGTTCGTCTGCACTCAGCCGCTATACAACCTCGTGAATCGCGATATTGAAGTGGAATTGTTGCCCCTCTGTCAGGCTCGTGGGATCGGCGTCATTAGCTACAGCCCGCTAGCGCGTGGCATCCTCACGGGAAAATATGAAGTGGGTGTGGAGCCGCCGGCGGGCAGTCGAGCGGCTCGCAATGATGCTCGCATGCGCCAGGCTGAATGGCGTGATGCCAGCCTACTGGTGGCTCAGAAGCTGCGCGAGCATTGCCACCAGCGCGGACTGGCGATCACTCAGTTCGCACTGGCTTGGTGTCTGGCCAACCCGAACATCACGTCGATCATTCTCGGTCCCCGCACACCCGAACAGTTCGCCGACAACCTCGGCTGCCTGGATGTCCAGATCACCGCTGCAGATGAAGCGTTCGTCGATCAACTCGTCCCACCCGGCGAGCATAGCGGTCAGGGATTTCAAGACACCGCATATCCGATCACGGGTCGAGGCGTATAGGCCAGGTTTGCAGCATAGTTCCGAGTTGACCTGCACGTCGGTCAACTCTCCGAGGTTGACTTGCATGTGAGTGTGTCCACACCGTTTCTGTCACGTCTCGCTTACCGCCCCAGAACAGACTCGCATCGGAATCCTTGGTTAGTTAGAATCTGCGTTCCTCACAGAGTTCCTACCGATATCTCCCACCTACTGATCCGCCGTTTGCGGCGCCGAATCCGACGGAGACCTGATTTATGATGCGTTCTCGATGGTTCGTTTTGACAATCTCGACGATCTTATTGCTGGCGGCCGGCGCCAGTGCCGCTTATCGTCTGGCAGCTCCCGGAGTCGCGATGACGACGGCCGCTAATCAGTGGCTCGGCTTACTCTCGGACGACCAGAAAAAGATTGGGCTGTTGGAGTACGATGCGCCGGTGCGAGTCGATTGGCATTTCATCCCCAAAGCCACTCGCAAGGGCGTGCAGTATCGAGATATGACTGAAGCTCAGCGCACCGCGGCGCTAGCGCTACTGCGGTCGACGGTGAGTGACATTGGGTATCACAAGGCCACGAGCATCATGGGTCTGGAGGTACTTCTCAAGGACTTGGAAAAGGCCAAAACAGGAACGCCCCTACGAGACTCGGAGCGTTATTATTTCACGATCTTTGGGAAGCCGACCGAGAGCAGCAAGTGGGGGCTGAGTATCGAAGGCCATCACATGTCGTTGAATTTTGTGGTCGAAGGTGGCAAGGTTATCTCATCGACTCCGCAAATGTTCGGTGCGAATCCCGCGATCGTGAAGAATTCGACGGTGGAAAGCGTCAAGACTGGCACGGAACTGCTGGCGAAGGAAGAGCGACTAGCACTGGAGCTACTGCATGCACTTGATGCCGACCAGCGGAAGGTCGCACTGATTGCCGACAAGGCGCTGGATGAAGTGCGCAACGCCGGTGCACCGCAGCCGCCCACCGACGCGCCTGTCGGTTTAGTCGCCAGTAAGATGAACGCTGACCAGAAAAAGATTCTGCGAGCACTCGTCGATGCCTATGCCGCGGGCATGCCCGAAGAGGTGGCCCGGCAGCGCTGGGAAGCGATCGAGTCGACAGGTTTTGACAAGCTCTATTTCGCCTGGGCGGGTGGTGACCAATTGGGACAGGGTCACTACTACCGAATTCAGGGTGAAACGTTTGCCATTGAGTTCGTGAACACTCAGCCCGATGCCGCTGGTAATCCGGCCAACCACATTCACTGCGTGTGGCGCGATCAGCGCGGTGACTTCGCCTTGCCGATTAAATAAGTCGACAGTCTGTTGACCGTAGCATGTAGTGCCCGGTAATCGGATGGAGAATCGGATGGGGGGATCGGATTAGCTGCTGTGTGCGGCTGGTCCGATTTCACCACACTTCAAAACCACCGCAGTGGCGCAGGAATTCCACCCACTGTTTCAGATGTTCGTCGTCCACTTGATAGGGCGACATCGTTTCTAAATCTGGACGTTTCGACAATTCCTCGTCACTCACAAACCGTCCGTCATAGGTCACTCGTAGACCCAAGTCGATGCCATGGCCTGCCGTGTGATGTTCCAACCAGCACTCAAAACGGTTGGCCATTTGCTGACAGGTGGGCGCATCGGCAAGTCCCGCACCGACGTTGAAGCCCAGTTTGGTCATGGTTTCCTGATCAACTAAGTCGGTGCACAATTCGGCGATTAGCGCCTGAATTGGTCGCCATGACCAAATGTTGGCTCGAAAATAGCGCCCCGCTGGTGCCGAAGGATTACGTCCCCAAACATCCATACCCATAACGCCCACCTTCACAAAAAGCTCGACTGAAATATCTAAATCATCGCCACGTCATTTCGTTGCTCCCCGGTGAAATCGCAATGCGAGCTGAAAAGCGGGCCCGAAATTTTTGGAAGTTTTTCAGTTCTTCTGACTATTGCGACCTTTTTTTGCCCGAAGCGTGACGTCTTGTAGCGGCCAGGGCGTGAGCCCTCCGGCAGCGTGCGAGAGCGGCTGGCGCTCGCGCCGGACGGCTGACGCCGTGCCGCTACTTTTTTCAGACCGAAGCGTGACGTCTTGTAGCGGTCAGGGCGTGAGCCCTCCGGCAGCGTTCGAGAGCGGCTGGCGCTCGCGCCGGACGGCTGACGCCGTGCCGCTACCTCGCGCCGGACGGCTGACGCCGTGCCGCTACTTTTAGACCTGCCGTGGTTTTTTGATGGGGTGAGGCTTCGGAACGACGGACTGGAAGTCCGTCGTACAATGGACTTCTAGTCCGTTGTGATCGCCGCGCGACGGAATGGAAGTCCGTCGTACGATCAAAAGCGCCGTAGCTGATCGCTCGACCCGTAGCTGAACTCGCAAGAGTTCAGTCGATCGACGCTGGGTTTTCCGCCCTGGGTTTTCCCGCTGGGCTTGGGCCGCCACGTATTCCGCTGCGGGCTCATCCCAAACCAGCGCCGGAACGTTAGAATGGGGCACCCAGGAAGAACAAGGAGCATCTGTGGCGAAAAGAACTGAGAAGAGTGGTCGGTCCAATCGGCAGATACGTCGCGAGTCTGTTCGTGGAATGGAACGCCGAGTGACGCATGATACGGAGCGTGGTGACGTCCGCGCTCGGGAACGCGCCTTGGCAGCAGCCCGTGTAGCCGCCGAGAATCAAGGGCAGGATATCCTGGTGATCGACGTGCGAGCACTCACCGATATGTTTGATTATCTCGTGGTCGCCACCGGTCGCAGTGGCCGGCAGCTGCGAGCCATTGCCGACGAAACGGAAGACGTCATGCTGCGTGATTTTCACGAAAAGCGACGCAGTGTGAGTGGCTATACCGACAGCCGCTGGATCGTGCTCGATTTCGGCGATGTCATGGTGAACCTGTTCGATCCTCAATCGCGAAACTATTATCGCTTGGAGGATTTGTGGGGTGATGGGCAGCGAGTGGCATTGTCATGAACATTCTGGGTGAATTGCAGCGCCGCTTTGCCGGCTCGTTGACGAATCGATCCGCGCAGGTAACGGACTTGGTCGCCATGCTGCGGCCGGCGCAAGATGCCAAATTTGGTGACTACCAAGCCAACTTTGCCATGACGCTGGCCAAACAGCTAGGTCGAGCACCGCGCGAGGTAGCGGCCGAAATCGTCGCCGAAACAAAGCTCGATGATTTCTGTCAGCCGCCGGAGATTGCCGGTCCCGGGTTCATCAATCTGCGACTGCGTGATGACTGGCTCGCGAGTCGTTTGAATGAGGTCGTGCGCGATGAACGGCTGGGAGTTCCCTATTCCGAACACCGCCGCTCGTTTGTGATCGACTATTCCGCGCCCAATGTTGCCAAACCAATGCACGTGGGACACATTCGTTCGACCGTCATTGGAAATGCCATCGAACGGATCCTGCGTTTTCTGGGCCATCAGGTGATCAGTGACAATCATCTCGGTGACTGGGGTACGCAGTTCGGCATGGTCATTTATGGCTACAAGCATTTTGTGGATGCACAGAAGTACCAGCAGCAGCCAGTCGATGAACTCTCCCGACTCTACCGACTCGTCAACACCCTGATCGACGTCCTGGATTCTCAGCAGCGATTACCAGCCGCACGGCAAATGGTCGAGCAGCGGAAACAAGCGGTCGAGGCACTGCGCCGGGAAACTCCACCCGCGGGAGACAAGCCTGCCGAGAAGAAGCATCAAGCGAATTTGCGCAAGGCGGAGCGACAACTCGAAGAATCCCACGACGAGCTCCAAGCACTGGTCACGAAAGCCACGTTGCATGACCGTGATCCCGCAATTGCACAAGGCATCGCCGCTCATCCGGACATCGCTCAGGCAGTTCTGCTCGAGACCGCAAAGTTGCACGCGGGTGATCCCGAAAATAAGCGGCTGTGGGATGAGTTCA
Organism: Planctomycetota bacterium; assembly: GCA_046086325.1. Taxonomy (GTDB): domain Bacteria; phylum Planctomycetota; class Planctomycetia; order Pirellulales; family Pirellulaceae; genus JBJSXJ01. The sequence continues at coordinate 31,084 of JBJSXJ010000114.1, read as the reverse complement.
TGCCGCTCTGTCGCGATGCGATTCATCGAGTCTACAAGCGGCTCGATGTTGAATTCATGCACGAGCTCGGTGAGAGTTTCTACCACGATCGACTGTCGTCGGTGGTGGAGGAATTAAAAACGAGTGGCTTGGCGACCGAGAGTGATGGTGCGACCTGCGTGTTTCTCGACGGCTTCGACGCGCCGATGATTATTCGTAAGCGCGATGGAGCGTTTCTGTACGCGACAACCGATCTCGCTACGATTCGTTATCGCATGGAACAGTGGCAGCCAGATGCCATTCTCTATGTGGTCGATCATCGGCAAAGCGATCACTTCCACAAGCTATTCGCCACCGCTCGACGCTGGGGCTACCAGGACATCGAGCTCACGCATGTGAGTTTTGGGACGGTGTTGGGGCCCGATGGTAAGCCATACAAAACACGAGCAGGCGATACGGTCGGCCTGGAAAGTCTGCTGGATGAGGGTGTCCGCAAGGCACTCGCCGTGTTAGCCGCCAATGACGACGCGAAGCCGAACGGTCGTGAGTTTACGGATGAAGAGCGCGTGAAGATTGCGGAAGTGATCGGCATCGCAGCACTCAAGTATGCCGACCTCTCGCAGAATCGCACGACCGACTATGTCTTCAGCTATGACAAAATGTTAGCGCTCGACGGCAATACTGCCGCCTACATGCAGTACAGCTACGCTCGAGTTCAAGGCATTTTGCGTCGAGCACAGGTGGACACGCAGAAGTTGTTGCAGTCGAGTCATCCGGTCGTGATCAGCCATCCTGCCGAGCGGTCGCTGGGACTGATGCTGCTACGGTTTTCCGAGGCCTTGGAAGAGGCGCGTCAGGATTATCGACCGAATCAGTTCACCGTTTATTTATATGAACTGACGAAGGCCTTTTCCGTGTTTTTCGAAGCCTGTCCGGTGCTGCGAGCCGAAACGGACGAGCTACGTTGGAGCCGGTTAGCGCTGGTGGACTTAACCGGCCGAGTGGTCCGTTTGGGGCTGTCGCTGCTGGGTATCAACGTCGTTGATCGCATGTAGCGATTTCATCGTCTTGAGGCATTGCGCTGTTTGGGTTGCCTTTCGGGGCCGACCCCAGCGGCCGTGAAATACAGGTCTTTTCTGGTTTCCTGTGGGTTGACGTTGAGCAACGACTCGGCGTAGCTGTCACCCCAGGAAACCTGGATGGATGGAAGCCCGGATGGACCGAAATGCAACAATGCTCTTCGCTCGTTCTGCCCCGCCGTGCTACACTGAGGCCGACCCCCGGGGTTAACCTTTCCACAGACGGTAGAGGGTGCTGACGACATGCGTACTCGGTATCAATTCGTGCGGATGGCTTTCAACTTCAACCTCGTCGCGCACCTCTCGCTCTTCGCTTGGACGAGCCTTGTTGCTCTTTCTTGTAGCACGTACTGGGCTACGATTCCGACCGCTGTACACGCCGACGAACCGGCTCGGCCGGCAGCCGCGATCTGGCAATTGGTCGAGCAGCTAGATGCGAATCAGTTTGCGTCACGTGAGGATGCGACCGAGCGCTTGGTGGCAGCAGGTGGAGCGGCGATTGAACCACTCGCAACCGCGGCCGCGAAAGGTTCGCTGGAAGTGGGGCTGCGTGCGATTCACATTCTCCGCGAACTGGCACTCAGCGGCGACGTTGACAGCCAAGAGCAAGCTCGACTGGCCCTCGAACGGCTCGCCGCTCCCCGCAATTCCCTCGTCGCCGTGCGGTCCCAAACCACCCTCGCCTCGCTCAACGAAACTCGACAAGCTCGCGCCATCGATGAACTCCAGCGGCTAGGCGTCAAGCTCACCAGCTCCCACGTGCAGATCGGTCTGCAGATCATGGAGAGTGTGTCGGCGATTGAGATTGGTGCTGACTGGCGCGGCGAAGTACAGGATCTCCGACGACTCAAGTTTCTGAACGGCATCCAGAGCGTCAAACTGATTGGTCCTCAGGTGAAAGATGAGTGGATGCCGTATTTGGCACACATGGAGAATCTGCAGTATTTGGTGCTCAAGAAAACAGAAGTGACCGAGAACGGGCTGGCTCACATTCGCAACCTGAATCGCATTCAGTTGCTGGCCGTACTCTACTCGCCCGTAGGCGACGGTGCAGTCAATCATTTAATAGGCCTGAAGCAACTGGTACAGCTAAGACTCTTCGGCACCAAGATTACTCGAGAAGCGGCCGACAAACTCACAACCGAACTGGTGACGACCAAAGTTGATTATCGCCAAGGAGCGTTTTTAGGGGTTAACTGTCAGGCGCATCCGCTGGGCTGCGAAGTGGTGTTAGTGCAAGCGAATACTTCGGCAGCGGCGGCCGGTTTGCATGCCAACGATGTGCTGCTGAAGTACAACGACCAGCGCGTCGATTCGTTTGAAGCTCTGACCGCTCAAATCGCCAAAAATAAGCCGGGTGACGAGGTGTCGGTGGAATTGGTCCGAGATGCACGAATGTTGCGAGCACCTTTTCTGCATCAGGCTGACGAGAAGCTTGGGGCGACGCTGAAAAAGCATGTGCTCGGCAGTGAGATTACGGCGGTGCAGCCCGGCCAGCTCGCTGATCGCCTCGACCTTAAACCGGGCGACGTGATTGTGGGCTACAGTGAAGAGCGCGCGGCGGACCCGGATACTCTGCTGGGACTGCTCGCGAAAGCCAAGCCCAACGACCAAGGGGCACTTGATTACATCCGCCAACCGCATTTGCTGGTGCGAAAAATCACCCTGGGCGAATGGGATTGATTCGCTAGCGTACCACGGCTTAAGCCCAAACCACCACTTAAGCCCCAACGACCGCCTAAGTCCAATTCTGTAGCCAGAGCTCCAGCATCATCAAGGCCCACAATCGATGGCTGTGGTCGTACGCAGCCGATAGATGCTCATCGATCAGCCGCTGGATCGATTCACTACGCAGATACTGATGACTGCGCACGTGGGGACCGGTGAGCGTATCGAGCATGATGGATCGTAGTTCGTGACGGAACCAGTACCCTAGCGGCACTCCGAATCCCATTTTACGGCGAGTCCAGATTTCGCTGGGAAGCAGATCACCGAAGGCAGCGCGCAGCAGCCACTTGCCTCGCCCGCGACGATACTTCAGTTCCACGGGCAAGCTGGCTGCAAACTCCACCACGTGATGGTCGAGCAGTGGTTGACGGCATTCCAGACTATGCGCCATCGACGCGATATCGACTTTCGTCATCAAGTCACCGGGCAGATAGGTGACGAGATCCGCTAGTGAAGCTGCGGTTACGGGATCGCGTTTTCCCGAGCGCTGCCATGCTCGTTCCAAAAAGGAAGCCGGATCTGACTCTCCCAGCTGCGCGACGAAATCCTCTCGGTACAACATCGCCCGCCGCGACTCCGTGAAAATCGAAATCCAATCGAGATAGCGCGCGCAAGGTTCGCGCCGAATCGCCTCGCTGAATCGCTTCAGCCGTCTCCCGAAGGATTTTTGCCGCGCACTACCCGGAATTCGCTGCCAGACTTTTGCTCCGATAAAGGCTCGTAGCAGCGGCCAGCGATCAATGGAGTTGCCGAGTGCCACGGCGCGATAGCGCGAGTAGCCAGCGAACAACTCGTCGCCACCATCACCGGTGAGTGCGACGGTTACGTGGTTACGCGTATGTTGGGAGACGTACCAAGTGGGAATGGCGGAACTGTCCGCAAACGGTTCGTCATAATGCCAGGCGAGTCGTGGGAGAATCTCGATGGCACTCGGGGTCACCTGAAATTCATGATGGTCGGTACCCAGGTGCTCCGCGACCAGCCGCGCATAGTGTGTTTCATCATATTCCTTCACCGGAAATCCAATGGTGAAGGTTTGCACGGGACGGCTGGAAAACTGCTGCATGAGAGCGACTACGAGCGAAGAGTCGGTACCGCCGGAGAGAAAAGCACCCAGCGGCACGTCGCTCCGCATGCGCGATTGAATCGCTTGCGGAATCAACTCCCGAGCACGCTCGATCGCGGTGGCTTCCGTCCAGTTGCCGACCTGACTGAAGTCGGGCTGCCAATAAGCATCCACCTCCACTCGACCATCCTGCCAAACGGCTCGATATCCGGGTGGCAGCTTGCGAATACCTTTCCAGATACTGTTTGGGTGAGGCACATATTGATAGGTCAGATATTCATCGATGGCGTTCGGATCGATTTCGCGCGGGATCGCCGGCGCCTGCAGTAAACTTTTCAGTTCACTCGCAAACACAAGTCGATCTGCCGTGGCATGATAAAACAGCGGCTTCTCGCCTAAGCGATCACGGCCCAAGACGAGGCGTCGTTTGTTGGCATCCCAAATCGCAATTGCGAACATGCCATTGAGATGCTGGAAGCAATTGACTCCTTCGTCCTCATACAGGTGGACGATCGTCTCCGTATCGCTATGAGTGCGAAAGGTATGACCGGCTGCTTCCAGCCTCCGCCGCAGATCCTCAAAGTTGTAGATCTCGCCGTTGAAGACAACCCAGATCGAGTTGTCTTCGTTGGCGAGTGGCTGTTTGCCGGTGACCAGATCGATGATCGCCAGCCGACGAAAACCAAGCGCGACGCCCGGCACTGAATCGTAGGGCGGTCGAGTGAGAATCTCGCGCTGATAGAGCCCCAGGTCGTCCGGGCCGCGATGACGCAATTGATCCGTCATGCGGCTCAGAGTGCCCTCATCCACCGCATAGCGCGGCTCACGCCAAACCGAACCGGTGATGCCGCACATGGGATGAGCCGAGTTGTTTACAACTCGGAGTTACTCCTGGGAAAATACCACCCGCGGGCGGCGATCATTTACGAAACATCGGATCGTTGGGATTCCCCCGAGACAGCAAGTAGGCCAACAGATCCAGCACTTCGTTTTCATTCAAAACCTTGAGCAAGCCGGCGGGCATGAGTGACACGGTCGACGGCATCAACGACTCCACGTCACTCTTCTTCACCCGCGCCACATTCGTGGCATCTTCGGGATTGGTAAGTAGCGTGTAGGCTTCGGTCGTCTCCGAGACAATTCTACCCGAATAGGAACGCCCATCCTTCGTCTCAATCACCATCGCACGATACTGATCCGACACTACCTTGCTCGGTTCAATCATCGATTCACAAAGATCTTTAACGGTGAAGCGACCGGCAAGTTGTGTGAGGTCGGGACCGGTGGCGCCGCCGCTGCCACCGAACCGATGGCAAACCACACACTTTGTCGCCGCATAGGTGCGTTCACCGTTTTTGAAATCGCGTTTGGTCAAACCTTTTTCGGTGAGTGCGACGAGTTCCGCGACCGTCCAGTCTTTACCCGGACCTTGCGGCTGGGGTAACGCGGGCGGTACATACGCCTTCCGCACACCCGCTGCTTCGACCGCTAAACGCTCACGATCGTTCGCATTCTCATACGCATCCGACTCGATGTTGCGCAAGAAACCTTGAAAGCTCGCTCCACCGCTCCATTTATGCGCCTTCGAGAACCAGCCGAAATAGGCGATGCGCTGATCGATCGTCCAGTTCTCTTTCAGGTTTCGCAAGGCGAAGGCATAGTGCATTTGCTGAGCATCGGGCTGATTCGCCAGCATAGTGGCAATCGTGTTCCCGTAACCACGATTACGACTGAGCAGATCGGTCATGTCTGCCGCATCCTGCTTGCTCGGTTGAGCCAGCGCCGCGATCAACTTGCCAGCAATCGTCTTGGAACGGAGATAGACAAGCAGATTTGCCAACTCGCGGTTTTCTTCCTCGTGCTTCGCGGGGAACTGCGCATCGAGCTGCGCTAGCACGGCGGTACGCGACGCTTCATCTGGTTCACCCAAACGAATGAAAACCAATTGGTAAGCACGCAAAAACTCGAGCTTCTGCAGGTCGCTCAGATCGGCGTAGTTCAGATTCCGCAGCGCGGCCACGAGTTTCGGCTGCACTTCTGCTTTACCCTGCCGAGCCAATCCGACCACGCCCGTGATGACCGTCTCCACATCCTTCGATTGCAGCACGGCATCTTGCCAGAGGCTTAGATCTTGAAATTCCAGTGCCACACGAGCCGCGTAGCGAATGAAGCGATCCGAGTGGGCGAGCTGCGGCAATAAAAATTTCACGGCCGCCGCACCGTCGCTCTGCTTCTCTTGATAGCCCTCAATCTTCCTGCGCAACGCCCGAAGGTCAGCGAATTTCGTATCACGAGGATCGGCGGCAGCAGTCGATTCCGCACCCGCATACCGCACTCGGAAGAGCTCGGATTGAGTACCGCGACCGCCGGTGGAAAAGTAAAGCAAGCCATCGGGGCCAACCGCCACATCGGTCAGCGGCAGTGGCGAACGGGAGAGGAACTCCTCTTTGATACCTCGATAACTCGAGCCGTCCGGTTCGAGGTGAATGGCATACATCGTCCCGAACGTCCAGTCGCAAATGTAAAGAGCCCGCTGGTACTTCGCAGGGAACTTGGTGCCATAGCCAAACGCTACGCCCACGGGCGAACCGGGGCCGATGTCGACGAGTGCCGGTAAACTATCCACGTAAGAGGCTGGCCATTTCCCAGTACCGCTGCGCCAACCAAATTCGCTGCCACTCGTCGCATGCGAAACTCGAGTTGGTCGATACCAAGGCGAGCCCAGGTCCCACTCCATATCCGCGTCATACGCAAACAACTCGCCTTCCGCGTTGAAATCCATGTCATACGGATTGCGATAGCCAATGCTGAAGACTTCCCATGACTTACCATCCGGATCGGTACGTGCGATCCAGCCACCGGGCGCCAGAATGCCCCGCGCATGTCCATTCGCATCCCATTGCCGTGGCAGGATGTGATCCTCACTCCAGTTCGTCGGAATCCGACTGCTGTTTCCCGACTTGCCTGTCTCCTGGGGATCGAAAGGCGGCAACGTGTGATTACCGCAAATCACAAAAATTGATTTACCATCGGGGCTCAATCGCAAGGCATGCGGTCCATGTTCACCGCCACCACGAAATTCCTTGAGTTTGACCACTTCATCAAATTGATCATCACCGTTGGTGTCACGGCAACGATAAAAGCCACTTCCAGGTCCACCATTGACGGAAACAAACAGCGAATCAAAGGCATAGAGCAACCCTTGGGCGCCTGTGATTTTCACGTTCAGTCGTTCCACCTTCGTCGGCTCGGAGCTACCCGGGGCCGGTGGAGTGATGCGGCAGAGACCCTTGTCTCCTTGATCGCTGGCGATGATGCGTCCTTTGTGATCGAACGCGATCGCCACCCATGACCCGAGCGTCTCGCGCGGCACGGTGAACAGTCGCTCCACTTGGAAACCCGGCAACAACTCGAATTGATTATTCGTCGCTACCGCCGTTGCACCTGACAAGGCATCGTTCCACGGCGCTGCTCCGTACTTGGCGATTTTCTTGATCGCTAAAACTTGGTCGGGCTTGTCAGCCGCCGCGACCTTCCACGACTCATCACTCACCAGCACCGTTACCGAATCGTCGGGTTTGACTAGGGTTAGGCGAGCGACAAAGCCGGAGGGGCCACCCGCGTTAGCGACTTCCGCCACCAACTCATTGGCTCCCTCGGCTTTCAGGTACTTCTGCAGATCAATCTTCAGTGGCGTGTCCCAGTTGTCGCTGGCACCGGCGCGCTGACCGTTCACCAGGATCGTCACGACGTTGTCACACGAAGCTTCTAACCGCGCGGATTTAAACGGTCCGCTAAAGGTCGTGCTTAACCGATACTTACCATCCGGATTCGGTCCCCAAATCCAAAAGGGCGTAGGTCCTTTGGCAGCGGTCGCCTTGGGCACTGGCTTTTCCGACGGCTTCTCTGACGGCTTTTCTGGCTGGTTATCCGCATTAGCACCACGCACCACGGATGGAGCCACAACAGGCTTTTCCGTGAACAGCTTGCCATCCGTGGAATCCGCTGCGAAGCAGATCGCAGGCTGCGTCAACCAGTCGGTCGTCGCACCACTGCTCCCAAACATGCTGCCATTCAGTAAGACTGCGATGCCTCCCACCGCGAGCAAGCTCTCACGCATCCGATGTTGCCAGGTTCGCGCAGCGCGCATGCTTCCCCGTATCCCATCGTTCTTGGTGCCGTCCATCATCCGCCTCATCACGTCTGCTCCTCTAGGTTCTATTCCAGCGATTTGAGATAGGCGAGCAGATCGGCCATCGCTGGCACGTCGATCTGCTTTTCGATGCCTTCCGGCATGAGAGATAACCCAGTGCTCTTTAGCTGCTCAATGTCAATTCGCAGCACCGTATCACTGGCATTGTCGGCGCGCTTCAGCGTCACACTCGTCGCCGTCTCCCCCACGATCATTCCGCTGAGTGTTCTACCGTCATTGGTGACGACTGAATAGTTGAGATACTGTGGATTCACTTCCCGATTAGGATCGAGCACATTGAGCAGGATTGCCTCAGCGCCTCGATTCTTCATCGCTGCCAAGTTGGGCCCAGTGGCATGACCGACGCCTTCCAGTTGATGGCACGCGGCACAAACTTTCTTGAACTGCTCCTTACCACGCGCCGCATCTCCGGATTGGGTGAGCGAGTCACGATACGCGTCGACCACTTCACCCCGCTTACTCGACTTGGACTTACCGACGAGCGCTGTGGCGCGCTGGCGAATCGCTGGATCGGAATGAGTGGTGAGTAACTGCCAGCGACTGGGGTCGACATCGCTGGTGGCCACCGTGCCCGCAGCGGCTTGGTCCAGCAGCTTGAGGACCCATTCTGGTCGTGAGAACAACACTTCCGCCGCCTGGCCGCGCAGCCGTGGACTGAATCCCGACCAACGCGTCAGTAATAGATCAGCAACAGCCGCATCGCGCGAGGCACCGAGTGCGGCGAGCGCCGCCTGCTGTAGCTCGGCTGGCTGAGCGGGTTCCAGCAGACTACTCAGAGTTGTTTGCAAGTCGGCCAGTTTCCCCAGCCGCAGCTGTTGCACGGCGGCTAATCGAGCGGCCAGTGGCAGGTCGTTTTGTAGGGCCGATTTGGCAGCCGCAGCCACCAAGCTCGCCGTCAACTCGGCCGCTCGACCACCCGTGGCAGCAGCCAGTTGTGTGGCGAGCTTACTGTCCGGCTTCGCTGCGACTCCTTGCAAAATAGCTTGTAGCGTATTCGCTTCAGCGGCCGGCAGAGTGGCGAGTGTCGCCAGTAGATCTGCGACGTCGTCATCCCGCTGCTGCTTCCCAATCTGTTCGGCAAGCAGCTTGAGCCACTCGCGACCGGCTGGCGTCTGACGAAACACCTCGTCCCGCGCCAGCTCCTTCAACACCTCACCACTACCTTCTGACAGTGAACTACGAACAGCCAAGCGAATCCAGGAGTCGTTCGGATCTCGCTGGGCGAGTGCGGCGAGTGCGCGAGCACGCTGCGGTCCCAAACAATAACCCAAACTAAAAGCCAGTTGATAACGCACTCGCACATTTTCATCTGCTGTTAGCGAATAGAGTTTTTCGCGGATCGCGGCGGATTCCGCTAACAACGGCTCCGACAGACGCACCGCCTGGCACCTCAGCCGCGCATCGGCGTCGACGAGTGCCACCAGGAGATCGTCGCTGGTGAGTTCCTGGAGGACGGCGAGGGTGTGCAAGGCTGTCACGCGGCCTTCACTTTGTTTGGCGTCGCGCGCCAGCGCTCGCAGTTGCGCAATCGCCTGAGCATCGCGGCGCTGGGAAAGCGTTTGTGATAACAGTCGCGCAGCAGTATCACGATGCCAACCGTTGGGATGATCCAGCGTCTGCACGAGTTCCGTTGTTGTGGCACTGCCCAGCTTGGGTCGCTGCGGTTGTTTAAAGTCGGTGGGAACCAAACGGTAAATGCGTCCACGATCCCGGCCACTCGTCAAATCCAAATGCTTCTTAATCACGGGATGCAAACTGGCTGGATGCTCGATCACTTCACGATACATATCAGCGATGTAGAGCCCACCATCGGGTGCGTTGGCGAACTGCACTGGCCGGAACCAGATATCGTCCGCCGTCAGGAGCTCGCTTTTCTCATCCATGCGGGTAGCGATATTGGGAATACCATTTGCCGAGATGCGTTTTCGATGGACGAGATTCCCGCCCACATCGCCGACAATCGCCACTCCTTGATACTCGGCTGGCCAAGCGTTCCCACGATAGATCGTGACTCCCGTGGCACTCGTGAAATACCCTGCCGCTCGACCGCCTCCTTCCACCACTCCCGGAATCACACCTTTCATTCGTAGTCGAGTGCGCACGAGCCGCCACGGTTCCACAGGACTCGTGCGATAGACATCCGCTTGCGGTCCATCGGCGGCGATGCTGAGTCGCGGAGAGGGCGCCGCAAGATACGGATTGCGGGCTACATAGCGGTCCTCGAACATCACTTGCTGAATGTGATCGCTGTTGGAACAAACATAGCGCGTGCCCCAGTTGTCGAACGACATGCCATGTTGTGCTCCACCACTGGTAGGTTCAATCTGGAGTGTACGGGGATCGAGGGCAAAGTCACGGCCGCGCAGCACCAGCGGTTCCGGCCGCGTGCTGGTCGGCGACTTCATTTGCGGATGATCAGGTCCATACGCCACCGACGCCCCACTGCTGCTGGTCGCCGCATGCAGTCGATGATCAAGGCCCCACTGGAAGGAGTTGATAAGTCCCTGCACGTTGCTGCGCGCAAAGCCGGTGAAGAGATGTTTCTTCTCATCAGCCATCCCATCGCCATCGCGATCCTTCAAATAGAAAACCTCGGGAGCGGCCGCGACAAACACGCCGCCGTCGTAACAGGCGATCGCGGTCGGCCAAGATAATCCGTCGGCATAGATCGAACTGCGATCAAATCGTCCGTCGCCGTTGGTGTCGGTGAGTACCCGCACTCGTCCCAAGTTCGCTTTATCATCCTCGGAGTAATCGCGCATTTCGATCACGAACAGGCGACCATTTTCGTCGAACGCCATCGCGATGGGATCGACGACATACGGTTCCGCCGCAACCAAATCGACTCGAAATCCCGGTGCGACATGAAACGCTTGCTGCGCCGCCGCGGGGCTCCGCGGTGCAATGCGCGGCAACTCGCCGGAGTAATCTTGTTCGATGGAATCTGGATTGGTTGCGGTGGCTTGGGGAGCCGGTTTTTCCTGAGCGGTCGCCCGCCAGCGCGGCTCGAATATGGCCAGCGTCAGGATCAGCAGCGGTACGATGACCGCAGCGGCGAGGCGAGTGGTGAACGGTGCAGCTGGCGGAGAACGGTGAGTCATAAGAGCCAAGGTGGGAAGATGATTCGGGTCGTAATCCAGTTCGGCCAAGGATAACCCATTGAGAAACGAAAAACGACAACGAGCCGTAGTCGATTTCCGTGTTGTTCCATCCCAACTCTAGCGCCAACCTTTTCCCTGGATCTTCTGCAGCAGTTTCCGACGCTCCTCCTCCACCTCGGCCTCGCTGATCACGCCGATCTCGAACAACTCGTCCACCGCTTTCCACTTCGCAGCCAAGTGCGGCGGGAGCGCATGAGCGGGGAGCGTCGGTTGGTTCGACGGGGCCGAACTGCTGGGGGTGGTGCTGGAGGGAGCTGGGCGACTGGGAGCAGTCTGGGGAGCTTGAGCGGCAGGCGGCTGGACGTTGGCAGACGCATCGGTTTGACCCGCCTCGCGGGCTTCGCGTTCGCGGCGCAGTCGACGTTTTCGCAACTCTTCTTCGCGATCTTTCGCCACCCGCACACACTGCTTTACCTGCACCCGCGGGATCTGGTCGACCACGATCGCTCGACCATTCAAAGCCCGCACGGAAAATTCTGCACAGGGCTGACCATCTTTCATACGCGGCTCGTACAACCCTTCCCACGAATATTCTTCGTGATCCAGTTGCCCGAGCAGATGAGGGTGGATGAGCAGCAGGCGGTGGCTGGTAAGAACCATGCAGTCCGGCATTTCCGGTGGCTGCTTGGACTGCACCGCGATGTATTCAATCGTCTCATCAATCGCCAGTAGTTCGCTCACATGATCGACGACTCGAGCCACGATCGCCTGCGGCTGTCCATCGAGCTGTAATTTGGTGACTTGGGATTTGGCGTGAGCAACATTCAGGAGCCGCTCGGCTTCCAGGCGGTGAGTCGCCAACTCTTCGCGACTAAGCGAGATCGGATCGGCTGCAGATTCTTCGATCGAGTCATCCGCCAGTAAATTCATCGCGGCATCGGACTGCGAGGTGGAAGCTGGATGAGTTGAGGCAGGTGCTGAGGCAGTAGACTCGGCTGGCCGTTGATGTCGAGCGACCAGTCCCTCCTGGTAGCGGCGCAGCAGGCCACGAATTCGTTTGAGTCGAGCCCATTCATCGTTGGTGTTTTTGTGGTGTCTCACCAAACTGGAGGGGTTCAGGAGTCCATCTCGCACAAGTTGCAGAAGAACGGAGGTAGAAACCGGCCCCACCGGCTCCTCATTCTTTTCGCCACCCGCCTTGTAGTACCAATTGGCCATGACTCGTCCAGCCGCAAAGATTCGCCCCGCGAATTTCAAAGTTCGCTAATCATACGACATGACCGGGCGCGGAGGAAGATTTTTTGCCCATTTGACGGCGGAGCGTGGCGAGCATACAACTAAAGACCCGTGTGTGGCCTGCAAGTTGCTGGTGGCGTTCCGACTGCCGCTGGGTAGCGAGCGGCCCTTGCGAGGAGGAGTCGTGAATCGGGTCAGGCCTTAACCGGAGCAGCCCTAAGCGGTGTACTCTTGTGCGAGGGTCGCTCATTGCCCAGCGATTTTTACCAGCAATGGTTTGCATGTAGGTCACTTTTTCATGCCCAAGTAACCCAGTTGGCGTGGTCACGGATACCCTTCTCATGATCGACGCCCCTCTCGATGCCGCTCACCCCAACCAGGATCACGCTGCGACCGGTCACGATTACGTCGTCGTCGCCCGACGCTACCGCCCGCAGGGATTCAGTGAGTTAGTCGGGCAAGATCAAGTCGCCACCGCACTTTCCAACGCCATCACGACCAATCGCATCGGCCACGCCTACCTGTTCACTGGCGCTCGTGGAGTGGGTAAGACGTCCACCGCTCGCATCTTCGCCAAGGCGCTCAACTGCGAACAAGGCCCGACTCCGAACCCCTGCAATCAATGTGATAGCTGCTTGAGCGTGGCGACGGGTGACGACGTCGACGTAATCGAGATCGATGGTGCCAGCAACAACGGCGTCGACTCCATTCGTGAATTGCGTTCGACCATCATTCATCGCCCCAGCCGTTCGCGCTTCAAGATCTACATCATCGACGAAGTCCACATGGTCACCACGCAGGCTTTTAATGCGCTGCTGAAGACGTTGGAAGAGCCGCCGGAACACGCAAAATTTATCTTCTGCACAACCGATCCGGACGACCTGCCGATCACGGTGTTGTCACGCTGCCAGCGGTTCGATTTCCTGCCGGTGGAAATGGACGCGATTCAAGAACGGCTGCGGTCCATTCTGGAAGCGGAAGGACGAGCGGCCGATGATGACGCCCTCCGCATGCTCGCTCGACGCGCCGCCGGTTCGATGCGCGACAGCCAATCGCTCCTCGAACAGATGCTCTCGGCGACCACGGAGCGCATTACGAGCGACGACATCCATCGGCTCATCGGCACCGCGCGCACCGGTCGCCTCATCGACCTCGGTAAAAAAATGCTGGCCCGCGATACCCTCGGCACACTCGCTGCCGTCCAAGCCGCCCTGCAGGAAGGCGTCGACCCCGGTCAACTCGGCGAACAACTCGCCGGCTACCTGCGCGATGCCATGGCCGTCGCCGTCGGCTGCGACCCCAAACTCTTACTCACCTGCGATACCTCCGACTATGCCGATTTAAAAGAACTGGCAGATCGAGCGGGAATGGAAGGGCTGCTGGCGATTTTTCAAATCATCGATCAATGCGTCGAACGGATGCGCGATAGTCATTACCCACGCATGTTGCTGGAAGTTGCCCTCGTCCGCGTCTGCCAGTTGGAAAACCTCTCGCAGCTCAGCGAACTGATCGATCAGCTACGAGCGGGCATGCCGGTCCAGCGCGCGGTGGTAAATGTTGGTAGTCCTGCGGTAAGGCCCAGTGCTCCAGCGGCTAGTACTCCGGGTGCCAGTGTTCAGGCCGTCGCCACGAGCCCCGCGCGACCGGTCGCCGATCAAAAAAAAACGGCTGACTTAACGCCGCCCGCCGGGAAGGACACGGTCGCTTCCGGTCCGTCGCTCACTGAGTCGAACTTCACGACTGCCGCGACCACAGAGACCACCACGACTGCCGCGACCACCACGACTTCCGCGACCGACACGACTGCTGCGACCGACACCTCGGTGCCCGTTGTGTCCGAGAACCATCCTGTTCATCCCACTCCCTCCAGCCCCACTCCCTCCAGCTCGCCGGTACTCGAAGCGAGCCGACTATGGAACCAGGCGCTCGATCAACTGGAAGATATGACGGCCGATTATGCTCGAGCCGCTCAGCGTGTGCGCTGGCTGGACGCAGATCGCCTCATCGTCACGTTTTCATCCGAGCGAGGGCTGCAGAAACAATCCTGCGAGCGGCCGGATCGTCGGCAGAAGCTGGAGGTCTCCTTGCAAGGAATTGCGGGGCGACCGGTGCGGGTGGAGTTTGAATTACTAGCAGCGACGGCTCCGCCTCCCGGCCCGCGTAAGCCGGCAGCGGCGAATCGAGTGCAGCGCATGCGCGAGCTGGAACGCAACCCGTTTGTGTCGCAAGCGAAAGCGATCTTTGAAGCCGAAATCGTGGACATCGCGGAACCGCGTGTGGTGGAACCACGTAATGCCGAAGTATCTGGAGCGGAAAGTCAGACTTAGCACCATAGCCAGACCGACGTGGTCGGGCGATGATCAACCGAGTGAGCGTGAGACGAAGTGAAGCAGTGTTATGGCCAAGTTAACGGATTCCGTCACGAAGGTGATCGAAGAGTTTTGCAAGTTGCCGGGAATCGGTCGTAAGTCGGCAGAGCGGCTCGCCTACCACGTGCTGCGAGTGCCCAAGCCCGATGCCTTGGCGCTGGCCGATGCGATCCGCAACGTCCGCGAGAACGTGCGTTATTGTCGAGTTTGTTACAACTTGGCGGAAGGAGATACCTGTACGATCTGCCAGGATGAACGTCGCGAACAGAATATTTTGTGTGTGGTCGAGCAGCCGCGGGACTTGATGGCCTTGGAACAAGCATCCGCCTTCAAGGGCCTCTACCATGTGCTCCTGGGTCGCATCGCTCCCCTGGAAGGAATTGGACCCGATCAATTGACCATCGAACCACTCATTGAACGCATTCGCCACGGCTCGTTTCAGGAAGTCATTCTGGCTACGAATCCGACGGTGGAAGGCGATGGAACTGCCCTCTACATCTCAAACGTACTCGCTGATTACTCCATACCGCTCACTCGACTCGCCCGCGGGATCACCACCGGCAGCATTTTGGAATATACGAACAAAGAAATTTTAGCCGACGCCTTAACAGGTCGGCAGAAACTATAAACGGTTTGCGTCGTTATGCGTTTGTCATTCGGCCTTGATGCCCGACAGATCCAAACTCAGAAACTGGCCCCGCGGATGATCCAGTCGATGGAGATTCTGCAGTTGCCAATTCTGGCGTTGCAAGAACGCATCGAACAAGAACTCTCCGAAAACCCGCTGCTGGAAATCGCGGATCAGGACGTCGAGAGTGCGAATGCGAACGAAGAACGAGACGTACCGGATGCACCCACCGAGGGTGAACGGGAATTGGTGATCGACGCTCCGCAGGATGGTGTCGAAGACTTTGAACGACTGCTCGATTTGGATCGCGAAGTCCCCGACTACTTCGATGATGGTCCCAGTCGCTCCTATAGCCAAATCGAAGACGCCTCCACGCGCCATCAAGATACGATCGCCAATATCGAGACTCGCCCCGAAACACTGAATGATCACCTGCTCAGTCAATTGCGGGAACTTGAACTGACGCCCTTTGTCCGCATGATGGCCGAACGGATCATTTCCAGTTTGGATGCTCGGGATGGCGGTTACCTGCGAGTGCCACTGTATGATTTGCTACCACCGGATGCGGTGACAACCGATCGAGCGTTAGCCGATGAGGCACTCGAAGTGGTGCAGCGGTTGGATCCGACCGGCGTCGCCGCTCGGAACCTGCGCGAATGTTTACTGCTGCAATTACGCCCCAACACGCCCTACTACCAGCAAGTCCATCGACTCATCTCGCATCATCTGGAAGATCTGCGCGACAATCGCCTGCCCGCGATCGAGAAGGCAACGAAATACAACTTAGAGACGATCAAGCTGGCGTGGGCTGAGCTGCGGAAACTCAATCCGAAACCTGGTGGTACCTACGCCGACGCACATGTCCCCACCATCTTGCCCGACGTCTTCGTCGAAAAATCGGAGAATGGTACCTATCAAGTTATTCTCGAAGATCAACGCACTCCCACCTTGTACATCAGCGAGTACTACCGGCAACGGCTGATGAGTGGCCAGGCGACGACCGAGGAAAAGGAATACATCAAACGCAAGATCAATGCCGCGCAGTGGCTCATTGAAGCGATCGAACAGCGGCGCAATACCCTCATGCGGGTCACGCAAGCCATCGTCGACTACCAGACTCGCTTTCTCGACGATGGACCCGAATTCATCCAGCCACTCAAAATGCAGCAAATTGCCGATCAAGTGAAAGTTCACTTGACGACGGTAAGTCGAGCAGTGGATGACAAATGGATTCAAACCCCACGCGGTATCATGCCGCTCCGACGCTTCTTCGTCGGCGGTACTCAAAGTGAAGAGGGTGAAGACGTCGCCTGGGATATCATTCGCATTAAACTACAAGAAATCGTCGATCAAGAAGATAAAACAGATCCGCTGAGTGACGATCAGTTGGTCAAGGAATTTACTCGCCAAGGACTCACCGTTGCGCGCCGTACGATCACCAAGTATCGTCAAAAAATGAACATCCCCAGTTCGCGGCAACGACGCGATTGGAGTGCCACGCAGCGTCGCCGAGCGGAGGAAAACCAGCCTTTCCCCTCGGACGAACCGATTCGTCGGCTCAAAGTCGAATTCCTACCACCGACGGATGACGTCGCCGAAGACGATCACGTAACGGACGACGATGAAGTCCCCGCCCCCGACGACGTGATAACTAGCCACGACGTGATCGCGGGCGACGCTTTCATTGCCGGGGACGATGACCCTTCTAGCGACGACGTTTTGTAGCTACGGGCCGATCCCGCCGCTCTCGCACCAAGTGACACTTGGTTAACCGTTGCTATCCGTTATAGTAGTGGCACGGCGGCCACGAATCCCTCATCCCTTCTCGGGCCTGCGCCGCGACTTAGATAGAGAATTGCTGGGATACACGGAGGTCCGACATGCGCTGTCCTTTTTGTCGAAAAGATAATGACAAGGTGGTGAACTCTCGCGATTGCGAGGATTCGACCGCCATTCGCCGACGCCGCGAATGCACTCGCTGCGGCAAGCGCTTCACGACCTACGAACGCGTCGGAGAAATGCATATCAAGGTGCTCAAAAAGGATGGACATTCGGAACCCTTTCAACGGGAAAAAATCCGCGTGGGCTTGGAACGTGCCTGTTGGAAGCGGCCCGTCGCATCCGAGCGGATCGAGCAACTGGTGTCGGCCATCGAAAGCGATGTTTTCAATGAACATCAGGAAGAGGTTGATAGTCGTACGATCGGTGAAATCGTCATGCGGCGATTGGCGGATGTCGATCAAGTGGCTTACGTCCGCTTTGCCAGCGTCTATCATGAATTCAAGGATGTCCGAGATTTTGTTACCGAACTGCAGCCCTACCTTCACACCCGGATCACTCCGCGGTAACTGCCAGCAGCTATCCATCAGGTGAGCTATGACGAAGCGGAGGAAACGCGTCGAACCGAGTGTGTCATACGCGGTGTGGTTATTTTTTCTTTTCGCACTGCTCGGCGCTTCTATCCACGGAGGAGCTTGGGCCGCCGAGTCTACCGTATCGGCCGAACCTACCCGGCAGCGCCCCAACATTCTCTGGCTGATCGTCGAAGACATGTCGCCCAATTTCAGTTGCTACGGCAACCGCGACATTCAAACGCCAGCCATCGATCAGCTTGCCACCAGTGGCGTGCGCTTCACTCGCGCTTTTACCACCGCTCCGATTTGCTCTACGGCCCGCTCCGCGCTGATCACCGGGATGTACCAAACCACCATCGGTGCTCATCACCATCGCAGTGGGACGGGCAGCGAAAAGATCCTTTTGCCTGACTCCGTTCCGCTCGTACCAGCACTCTTCCAGCAAGCTGGTTACTACACGACGAACAGTGGCTACTATCCTGCGAATCGAGTTGGTAAGACGGATTACAACTTTGAGTATGATCCGCGAGTTTACGACGGCACGGACTGGCGCGACCGGCAGCCCGGTCAACCGTTCTTCGCTCAGATTCAACTGCTCGGTGGTAAGATTCGCGATATCCCTCGTGAAATCGCTCTCGCTCGAAAGCAACTTGGCAGCAGTACTCCCGCCGAGTCGGTACATTTACCGCCCTATTACCCGCGCACTCCCGCTGTGCTCGAAGATTGGGCCGCGACTCTCGATGCCATACGAATCACGGATCGGTACGTGGGCGAAATTATCGATCGCCTGCGCCAAGAAAAACTGCTCGACAACACCGTGATCTTTTTCATCACCGATCATGGCGTCAGTCATGCGCGAGGAAAACAGTTTCTTTACGATGAAGGAATCCAGATTCCCATCATCATCCGTGGTCCACAGATACCGAGCGGGAAGGTACGTGACGACCTCGTGGAACATATCGATCTCGCAGCCACCTCGCTCGCCCTGGCCGGCATTTCTCTTCCCCCAAAGATGCAAGGCCGCGATATCCTCGCCCCGAACTATCAGCCACGAACTTACACGTTTGCCGCACGTGATCGAGCGGATGAAACCGTGGATCGCATTCGCAGCGTACGGACCGAGCGGTGGAAATACATTCGCAACTTTTATCCGCAGCGGCCTTACCTCCAACCCAATGTCTACAAAGACAACAAGCCCTGTCTCGTCGCCTTACGAGCGGCCCAATCCGCCGGCTTGCTCGACGCCGTCCAGCAGCAACATTTCGCGGCAACTCGACCCACTGAAGAGCTGTACGATCTGCAGGCCGACCCGTGGGAAATTCACAACTTGGCCACGCATGCGGCTCACACCGAGACGCTTGCTCAACTGCGCAAACATCTCGAAGATTGGATGGAGCGCACGGCGGATCAAGGACGAACGGCAGAGGCAGCAGCACGCTACGACAGCGATATGGCGGTCTATTTGAAATCTCAACAATCGCCGCGACGTGACGAGATCGAGCGAAATATCGCTTTGATGAAACAGTGGGCTCGGGAAGGAAAATAGCAGAGCGATTCATGGCAACATTGCGAGGTCGAACCTGGGCCATCGTGCTAGTCTGTCTGGCACTCGGTTTTCTATCCGCGGCACTCTTCGCCGACTGGTGGATCGGCTTGCCCACCACTGCTCAAGCGGAATATGTGGGACGGTCGAGCTGCGTGACGTGTCACGCCCGCGAAGCGGCTCTCTACGCCGGCTCGCACCACGATCAAGCGATGGATGTAGCGACCGACGAATCAGTACTGGGCGACTTTAACGATGCCACCCTGGAACACCACGGCATCACGTCGCGGATGTTTCGACGAGACGGTCGATTTTTTGTGAACACCGA
Organism: Planctomycetota bacterium; assembly: GCA_046086325.1. GTDB lineage: Bacteria > Planctomycetota > Planctomycetia > Pirellulales > Pirellulaceae > JBJSXJ01. The sequence goes on along the minus strand of JBJSXJ010000114.1, from coordinate 11,460 downwards.
GGGACCGGATGGGCAGTTGGCAGACTTCGAAGTGAAATATGTACTCGGCGTCGATCCTCTTCAGAACTACATGGTGGAATTCGATCGTCCTGACGACATGCCCGCTCATGAGATTGCTCGTTTACAAGTCCTCCGAATCACCTGGGACACGCAAGGCAAACGCTGGTTTTACCTCAACCCGCCCGGCAGTAACGAACGCCTGGCGCCGGATGATTTGCTGAATTGGACAAGTGTTGCGCAGCGCTGGAACACCATGTGCGCCGATTGTCACTCCACCAACCTGCAAAAGAATTTTGATGTCGCCAGCGGTATCTATCACACTACGTTTAGCGAGATCGATGTGAGCTGCGAGTCGTGTCATGGCCCTGGCAGTTTACATGTGCAGCTCGCTTCGGCGCGATCACTGTTCTGGGATCGAAAATTGGGCTACGGCCTAGCTCCACTCAAAGCTGAACCGAACGATCATGAGATTCATGCCTGTGCTCCCTGCCATGCCAGACGACGGCAACTCGCGGCGGGAACTCGCCCGGGTGATAACTTTTACGATGCCTATAGTCACTCGCTATTAGAGCCGACCACGTATCACGCCGATGGGCAGATTCAAGACGAGGTCTATGAGTTTGGTTCGTTCACGCAAAGCAAGATGTATCACAAGAACATTCGCTGCTCGAATTGCCATGATCCGCATTCCGCCAAACTCAAACATCCAGGTAATCAGCTCTGTACGTCTTGCCATGCACACTCGGCGGGTAAATACGATGGCCCGAGTCATCATCACCATGAGCCCAACAGCAGCGGTGCCCAGTGTGTAAATTGCCACATGCCAGAAACTCACTACATGGATGTTGATCCCCGACGTGATCATAGTTTGCGAGTGCCGAGACCGGGGATGAGTGTCGAGCTGGGAACGCCCAATGCCTGTACTCAGTGTCATCTGCAAGTGGATAAAAGTGTGGCCAAACTGCCGGAGTCGAAGCGCGCGGGACTAAAGCGATCGGAGGACTGGCTGCCAGCGGCAGAACGAGATGCCGATGTGCGTGCGGAACTACAACGGATGGACAAGTGGTGTGCCGACGCGGCTCGCCGCTGGTGGGGAACCAAAGCGGACGATCCGAAGCATTATGCTTACACTCTGCAAGCCGCTCGGGAACACCCGGCCGACACGATGCCACAGCTCAAGAAACTGGCGCGGGATAAGTCCCAGCCATCGCTGGCCCGCGCCACGGCGATTGAACACCTCGCCGCCCTTCCCACTCGCGAAACACTCAACGCTGCCGCCGATGCACTCCATGATGACCATCCCGCCGTACGACTGGCCGCGCTGCAGCGATTTGAAAACGAACTGCTGTCCCTGCGCGGAGTGCTGGAATCTGGCCAGCCTCCCAACAGTTTGGTCAACGACTATCGCACCGCTCTGAAGCCATTACGACCACTTCTTGCCGACCCCCGCGCGGTGATTCGTTTAGAAACGACTCGCTTGCTGGCGATGGTACCGGAGGCGCTGCGCGAACAGATTCTGACCTCCGCTGAACAGAGGCAATACAAGCTTTTGCTGAAGGACGTGATTTCCGGTCTGCAGCACGATAACGATCGCGCGGGCGGTCACATGAATCTAGCTCTGTTTTACGAGCGAGCGGATGCGGACAGGCAAGCGGAAGCGGCCTATCGCCAAGCCATCGTCGTCGAGCCCCTGGTGGCAGGGGCTCGCAGTAATCTCGCACAGTTGCTCGATCGACGCGCTGCACGACTACTCCAGTCGGCAGCGAACGACGCTCGCGGAGCCGCCGCCACGAACATGTCAACGGATCCGGCACCAACGGATCCAGTGAAGAGCGACAAGCAACGCGCCGCCGTGGAGCGACTTCAGACTGAGGCTCGGGCGCTGCGGCAAGACGAATTGCCACTCTTACGCCGCGATGCGGAACAGTTGCCGGAGGATATTGGTTTGCAGTACCGGTATGCGATGAGTCTGTATTTAAACGAGGAACCGGAAGCAGCGATCGCAGTCTTGTTACCCGCCGCTCAGCGCCAGCCGGCGGCCGAAAACGTGCTCCTCGGATTAGCACTGCTCTATCAGAAAACTGGCCAATTAGAAAACGCTCGCACCTGGGCCCAGCGGCTGGTCGATTTGCAGCCGAAAGATCCGAGCTACCAGCAATTACTGCAGGAATTGACGGCCCCACCCGGTCGCTCGAAGTAATGCGGCCACGACATTACGTTACGGGCACACCGCTGATGTATTGCCGCCACATTTTGAGCTGTTCCATCGTCAGGCTGTTCTCACGTACTAGCTCGTGAGAGAGCTGTTTGTCCGTGCCCGCGACTTTGACGTTCACCGTGAGTCGACCACTGGTGTCGTAGCGGAACGTAACTTCGATGGGCGTTTGGGCCGGCAGGTCGGGTGACAAATCGCGCACCGTGCATTTGCCCAGTGGCGAGCAATCTTCGGGCGACATACTCTCGCCCTCGATGATGTCCACGCGAATCGATCGTTGACCTTTTCGTTGAGTTTTGAAAATACGTCGAGCGAGAACGGGTAGAGGAGTGTTACGTGGGATCAGGATGGCATTGCGACGTTCTTGAGTTTCCCCTTTCATCGCGACGACGCCGAGGCTGTGAGAGTTGACGTTACGAATCTGGAATTGCGGCGTGACACCCTCTTGTTGTGAGAGGAGCAGGCCAGCGTGCAAGGCAGCTCCATGTGCCACCGCTTCGTCTGGTGAGACGGAGCAGTCCGGCTCTTTGCCACTCAACTGACGCAGCATGTCGACGACACCCGGCATTCGTGATGAACCACCGACGAGCAGCACGCGTTCGATGTCATTCCAAGTCATCCCAGCAGCGGAGAGGGCTTGGCGAGTGGTGAAGGAGGTGCGATCGAGTAGGTCCTGAGTCATCTCCTGAAATTGTTGGCGTGACATTTCCAGTCGCACCGCTTGCCCCTGGAAATCACACGCGATGGTCGTTTTGTTACGCGCCGACAGCGTACGTTTGGCATCTTCGCACTCGCGCCATAATCGACCCGCTGTGTTGGGCTCATCGCGCGGATCCATCCCGAATCGTCGTACGAACTCTTCCGCCACGTAATCCACCAGCCGCTGATCGAAATCACGTCCACCGAGCATGAAATCGCCATCAGTCGACAGCGCTTTGAACTGATTGCCACTCAGTTCCATGACGGTCACGTCGAAGGTGCCACCACCCAAGTCGTAGACCAGGATGTTGCGCTTCGTGGTCGGAGCATTACCCTGCCTCAGGAACCCTTGTTCAAAACCATAGGCAAGCGCAGCAGCAGTCGGCTCGTTGATAATGTCGATCACTTCGAAGCCGGCCATGAAGCCAGCGTCTTGAGTAGCTTTACGTCGAGTTTCATCGAAGTAGGCCGGAACGGTGATCACCACCTTGCTGAAGTCACCGATCTGTTTGCGCGAGTCGTTGCGCAGTTTGTTTAAGATCCAGGCCTGCAGTGCCTCGGGAGGATACTGTCGCTGGCCGAGAACTTTGGGGAAGAATCGATTGCCCAGGGCTCGCTTCGCACACTCGGCCACGTTGAGTGCATCGGTGGCAATGGCCTTAACCGCTTCCTTACCCACCACGACATTGTCGCCTTCGAAAAAGACAGCACTGGGCGTGAGCTTGTCTCCCTCGGCGTTGATCAGTGTGCGAGGGCGGTTCAGGTCATCGAGTGATGCGACTACCGAAAAGGTCGTGCCTAAATCGATTCCAACAGCAGGGATACGAGCAGTCATAATGGCCAGTTCAGGTGACTCGAGCGTCGTCATAGTTTTCACACTCGTAAGTCCGAGTGCGATCGCTGATTTAGTAAGCTCTTCAGTGTAATCAATCTGGTCCGGGAATACGAAAGCACAGCCGCGAACGCTAATTTAAGGATCTCCCGACTTTCGCCACCGATAGACGCAGGGCTGCGATACTCCTTCGAGCTCGCAAAACCACCTTACAGACAGGGCACTTCTTGCCCGTTGCTCAAGCAGATCCCACCGGAAAACGCCCCCGTTCGACTCTCTTACCACGACTCTTCATGAGCTGATCTCTTGATAGATAATTCGTCACTCCCCTACCTTGTCCGCCCCAGCAATACGCCGCAGATGCACGGCTCACGGACATGGCTCCATATCCCGATCACGAGCCAGAACCGGGAACACCTTCGCGATGCCTCCAAAAATCCCAGGGGTTTGGGTACTGGTCCCCGAGGCACGTGGGACCAATTCCGCTTTTAAAAAGGAATTCGATTAAAAAACCTGCTGGCTGGTCTGCTGCTTCACGTTTAACGACTTGGAAAGTCGTGCGACGTCGGTCTGTACTGGTGGACAGCCGCGACTTCCGTCGTGGCCCCTGAGTCGTCGCTCGGGTCGCTCGTGAAAACGACTCCTCGAAGTTTTGCTAACTCCGGGGCCAGTGAATTCCAGTTCCATGCGGGGCAGGACGCAGCGTATGACAGGTGTGAGCGCGGATGGGGCGGTGTTTTAGGAACAATTCGCCCACCGTCACCAGCACCGGGGTCGAGGATGAATTCAAGACGTTCGCAGAGGTCGAAGGCGTCGACATTCGGGCGGCTGATGGACGAAGCCTGGAGGGAGCAGTCGGCCGGATGGCGGGGAACTTAGCAGCGGTTTAAAAACACAAGGAATGGCCAGAAGTTGGCTAATAAAGGTTGACTTGAAGCCGGATATGGCCGATAGTTGGCTATCGAACAGCCAACGAAAGTGGAACACAGATGCAACTGAAGAAAACTATGACGCTCAACTTGTCCGTCGAGGAAATGACGGCATTAGAAGGGCTTGCAACTGAGAAAGAGCTTTCCAAAACCGGTGTCATTCGGCAGGCTCTCCGGTTGTATCAGCTCATTCATGAACGGACCGCAGCCGGCGAAAAGCTTGTATTTGAAGATGAGAAGGAGGGCAAGAAGGCGGAGGTAATGCTACTTTGACTTCGAGGAAAATAGAAATTGTAAGGGTGGCAGATCGAGTCGTTTTGGACGCTGAGCTGGTAACCGGCCTGCGACCAGAGGATTTGATTGACATCGATCGCCAGTGGCTACCTCTACGGCAGCGCGTCGTTAGAGGATTACGCGACGCTGGTGTGCCACCGGATAATTGGCCGGAGAGCAGCGGTTGGAACTGGGTGAGAAAATCGGCGGCGCTCAAATTGTTGGCAATTCGAGGGTTTGGGATTCGACTTGAAGAGCGTTGGATTGGCGTAGCAATGATCAACGTCGCTCAATTTTCTGCGAAGCTTGCTCCGGATCAAAATAAGCCTTTGGTTTATCTTGATTTTATCGAAACAGCACCAGACTGTTGGCCAGAAAAAATAACAGGAGTTGTTCCCAAGTTTGCTGGTTGCGGAGCTCAAATGTTACGGCAGGTTGTTTTTGAGAGCGTCGAGGAAGACTTCCAAGGAAGAGTTGGCCTTCATTCGCTCGATCAGAGTCGCAGCTTTTATGAGCGGCATGGTATGACGTTTGTAGAGATTGACGCAAAGAAAGAGAACCTTGCGTATTACGAATTTACGAAGGAGACAGCAGCATCATTTTTACGCAGTGGAGACAAGAAATGAATAATCAATCAAGCAGATATCTCGTTGATCAAGACTGGTTGTTGGCAAACGCAGAGTTTGAAGCAACAGAGGGAAGTGTCAGGGTTCGTGGAAGTAATGCAGACGAGACTCAAAGCGCTGCGAGCGTACGCAGTTCCTTCAAGCACCGCGGACACGATGACCACGCTGTCGGTGCGTTTGCACAACTGGTTGAGTTCGGTCGCCGAAAAATGGGATTGTCGTTAGAGCAGCTTGGCGAGGAGGCTGACATTGACTTAGAGGAATTAGTTGAAATCGAACGTGCCAATGCACAGCCCAGTCCTCGCGCCTTGCATCGTCTTGCATTGACCTTAAAACTCCCTGTGGAGCCATTGGCGACAGTCGCAGGTTTGGTCCAGGCTCGCGATGAGAACCTAGAGCAGGCCGTATATCGATTTGCAGCGCAAAGTGAACCGAATTGCGAGCTTTCACCACAGGAAGAAGAGGCGTACAACTCGTTTGTTACTGTATTGCTTTCGCTGAGCAAAACTCCACAGCAATAAAACACTACTAAGGTAACTGGTTACCAGCACCGATCACGAGCCAGCACGTGGAACACCTACGCGAGGCCCTTAAAAAATCCCAGGGGTTTGGGGACTGGTCCCCGAGGCACCATGGCAATCCAGCCTTGAGGTTTTACGATTGCCATACCAGTTATTAAGAAAGAGACGGGGATTATTCAAATCTTCCCGCCTGGCTATCGAAGACGTCAGGATGGCTGGTGATTTGACAGGGAAGACAGTGCGGCGCGGACGATGGCTTTGGTTTTTTCCAGGCCGCGGCGAGCTACTTCACGGGGGTCTTGCTGATAATACGTGGGATTGAATAGCTCCAGCGACAAATAGCCGCGAAAGCCCACTCGTACTAAATCTTGAAGCATCGTCTTCAACGGGCCGACTCCGTCTCCCGGATAGACTCGATCAGCATCCTTGATCTGATCACGCGGCGGTTCGCCGGGATAATCATTGATGTGAAAGACATGCATGGCCGAGCCGGCCAGGCAGCGTAGGCCGCGGAAATCGGAGCCGCCTTTATAAATGTGGTAGGAATCGGCCAGGATGCAGGCGTCCGGATGACCTGCTTCGGCCGCCACAAACGCCACCTCCCCCAAGCGACTCAGCGACTTCGAGAACCCCCACAGCTCCACCTGCGGTGTCACTCCGATATTCGCACCAACTTCTAGTAGCCGCCGATAACGCTCGGCCGCTCGAAACAAATTCAAATCAGTTTGATTGGTCGCTCCCACGGGCGGAGCGGCGATGCGAGTGCCACCGATCGCGCGCACCAGATCCATATCGCGTCGAGCTTGCTCTAAGGCTTTCTCGCGAGTGGCATCGTCGTCCACGATCCAGGCTGCAAACCCAATCGCACTCTCCACCGTCAAACCGGCATCAGCAATCCGCTTGCGTAGATCGTCGAGCTTCCCGCCCTGCTCCTGATAGGCCTGGATTTCGTTGATCCACGGTTCAATCGCGTGATAGCCAGCTTTCGCCACCAAATCGACCAGCTCGGGGAGCGGCACTTTTTGACCGCGGACAGTCGAAGTATTAAACGAATATCCAAAGGGCTCGTCACCGGAACGCTTCTCGGCTGGCGCCGCCGATCGCTCGACCGCCGATTTCTCATCCGCCATGGCTACTCCTATTGCTCCCAAAGCTGCTGCACCGGCAACCGTTGTCGTCAACCAAGCTCGTCGATCCGACACCACTACTTCCCGGGGGAGTGCCTGGTGATCCTGCTGATTCAGTTCCTGCTTTTGCATCGTTTTGTTCCTATCCTGGTGCTCCCCGAGAAAACGGAACCGGTGATCTTATCGAGCCACACCTAGTGCTCACAAGACGCTGACGGGAACATAGATGGGAACATGCATGGAACGCGCCAGTAGCACGTGAGCCACTCACCGGCGTCACTCGATAATCTTGGTCACGACCTCTTCGGGACTGCCCACAAAAATCTCAAGCTGCACTCGAAACGGCAGTTCCGCCGCTTTCCCTGGCCGGTGAGCGTGTACCACGAGCTCATTACGCGGGAGCAATCGCGACGTGACATTAAATCGCAGCACTCGATTCGCCAGGCGTTCTGCGATGACACCCGCTGCGGGTGCGAGGTTAGCGTCAGTCGGATTAGCGTTATTGAGATTCGTGCCAGTAGGATTCGTGTCAGTCAGGTTAGCGTCATTGAGTTGCACACCAGCGATCGTCAGCGCCGCTTCATCACGGCTAGCCTCTCCATCATCTTTCAACTCTTCCTGCCAGTACAAAACCAAGTCGATGCGATCTTGGGGTTGCAAGCCGGTGGGGCGGCCGAAGCGCCGGCGAAACAAGAAGGTGTCTTGTGGGCCACGCTCGATTTGCCAGGGGGGCGGCAGTCGAATGATGTGTTGAGCGGCCGTCATCGATTTCCAGCTTTCTAAATGCGGCACGGATTGCGAGGGAAAATCTCGCGGCGCAGGTGTACAGGCACACGGAGCCTACGACAGCCCGTTGGCAAACTCGGAGCGTTCCGGGATACTAAGCGGTTTATATCGTGGGGCGGGGCGTTGGGGGGAGAGGCTTTATGCGAATTGCGGTCATCGGCACCGGTTACGTCGGACTCGTAACCGGAACCTGTTTTGCCGATAACGGGAATGAAGTCGCTTGCGTTGATAACAATGAAGCGAAAATTGAGGGCTTGCTGCAAGGTCGCATTCCGATCTACGAACCTGGACTCGCGGAACTCGTCGCTCGCAATACAGCGGCCGGTCGGCTGCACTTCACCACGGCACTAGCGGAATCCGTTCAAAACGCTGCTGTGATTTACATCGCCGTCGGCACTCCCCAGCAGCCCAGCGGTGCCGCTGACCTCAATGCACTCTGGCAAGTGGTCGATGCCATCGCACCGCACTTGAATCCTACCGCAGTAGTCGCCATCAAAAGCACCGTGCCGGTCGGAACGAACCAAGCGGTCTATCAACGTCTCCAGCAGCTGACGCAGCGCGATGTGGACGTCGTGAGTAATCCCGAGTTCCTGAAAGAAGGCGCGGCGATCAACGACTTCATGTATCCCGATCGAGTGGTTGTGGGGGTGCGACGAGCGGAAGCCGCTGATGTCCTGCGCGAGCTCTACGCACCTCTGCTGCGCACCGAGCGGCCGCTGCTGACCATGTCACCGGAGAGCGCCGAGCTGACCAAGTACGCAGCGAATTCGCTGCTCGCTACCAAAATCAGTTTCATCAACGAGATGGCGAATTTGTGCGAGCGGATGGGAGGCGATATCAATGATGTGCGGCGTGGCATCGGTCACGATCATCGCATCGGATTCTCGTTTCTGTTTCCCGGTGTGGGCTATGGCGGAAGTTGTTTTCCGAAGGACCTGCGAGCACTGGCGAACATGTCGCGCGACCATGGTGTGGAGCCGCGCATCCTGCAAGCCGTCGAAGCGGTGAACCAGCATCAGAAACTCGTCCTGCTCGACAAAATTCGAGCTCATTACGGCGAACGCTTATCCCAGATGACGCTCGCCGTCTGGGGTTTGGCGTTCAAACCGCGCACGGATGATATACGCGAAGCACCTGCCATTGCCCTCATCGATGAATTACTAAATCTGGGCGTGAAACTGCAGGTGCATGATCCCGAGGCGATGAATAACGTGCGCGTGCTGTATGGCGATCGGCTGACCTACGCCGCTCAACAGCTCGATGCGCTACAGGGTGCCCAGGGACTGATCATCAACACGGAATGGGGTGAATTCCGCAATGTGGACTTTGACAGCTTGCGCGAGCGAATGAGTGAAACGACGATTTTCGACGGCCGCAATCTGTTTGAGCTGGAGCAGATTCCGACGGCCGGTTTCACGTACTACTCCATCGGTCGCCCAGTTGTGACGCCGCGCGAAAGTTAAGTTTGAGAGTCGCGCCGAGAAGGTAGCGGTATCGGCGTAAGCCGTCCGGCCGGAACTCTGAACCGGAACGCCGAGCCGGAACGCGTTAGCGTCCGGTTGAGACTCGCGAGATCATTCCCCGCTGCGTGAACCGCGAGCTAACGCTCGTCGGCTCCAAACGCCGAGCCGAAACGCCGAGCCGAAACGCGGAGCCGGAACGCGAAGCCGGAACGCGTTAGCGTCCGGTTGGGACTCGCGAGATCATTCCCCACTGCGTGAACCGCGAGCTAACGCTCGTCGAGCCCCCATCGAGCGCCCCCCCACGCCGCCGCCGCACCTCCGTCAAACCACCTCCGTCAAACCACCTCCGCCGCCTACAGCCCCGGCCCGAAGCGGACATGGTGCTGGTGAACGGTTACATCTATGAACATGGCCGAGCCTTGGCGCGGTGAAGTGGAGGCCTCCAACAATCCAGTGGCCTCACCAGCGGTCGACCCACAGGAAAACCGGATGGACTCTTATCATCGAGAGAGTCGTCGTTGCCCCAGCCAGCGTCGAAATTCGCACAGACAACGGTAGGCCACTTGGGCGGGGCAGGACAACAACGATTCAGATTTGCTCTTCAACCAAATCCATTCCTAGTAAAAAAGATTGTTTCAGATCGGTTTCCTATTAAAGCGTGAGATACCAGAGACTTGCACGCCTCGCTTTGTCCGGCGTCGGCCTAACCGCCTTTTTTAGTGAACATAATCACAGAAATTAACATAATCACTGCAATTAAGCCGATAAATAAAAATATACCAACCATTCCCGCATTGGTCATGCCAACCGTAGTGCGGTAGGGATCCTGCTCCAGTCCGGCGTCGTCCTTACGGCAATCTCTTGATCGACGAAGCCGCACCCGAGAGTCGTCGAATTTCTCCAGCAGGTCCCATCCGGCGCGTGCTTCCTCCGCCAACGCTGAGCTGAGAATGGCGGGATGCTTAAATGCCCCCATGAGGCTGCGGATGATCTTGTATTCGAACTCCCCAGAGGGATCGGTGTTCGTAAAAGCCATTTCTTCCTCCGCATGTACTTGTTTTTGCCTAGCTTCCTCAGCCGCAATGACTATTCCGCTAATTATCAATAAAACGATAATAGTAAAAAAGATAATCATCAAATCACCAATTGTGTAAAGTCGCCGTAAAGGCGACATTCTGGTGAGCTAGCAAGGTGCACTTGGCAGTCCAGGTCAAAACCGACGTTGATAGCGACAACCCAAGTTTGTCTGTATCGTCAACATTGAACTTTGTCGATATAAAATCGTATTCAGCGATCGTACCTGGACAGAAATCGGAAAAAAAGTGGCTCATCCGACTACGGCCCGGCCAATCACCTAGCCCAGCCCAGCGGGCTGGGTAACCGGCTCCACGAATAAAACATGCCAGGGCCAATGGCCCGGCGATGAATAAAGTCTCTCTTCCAGAGCCCTGAGCCCTGGAGACCGTTCGTCCGATTCGTGGTTCGCCCACAACTCATCCATCGCTTTTTGACTGGGCCGTGGCTCATCCTCGGGTTGTTGGCCCTGGTCCGAGTTTCGATGGCCCTCCGTGACACCGGCGATCACGTGGTACGAGTACGAACTGGACTTGCGAGTAGCAGGATGCTACCACTGCGAGGAGTGATAAATGCCATGGGTCAAGAGGGATAAATGCCATGGGTCAACCTGTAAAACTATCGGATGAGCTCGTCGACGACGCTCGGGCTGTTGTGCCGTTCTCTCAGCGGAGTATTGCTGGGCAAATTGAATTCTGGGCCGGGCTCGGAAAATCGATTGAGCCGTTGCTTCGTGGTGATCGAGTGCTGTCACTTCAGATGGCTGGCGCAGAGCGGTCGCTCTCGGATCTACTAGCGGAGGTGGGGACGGCCGAGGGTCGCAAACGTCTCGATGCCGTATTGAAAAAGGGTCGCCATGCGAGTGTGTCAGGGCGGACATGATGTTCCCGACGACAAGCTCCGCGCGCGATTCGA
>JBJSXJ010000113.1:0-39082 GCA_046086325.1 Planctomycetota bacterium | reverse complement strand
GAACACGAGCATCATGGTCTGAGCACTTCCCTTTCGATGCGAACACCCTGCAGTTCCATGACTTGGAAAGTCATGGACTACGCCGCAACAACTTTGGCAAGTTCAGGAAGCGATGTGCGTTCAAGCAGTTCGAGGAAGTTGCCCGCGTCGTCTGCGGTGGTGAGCCTGATGAGGATGTTATATCGCGAACGAAGCAGTCTGAGACTTTGCCTGACATGCTCGGAATTCGAATTCTGCTCAGATTGTGCCTCGAATTGTCAGGCAACAAGCCCGCGTGATGGTCCAAACTACCACCCAGCATTCAACACAAGCACTCCATATGCCCCAAATTTCCCGCAACTCCAGCCTTGCACCCGATGACCAGCATCAAGACGGTCATCACGCAATAATCTCCCCAATCACCCGCCCATGGACGTCGGTCAGTCGATAGTCCCTCCCCGAATACCGGTAAGTCAGTCGTTCATGGTCCAGCCCCATCAGGTGCAGGATCGTGGCGTGCAGGTCGTGCACGTGGACGCGGTTTTCGACTGCTGAACAGCCAAACTGGTCGGTGGCGCCCCACGCTATGCCACCACGGACGCCGCCGCCGGCCAGCCAGACGGTGTAGCCGTAGTGATCATGGTCGCGACCCTTCTGTCCTTCAGACGTGGGCGCGCGGCCGAATTCGCCGCCCCACACCAGCAGCGTTTCCTCAAACAGACCACGCTGTTTCAGGTCCTGAATCAGTGCCGCGATTCCCTCGTCACAGGCCCGCGCCAGTACTGTATGACCACCTTCGATGTTGTCGTGCCCGGTATCCCAGGCAATGTCGTAGCCGTCTATTGACAGCGACAATTGCACTGCACGAACTCCGCGTTCCACCAGTCGTCGCGCGAGCAGGCAGTGAGCGGCATACGAGCCGGGGCGTTTGACGTCCGGACCATATTGCTCGAGCAGATGAGCGGGTTCTTGCGAGAAGTCTGTGAGCTCGGGGACGGACGTTTGCATCCGATACGAAAGCTCATACTGGGCCATGCGAGTGGCGATTTCGGGATCGCCCACGGTATCCGACTGCAACTGGTTGAGTTCCGCAAGATCATTGAGCACTCGTCGGCGCGTGTCCGCCGAGACGCCGGGTGGATTGGATAAGTAGAGCACGGGATCGCCGACCGAGCGGAATTTCACACCTTGATAGCGAGTAGGGAGGAAGCCGCTGCCCCAGAGTCGATCGTAAAGTGGCTGGTCGTTCGGGTTGCCGCTGCCTTGCGAGACCAAGGCGACGAACGCGGGAAGGTTCGCGTTCTCGGTGCCCAGTCCATACGAGGCCCATGCTCCCATGCTGGGCCGGCCCGCCAGTTGATTTCCGGTTTGAAAAAACGTAACCGCCGGATCATGGTTGATCGCCTGCGTATGCATCGTGCGGATGAAACAGAGTTCATCAGCGATACCGGCCGTGTGTGGCAGCAGTTCGCTCACCCAAGCGCCACTCTTTCCGTGTTGCGCGAAGCGATAGCGCGTGGGTGCGATCGGGAAGCTTTCCTGCTTCGAGGTCATACCCGTCAGTCGCTGACCTTGACGAATCGAGTCGGGTAGCTCGCTGCCACGACGCGCTTGTAGCTGCGGTTTGTAATCGAAGAGATCTAGTTGCGAAGGAGCGCCGGATTGAAACAGATAAATAATGTGCTTCGCTCGAGCAGCAAAATGAGGAAGCCCGGGTAGGCCCGGCAGCACGGGTGTTTCCGAACCGACAGATGTGGTCCCAGGATTCGCGCCGGGTTTTGCGTTCTGCTTTGCGCCGGGTTCCGCAGCCGACAACCTGCGGCCACCGATCAAGCCGGCAAGACCTGTTGTGCTGTGGCAGGAATCCTGAGCCCACAGACTCGCGAGAGCGAGGCCACCGAGGGTGCCGCCGCAGTTGCGCAAAACGCTTTCAAGCCAGCGTCGCCGCGACGCCAGTTCTGACTGTTCCACAACAGGTCTACTCATGGCTTGTTCACCAGTTCATCAAGATTCAATAACAGGCTGGCGACGGTTGTGAAGGCCGCTAACTCGGCCGCCACCAAACGCTCTGCAACAGGATACTCCCCAACCGCGATCGCTTTCTTGGCCGCCAGGGGATCACTCGCATAGCGTTGCCGATGCTCGGTTAAACTGCGGAGCAAAATCGCTTGTTCGCGAGCTCGTGGTGTTCGTCCCAGCAGCAACTGAAACATATATTGCAGTCGCTGTTCGTCCGATTCGGGGCCTTCGAGCAGAACTCGCTGGGCGAGTACTCGGGCTGCCTCCACGAACGAGGTTTCGTTGAGGAGGGTGAGTGCCTGCAGCGGAGTGTTGGTGCGGGTGTCACGCACCGTGCAAGTTTCGCGTCCCGAGGCGTCGAAGGTGACCATCGTGGGCGGTGCCACCGTTCGTTTCCAATACGTGTACAGACTGCGACGATAAAGTCCGGCACCATGATCTTGTGGATAGTTCGTATCGGTCGCCAGGTCTTTCCATAGATCTGCGGGTTGATATGGTTTCACCGACGGGCCACCGATTCGGCTGACGAGCAGACCGCTGGCCGCCAAGGCTTGATCGCGAATCATTTCGGCGGGCAGTCGAAATCGCGGCCCACGCGCCAGCCAGCGGTTTTCGGGATCGATTTGCCGAGCGGCGGGTGAAAGATGGGACGATTGACGATAGGTGTCGCTCGTCACCAGGTCACGCACGAGTCGCTTCACGCTCCAGGCCAGTGCAGCCTGCTCATCACCACCCGGTGCCCGCAATTCAGTCGCCAGCCAGTCGAGTAATTCGGGATGACTGGGAGGTTCACCTTGCGAGCCAAAATCCTCGGTCGTTTTCACCAGCCCGGTCCCAAACAACATCTGCCACCAACGATTCACGGCCACTCGAGCGGTCAACGGATGGCTGGGACTGATGAGCCACTGAGCGAGTCCCAAGCGATTGGCGGGAAGTGGGGACATCGGTGCGGCACCCAGTTGAGTTAGCACACGACGACCAACGACTTCACCCGGCTTATCGTACTCGCCACGAATCAAGACATGCGCTGGTTTGGGCTCCGGCAACTCCTGCATGACCATCACCGTGGAGATGCTTTCGGCGAGCGTTTGCTGCTGACTAATCACCTGGCCGAGTTGCTGGTAGGCACGTTGAATTTCGGCGGAGGCATACTCGTGTCGAAAATATTCGCGCAGCTTGCGAGCGGCGGCGGGAGAGCGACGATCGGCAGCAAGTTTGATGATGTCGGGAATCGGCATATCACTAGCCAGTTGCTCGACATCTTTTCCTTCCAGAGCCGCTCGATAGATGCGCAGGTCATCGATGAGTCCCTGAAAACGCGCCTGCGATCCACTTCCCGCTCCGATACGCAGCGGCTCTTTCGTGGTGATTGTTTGATTGAGTGCATCCAGTTGCACGGTGAGTGGCACCGATTGACCGTTCACATAGATTCGTACTCCCGACGCCAATCGCGAACCATCGTACGTGACGGCGACATGTTGCCAGTCGCCCGCTGGAATGGGATCTCGCGTTTCAACTCGCAGCGCATCATCGAGCCAGCGTTTGACGAGCAAGAACTGCAGCTTGCCGCCGGACAGTTGCCAGCAGTAGCCATCACCCTGCGCGACATTGGTCATTTTGCTCACGATCGGCTGCACCGAGGCAGCTTTTGATACAGCGCTCGATGCAGCATTCGATGCAGCATTCGCTGAGGTACTGGTGCCGGCCGCTTTTTCAGCTAGCTGGCTGCTGGTCGGCTGAATCCAAGCGGCCAGCGTGAAAGCATCGGTGTAACCAAAGCCTGCTATTTCACCGAGTTCCACGACGCGCGATTGCGACACGTTGAGAGCTTGTCGAATTCGTCCGGGAGAAAACGTCAAATCGATTAGGTTGCCGGTCGAGCCAGCATCATCGAGGGCGAAGTGAGCCACGAGATCGGCGGTACGATTCCAATGCGGATTCAGGGGCGGCTGCGTAGGTAACTGACCTTGTTGAATTCGCAGCTCCCAGGCTGATTGCTGCTGCTGCAAGGACTCTTGCCAGCGCGCAACTTCGCGTTCGGCGTCTTGTCGCAGGGTCGCGAGCTGCTGCTGTTGTTCAAGTTGCAGCGCGGTGGGCGCAGGCAGGTAGGGCGGTGAGTTGCCTTCTTTAATCGCTCGACCAAATTCCGGAATACTGTTGAAGTAGGCATAGAGCGAATAGTAATCCCGCTGCGCGATGGGATCGAATTTGTGATCATGACAACGGGCGCAGCCAAGTGTGAGTCCGAGCCAAACGGTGCCGGTGGTGTCCACACGATCGATCACATATTCCACCGCATACTCTTCGGGAATAATGCCACCTTCAGCGTTGCCGCGATGATTACGATGAAAGCCGGTGGCGATGCGCTGTTGTAGAGTGGCGCTGGGAAGCAAGTCTCCAGCCATCTGCTCGACGGTGAATTGATCGAATGGTAAATCATGATTGCAGGCGTCGAGTACCCAATCGCGCCAGCGCCACATGTAACGAGGTCCGTCGTTTTGATAGCCACTGGTATCTGCATAGCGGGCGGCATCGAGCCAACGCGCCGCCAGTCGCTCACCCCAGCGGGGCGATGCCAACAGTCGATCGACATAGCGCTCGTACGCATCGACGTCGTTAGCACCAGGAAATTCTGCTTGCTGCTCCAGCGTGGCGGGCAAGCCGGTCAAGTCGAGCGTCACACGGCGGGCCAGCTCGTGCGGTTCGGCGGCTGGTGCGGGCGTTAGCTGCACCGCAGGTAAACGCTGGCGGATGAAGCGGTCGATCGGGTGGCGAGCATTTTTATTTGGGGATGGGTCAGCGGGAACCGGTGGACGTTCAATTGGCTGATAGGCCCAGTGGCCCTGCCACGGCGCACCATCGGCGATCCAGCGTCGAATCAACTCCGATTGCGCGGCGGTGACTTGACGTCCAGTCTGCGGAGGCGGCATGCGTTCTTCCGGATCGGTCGATTGAATACGACGCCAGAGTTCGCTTTGATCCGGCTTACCTGGCGTCAGTACTCGTCGCGCTCCCCGGGCCCTATCCTCTTTTTGCTCTCCTGGGGCTTCATCATCCTGCAGTTGATCGAGTCGCAAATTGCCTTGTCGTTGACGTTCATCCGGACCATGACACTGGAAACAAAGATCGGAAAGCAGCGGTCGGATGTCGCGATTGAATTGCGGAGGAGTAGTCGGCGGCTGGGGACGTTCTTCGCCCATGGCCACGGTGAGCAGGGCCATGTTGGTCACGAGCGGTTGGCAGTTGGAGTGGTAGCACCGTAACCCCACGAGACCCATGAGGAAAAAAACGGTCACGCAGGCCATTCGTCGAGTTACGTGCATCATTTGCTGCCGCTTCTCATCCTGAAGATGCTGTGACATGGGAAATCACTTTCCGGACTTTTGGGCCAGAGCCAGGATGGTTTGGAATTCGGTGGCTCGCACGGGCTGGACCGACAGCCGCGAACCTTTTCGCAGTAGTTCCATTTCTCGCAGTGCGGCGACGGTTCGTAATTGGTCGAGTGACAGTGGCTGATCGAATTTGGTTTCTAACTGCAGATCGACCATGAACCAGCGCGGAGCAGCAGGAGTGGATGTTTCATCATAATAATGACTGCGCGGGTCCCAGGAAGTGTGATCGGGATACGATTCGCGCACCACCACGGCAACTCCGACGATGGCCGGTGGTGCAGCATTGGAATGATAGACCAGCACCCGCTGCTTCAGTTTCATTTCATCGCGAAGAAAATTGCGTGCTTGATAATTTCGCACCCCATCCCAGCAGGTTGTCTGCTGAGGCTGTCGCAGCCAATCGTCAATGGAAAACGTTTCCGGTTCGGTCTTCACTAACCAGTATTTATTCATCGCATGCTCACGTTATCTATTCGTTTTTTCACCAATCTTCGGCAATTTTCGGCACGGTGACTGGTCGGTTCGTTGGTATTCCGGATGGTTATGCCAGCGCGGTGCGGATCAGGGGGATTCAGGGGTCGGTCGGCCTGAGACTGGGATCGTTCACGGGTGTCGACGCGCGTTCACCCGCTAACTGCACTTCGAATTCGGTACCTGGCAGGGAGCCACGATCGCGCACTCGGATGCGACCTCGTAATCGTCTCACGAGTGTTCCTACGATGTAAAGTCCCAAGCCAGTTCCCGGTTTGTCTCGTTCGAGTTCCGAGCCGAGTCGCACGAAGCGACCGAAGATTTTACGGCGCGCGGTGGGTGGAATTCCACGTCCGTTGTCCGCCACTCGAATTTCAATCCACGCTAGCGGCAGCGGCCGACAAGAGACGATGACTTGCGGTTCAAGGTCGTTGGCGTACTTGATGGCATTGTCGATGAGATTGCGAAAGATCATATCGAGATCAACTCGTGCCGCGCGGACGATACAGGGTTCGCCGCGCAGTTCTACCGTCTCACTCGGCACTCGATGCCGTAAACAAACTGCTTCCGCGCACTCCCGCAGCAAACTCGACAGCTCCACATCTTCGATTTCCTGTTCGCGCGAGACTCGTTCCAGGCGCGCGGCATCGAGCAGTTGATTGATGAGTTGATCGAGTCGTTCGACATCGGCGAGCATGTAGCGATGGAAATCGATGGCTTGATCAGCGGTGACCGTGCGGCGGTTGAGTGTTTGCAGATAAAGCTTGAGCGACGCGAGCGGAGATTTTAGTTCGTGAGTGACGCTGTCGATGAAATTCGATTGTCGGCGACTGAGATTCACCGACTTCACGGTGAGCGTAAGATAGAAGATCACACCGATTAAAACGACGAGCAGCAGCAGAGCGCCGACGGGCAAGAGCGTCCAGTAGAACGTCGCCAGTCGACTGTCTTGTAAAGCTCCGAATACCGACAGCAGCACCCAGCCGATGGTGAGTGCCACCAGCAGGATGATCATCACGACGCCGAAGATAATAGGCCAGCGAAGAGAGCGTCGTTCAAACATAACGCGGAACTCGCTACGGGCTGGTGCGCCGCTTGCTGCTCAATTCGTGAACTGCATCGACCAGCGCGATCACATTGTCGACGGGCGTTTGCTGATGGATCCCATGCCCCAGATTGAAAATGTGTCCCGGCCGATTTTCGGCTTGAGCCAGCACTTCGGCGGCTCGCTTGCGGATCTCTTCGGGAGTGGACAGCAGCACGGCGGGGTCCAGATTTCCCTGGACGGCACGATCGTAGCCCACCGTTCGCCAAGCCTCATCCAAACGCACTCGCCAATCAATGCCGATCACTCGGCCACCCGCTTGGGCGATTAACGGCAAGAGCGCCGGATTACCGGCACCAAAATGAATAACGGGGATGTCGGGATCGAGTCCCGCGAAAATCTGCTGCATCACGGGCAACACGTAACGTTTGTAGTCATCGGGTCCCAGGCAACCGACCCAGGAGTCGAAGATCTGCACAGCCTGCGCACCAGCCTCGATTTGGGCTTGCAAGTACCGGATGATGGCGCGAGCGAGCTTTTCCATGAGCGTGCGCCAGGCGCCCGGGTCGGTATACATGAGCTGCTTGGTGTGCAGGTAATTGCGACTGGAACCGCCTTCAATGATGTAGCTGGCGAGTGTGAAGGGGGCGCCGGAAAAGCCGATTACAGGGATATCACCAGGAATCGCCGCGCGAGTTTGTCGTACCGTCTCGGGTACGAAACTCAGCTCCTGCATCGTTTCCAATTCACGCACTCGGTCGACATCGCGGCCACTGCGAACCGGGTTGTGAATAACAGGGCCATCGCCCTTCGTGAACTCGAGCTGCAGGCCCATCGGTTCCAGGATTGGTAGCAGGTCCGAGAAGATGATCGCGGCGTCCACACCGAGTCGTTGAACGGCGGTGGCCATCACTTCCGCGCAGAGCTGCGGGTTCTTGCACAGTTCCAGGAATGAAACCTTCGAGCGTACGTCGCGATACTCCGCCATGTAGCGGCCCGCTTGACGCATCAACCAGATGGGAGTGACTTTGGTCGATTCACCTCGACAAGCCTTCATGAACGGGCTGTGAAACCAATCGGGCAAGACCAGTGTATCGAGTGATAGTTCAGACATAGTTTGGATGCTGGGAGAAGTGCGTTTGCGAGCCAGTACAGCCGCGGATTGTTCGGCCGCCACTTGCACCATTGATCCCATTTTCGGATGTGCAGGTTCAATGTCGACCGGTAATTCGTGATCGCGGAGTGCTTCGCTGGTCGTCGGTCCGACCGACACCACCGCCATACGCTGCAAGGCTCGCCGCAACTGGCTGCCCATGCCTCGTTGGTCCGCTTGGTCCAACATGTTGACGACTTGTTGAGCCGAGGTAAACAGGACCACGTCAATTTCTTCGGCTGCGATCCGAGCGATATTCTGCCAGAGTGGCTCAGGGTTTTCGGGTAACTCCCAGCGATAGATCGCTACGGGGAGCACCACAGCCCCGCGCGCTTCCAGTCCGGCACTCAAACTAGGGTTCGTTTTACCATATTCCTGAATGGCGACCGTTTGATTGCGGATCGTGAGTTCCCGATCGATGGTCGTCAGTAGTTCCCGCCAGGTGTTCGGCTCCGGCACTCGATGTCGTGCGGTGAGCCCCACTTCTTTCATGGCGGCGTAGGGTTTGGGACCGCGTGCGATCGTGGCGACGTCCGTCAGGGCATCGAGAAATCGCTGTCGGTCCACGTGCCGTTCGACAACTGACAGCAACTGCCGAAATCCAACTCCTGTCATGAAGATGACGACATCGATGCCGCCGGTTATCAGGCGATGAGCGAACTCGATGGCCGAGCGCTGGTCGGTCAGCGGTACTTCACGCATCGACGGACTGACGAAGGGAATTCCCCCGGCGCGTTCAATCAGTCGAGCGATTTCACCCGCTTGCCGACTTTCGAAGGCGGCCACCCGTAAACCAGCGAAACGAGGGGAGTTTGTAGACATAGTGGCTTCACTCTACCCGCGCCGTTTGGTCGGGGCGAGTGGGTGGAGCGAGGCGGAGGCAACTGTTACATTAGGGACCCTTACCAACAGCGGTTCGGGGTTGCACTCGCCGCTTGTTGACTTACCTCCCCACGCGAAGCCTGAGACTTGTCCATGGTGGCCAACGAATTTGATGTTGTCGCAGCGGCGATGAAGAGCGGTGGAGTCGCCGCAGCACTCGCAGCGCTTTCTCACGAACTTCGAGAAGCAAAGAAATATCATGAATTGTTTGAATCTCTGAAAATGGAGGTTCGGCATCGCATTGGTCTGCCACTGCTCTATGGCGACTCGGGGGATGAACTCTCGGAGTCAGTGCGTAATCAGTTGGAAGATGGCTTGATTGCCGCCTGTCGTGAAGTCGGCACTTGTTTGTTGAGCGAGGGTCGAGTGCGCGAGGGGTGGCTTTATCTGCGCCCGGTGGGTGACAAACGTGCGGCAGCGGAACTGCTGCGCTCCGTGGAAGCGGAAGATGAACGGGTGGAAGAGTTGATTGATGTTTGTCTGCGCGAGGCGGTGGATGTGGAACGTGGTTTTCAGCTCGTATTGCAAAACTACGGAACCTGTAATGCCATCACGACGTTTGAATCCGAAATGCCGCGACACAGTCGTGCCGATCAGCGGATCGCGGCGGAGTTGTTGCTGCGGCATCTCTACCGTGAACTAACCGCTAACGTGAAAGCGGACATCGCTCGTCAAGAAGGGCAGACGCCGAGCGAGTCGACGCTGCGCGACTTGGTAGCGGAACGCCCCTGGCTCTTTCAAGAACTCTCCTATCATGTCGATACGACGCATTTAGCGGCGGTAGTGCGTTTCGCTCGCTTGCTCGATCAGCCCGAACTGCTCCGCCTGGCACTGGATCTAACCGAATATGGTCGACGACTACATAGTCAGTTTCAATATGTGGGTGATGAGCCCTTCGCGGAACTCTATCCCAGTCATGCTCGTTTCTTCCAGGCACTCCTGAACGAAGATCGTGAAGCGTCACTCGCCTTCTTCCGCCAACAAGCAGAGGCCTGTGATCCGTCTCACAGTGGCACGGGGCCAATCGAGGTCTATATCGATTTGCTCGCGCGAGTGGGGCAGGCCCAAGAGGCCCTGACAGCCTCACTACGGCTGCTGCCTGGTACCACACCGAGTCAAGGGTTAGCGCCATCGCTGCTCGACCTGGCGCAGCAATCAGGACAGTACGATATCGTCGCTGAGCACTGCAAAGAACGCGTTGATCTGCTGGGTTACACGGCCGCGTTGGTCCATGCGCAGCGCGGTTAGTAAGCAGTGCGGTTAGTAAGTAGTGCGGTTACAAGCAGCGCAACTGAAGAGCAGCGCGGTGAGTAAAACGAGAACGCAAGGACGTCGGAGGATGTGGCTGATGTCAAGAATTCGCGGGCTGTTCGCTGTGACTCTGGCGGTCTGTTGGTCAATCGGCTGGTTCCCGGCGGGTGAGCTAGCAGGGCTCGGGGAACGACCGCTACGAGCCGCTGAAACGCCGCCGAACATCGTGCTCATCATGGCCGATGATTTAGGCTTTGCCGATCTCGGCTGTTATGGCAGCGAAGTCCCAACCCCGCACCTTGATCAACTCGCTCAGCGCGGTTTGCGTTACACGCAGTTCTATAACACGGCACGCTGCTGGCCCACGCGCGGCTCGCTGCTGAGCGGCTACTATGCGCAGCAAATTCGCCGCGATGCACTGCCGACGGTGCCGGGCGGCGCCCAGGCCACTCGCCCGGCCTGGGCGCGGTTACTTCCGGAACTGCTGCGAGCTCGCAATTATCGCTCCTACCATAGCGGCAAATGGCATATCGATGGTCCGCGCTTGAAAGCCGGCTTCGATCGCTCCTACAGCATCGAAGATCACGACCGGCTGTTTGTTCCCAAGCAACATTTAGTCGATGATCAGCCGCTGCCCGCCGCGACCGCGGATGATCGCTATTACGTGACGACGGCGATAGCGGATTACGCCATTGATCATCTGCGTCAGCATGCCAAAGACCAACCGAACCAGCCGTTTTTCTCTTACGTCGCTTTTACTGCTCCGCACTTTCCCCTGAAGGCACCCGCCGCCGAGATCGCTCGCTTTTTACACCAGTACGATCAAGGCTGGGACGAGGTGCGTCAGCAGCGCTATGGACGGCAACGCGAAGCAGGCCTGATTCGCACGCCGCTGGCCGCTCTGGAACGCGAGGTGGGTCCGCCCTATCCCTTTCCCAACGCGCTGCAAAAGTTGGGGCCCGGTGAAGTCAATCTAACTTTGCCATGGAAGGAATTGACTGCCGAGCAGCAGCAATTTCAGGCTACAAAAATGGCCATTCATGCCGCCATGATCGCCTGCATGGATCGCGAGATTGGTCGGATCATCGAGCAGATCAAAGCGATGAATGCCTGGGAAAACACACTGGTTTTGTTTCTGTCCGACAATGGCGCGAGTGCCGAGATTATGGTGCGGGGAGATGGTCATGACTCTGCCGCAGCGCCCGGCTCCGAAGCTTCCTTTCTCTGCCTGGGACCAGGTTGGTCGAGTGCCGCGAATACGCCCTTCAGACGTCATAAAACGTGGGTCCACGAGGGCGGTATCGCGACCCCACTCATCGCTCATTGGCCACGCGGAATCAAGGCCACAGGTGAACTGCGGCATGTCCCTGGACACGTCATCGACGTGGTTCCCACCGTATTGGAGCTGGCCGGTATCGAGCCCGCTGCGAATTTGCCCGGCAAAAGCCTGGTGCCCACCTTGGCCGAGGATCGACCGGTCGCTCGCGATTACCTCTGGTGGTTGCACGAAGGGAATCGAGCGCTACGAAAAGGCGATTGGAAACTCGTGGCACTCAAAAACAGCGACGCCTGGGAACTCTACGACCTCGCCACCGATCGCGCTGAACAGAAGAATCTGGCGGCTCAAATGCCAGACAAGGTTGCTGAATTGCAAGCCCTCTGGAATTCCGCTCGCGATCGTTTCACGCAAGATGCCACTCGCGATGGCCTCGTGAAGCCCAGTCAGCCGTCCAGTAAGAAGAAAAAAGCGGACTAGCGAGTCTGGTTCGTTTCGCACGGAGACACGGGTTTTTGTTTCGCACGGAGACACGGAGGCACGGAGGATTTTTTGATTGGGGAATAGAGGTCGAGAATTGGGATGATGATTGTTTTTGATGGAAGAAATCTGTTGGCGAATAGTTTAATAAAAACAGATCACTTGTTTGATGAAACTTGATCAGCTTTTATTCTCTGCTTGCCGGCACAAACTTTGGCTCGGCATTTCATTATTCACGTCCCTTCATTTCCGTCCTATTTATTTCTCCTGATCGCACCTCGTCTTCTCCGCATTTCGTCCTCTCCGTGCCTCCGTGTCTCCGTGCGAAACAATCCCGTGTCTCCGTGCGCAACCCCGGCTGGAGCTAATCGGGGCGATGGCCTGGGCCGCGACCGGGGAAGCCGAAAGGGAAGGGGGGCCGTGGGCCTTCGCCACCGCGTCGCCCCATCCGTTCCGCGTACAATTTGCGGAGTTCGCGCTGGAAGCGTTCGCGGGGCATGGCATCGAGCCAATCGCGATCGGCGACGGAGAGGTCTTGGCTGTAGAAGCGTTCCAGATCTTCGGCGCTGGGTTGCCAGAGGCTGAAGAAAGACCAGCGGATGAGTTCTTGCACTCGCTCGAGCCGTTCCTCGGCAGTTTTTCTCGACTCGAGATCACGTTGGAGGTTGGGGGAGAGCTGGGCGACGAGTTCCTGGACTTCTTGTTCGGAGGGGCTCCAGGGCTTACTCGATTCACCGCGAGTTCGCAGGGCGGCGCCGATGAGCATTAATCGTCGGCGACGTTCATCCGTGATCTGCTCCAGAAACTCTTTAAAGCGAGGATTGGAATTCTGAGTGAACTCGGTTTCGTGTCGGATGGCGAGTTGGTCGAGCCAATCGAGGATCGCTTTTTGATCGGCAGGATCGATGGGGCGACCGCCACCCTGACGCCGTTCATCTTCTTTTTGACGATCCTGCTGAATCTTGCGAATGCGAGCCACTCGTTCTTCAGCCGATAAACTCAATAGTTCGGCTCGCTGTGCGGCCGGCAGGGTCTGGAGAAACTCGTGATAGCGATTGAGTATTTCCTGAAGTTTGTCGGCTTGGGGATCGGTTTGCAGATCACCATGAAACTTGCGCAGGTCGGCTTGGCGAGCGGGAGGGAGTTGCTGGAAGCGTTCCTGCTTGATGGCTAACTGCCAGAGTTCATCGGGGGCGAGTTGTTTAAGTCGTGCGCGACGTTCCTCGAGCGTTTCCTCGGCGCTGGCCGGTGGAGCTGGCACGGTGACGTTCAGCAGCGTCAGGGAGAGGGGGATAGCGAGCAGTTTACGGCGCATCACTCGGCTCCTCATCAAACAGACGCTCCCGTTCCAACATTCGTAGAAACTCAACGTCACCCGCTTGCAGGTAGTGATCGATGTTTTCGATGACGGGTAGGTCGGTGAGCAGTTGCTCGTCGGGTGATTTCCAAACGTAGCTGCCGAGTAGGTAACCGAGTAGCGTGGCGACTGCGACACCCGCCACTCCGATCAGCCAGCTTAGTTGTCGGCGTCGAGCGTGACCGACGGTTGTGGTTTGAGCTTCCAGTTCAACTTGCTGAGCGACCATTTCGATGGTGCTGCGGGCGAATTCGGTGCGGGCACTGGCGCGTGGTAATTCGTCGAGCAGATCCCAGGCGCGCTGCAATTCGCGCACGCGTGCTCGGCAGGCAGGATCATCGGCCATGCGCTGCTCCACCTGGCGTGCTTGCTCCGCTGGCAGTTCGCCATCCAGGTAGGCGACCAATTGAGCTTCGTCGGGAGGCTGGAGTGGTTCGTCGATTTTGAGATGCGTGTTCATGGGGAGGGGCGTGTTCCTTCCTGAACATACGGTTCCAAGGCGAGCCGCAGGTTTTCCCGAGCTCGCCAGAGTAAGGATTTCACGGAGGAGACGCTGAGCTCCATCGCTTTGGCAATATCCGCGTAACTCATTTCCTCGTATTTGGACAGGAGGAGTGCCATTCGCTGTTGGTCCCCGAGTGACTCGATCGCCTGCTTGACGATCTCGGTGATTTCGAGGTTATCGAGTCGTCGAGTGGGCTGTTGGCCGCTGCGGGCGGTAGCGAGTTGTTCCAGTGAAAACGGGTTGGAATCGTGGGGATTACTGGGTTGCAAACGAACTTCGCGCCGGCGTGACCGGGAGCGGAGGGCGTTGGCGGCGACGTTATGGGCGATCGTGAAAATCCAAGTCGAAAATTTGGCGTCCGGGAGGTAGTTTTTCCGCGCGCGATAAACTCGCAGAAAAACCTCCTGCGCCAGTTCTTCGGCTAAGTCTCGATCATGGACCTGATTTCCCAAGACGGCGATGAGTCGATTTTGATAGCGCAGCACCAATTCCTGGAAGGCAGCCGCTTGATCGGCTTGTACTTCGAGCATCAATCGGACGTCGGGATCGAGTGTCTCGAAGTCGCGAATTTCGGGGACTGCGCCGCTCACATCATTCATGTCATCGACCGTGGGAGGGACCGACGCATTAAACACTGGCCCATCAAACACCGGCGCGTGGTAAAAGTTGCTGACATACCTCGCGCCTGTCTATCACTCAATCTTCGTCACCAGTGCTGGAACTGCGGCGGGTGGTGTGGACCGGCGGAGTTGTCCGCAGGCGGCCTCAATCGCATCTCCCTTGCGCTGCCGGAATTGTACATTCACTCCGGCTCGTTCCAGAATCTCTCGAAACCGCTGCTGCGCCTGAGGAGTCGGAGTCTGGTAGGGAAGTCCCGCCACGGGATTATAGGGGATGACGTTGAGGAGTGCGGTACGACCGCGCAGGAGTGCCGCGAGTTGTCGGGCATGTTCGGGACGATCGTTTAGTTCCGCCAGCAGCACATACTCGAACGTCAAGCGCCGCCCGGACTCTTGGAAGTAAAGATCTGCCGCATCCATGACGGGAGCCAAACCGATCTTGCGATTCACGGGTACCAACTGGTCGCGCAGTTGATCGTTGGGAGCGTGCAAGGAAACGGCTAACTGATACTTCGCTTGCCGCGCCACTAATCGCTCCATCGACGCTGGCAGGCCGACCGTGGAAATCGTGATGCGCCGTGGACTAATTCCCAGCCCCTGACTGTCACTGGCCACATCCAAGGCCAGCAGCAGTGAATCCAGGTTCGCCAGCGGTTCACCCATGCCCATCACAACGATGTGGCTGAGTCGTTCCGTGGTGGGTAATAGCCGCTGGAGTCGCAAGATCTGCTCGAGTATCTCGCCGGCCGTTAAGTTGCGATCGACTCCATCCAGCCCGCTGGCACAGAAGACGCAGCCCATGGCACAGCCAACTTGCGTGCTGATACAGATCGAGCGCCGGTCGCCGTCGCGCAGCAAGACACATTCAATGCGGCCACCGTCGGGCCACTGAATCAGCAGTTTTTCGGTGCCATCAGCCGCTTGCAGATGCCGCACAATCTGGCCTGTCCAAAGCGTGAATTCCGTCGCTAGTTGCTCGCGTAGCTGCTGGGGGAGCGCCGTGATTTGAGCAATCTCGGCGACGCGACTTTGACAGATCGCCTGCCGCAACTGCTGCCCACGATAACTCGGCTGGCCTTGCGCTTTCATCCAGTCGCGGGCCGAGGTCGGGAGCAGGTCAAGCAGGTGTGGCTTCATGGAACGACTGGGCAGTTCGAGTTTCGTGGTTGGCAAGCGCATTCGGTTGGCAAAAATTCAGGGCAGCACAAAGGGCCTGCCAGGAGTACAGCTCAGACGACGAGTTCTGCTAAGATACGCTCGCGGACCGGGCGAGGGCAATCCTCGCAGCCGTTCCCAGGAATCTTTCCGGCCCACAGGTTTTCTTTTCTGAGTGTGTTTGTCATGGCGCGTGCTCAATCGACAGGTGTGTCCAAGAAATCTTCGGTGTCAGCTCCAAGTGCTGGGGTGGGACCGGAACCGGATTTGCGTGAAGCGCTGCGCTTAGTGCTGGAGATGATGCCGATCTCCGGGCGCAGTGGCGATGAACAGGCGATTGCGAATTATGTCGTGCAGCAGTTAACGGCGGCTGGCCTGTCCGCCGATTTCATCCGCTTCGATGATGCTCATCGGCACAGTCGACTACCCGGGAATTGTGGCAATCTCATCGTGCAATTGCCCGGCACTTTCAAAGCTCCACGCCGCCTGCTCACCGCGCACCTGGATACGGTTCCCATCTGCGTTGGCTGTGAGCCGAAGCGCAAGGGCGCTGAGGTACGTTCGGCGAATCCGGCCACGGGATTGGGCGCGGATAATCGAGCCGGAGCGGCGGTGTTACTGAACACACTCTTGGAACTGCAGCGCCGCAATCTGCCGCATCCACCGCTAACGTTTTGCTGGTTCGTACAGGAGGAGGTGGGACTCAACGGAGCTCGCCATGTTAAGAAATCCTTGTTAGGGAAACCGAAGCTGGCTTTCAACTGGGATGGCGGCGGCGCCACCAAATTAACCGTCGGTGCGACCGGTGGTTACCGGATGGACATCGAAGTGCGCGGTCTGGCCAGTCACGCCGGTGGTGCTCCCGAAAAAGGTGTGAGTGCGATTGCGATTGCGGCACTGGCGATTGCGGATCTCCAGCGCGGTGGTTGGCACGGCGATGTTCGTCAGGGAAATCAGCGTGGGACGAGTAACGTGGGCGTGATTCAGGGTGGGGAAGCGACCAATGTCGTCACGGACTTGGTGCGACTACGAGCGGAAGCACGTAGCCATGATCCCAGGTTTCGCCAGAAAATCATTACCGCGATCGAACGCGCGTTCACAAGTGCTGCTAAAGAGGTGCGCAGCGTCGAGGGCGTTACCGGTAGCGTCTCGATTGCCGGTCGACTGGACTACGAAGCGTTTCGGCTCGATGATCGCGAGCCGTGTGTGTTAGAGGCCGAGCGGGTGATACGCGAATTAGGTGGCGAACCGATCCGAGCGATTTCCAATGGTGGGCTCGATGCCAACTGGCTAACGGCGCACGGAATTCCCTCCGTTACCATGGGGTGTGGCCAGGTTTCTCCTCACACCGTGGCGGAATCCCTGGCGATTCCCCAATTCGAAATGGCGTGTCGCATTGCGTTGCGATTGGCCACCGCGACTGCCTAGCTGGCAGTTCACTCGACCCACCCTGCGCGTGGCAGGTAGCCAGCAGCTGCCTTGCCACTAGGGAAAAATCACCGCTAGGAAATTCGTGACGTGAATCTCGATGATGAACTCTGTCTCTGCTTTCATGTCACGCAGCGCAAAGTGATCAACTTTTTGCGTGTGGAGAAGCCGCGACGTGTGGGGGAGCTAAGTCATTGTCAGGGTGCGGGAACGGGGTGCGGCTGGTGTCGTCCTTTTCTGCAGCGACTCTTTGATCAAGCGATCGCTCAGGGGCAAATCACCGCCGAACTACCGTCAGCCGCCGATTACGCCCGCCTGCGGCAAGGCTACTTGGCAGAGAATCGCGGCCCAACTCATCCGAATAAGAGCGATGAAGTTGGGCCCGCAGAGGCGGGCTTGAACGCTTCATGATACGTCGAGGCGGTGCAACGGGTCTGAGGACTTGTTGCACCGCTGCCGAGGGCTGATTACCAGCAGTGAGCGACCGTTAGCGGTCCACCGAGCAGAGCGAATTTACTCTTCTTTAATCGGTTCTTTGACCCGCTGCACGAAATGCAGCGACTTGCCCGGTTGGCTCAGTTCGGTTGCCTTCTGTTCCGCTTGTCGCTTTTGGCTGTAGTCGTACAGAGCGACGCGCTTCATCGAGTAGTTGTAGACGCCCCAGTACAGCTTTAAACGTACTTCGGCTGGCTCTTTAGCCTTCGACTTGCGCTTGGCTTTGGCTTTCTTTTTCGGTTTTCCTTCCCCATCTTCATCTTCAGATTCCTCGTCGAGTTCCTCGTTTTCATCGAGCAGACCAGCTTCTTCGGCTGCCTCGGCTTCGGCACGCAATGCTTTGCGGTTGAGGGTCTTACGAGCCATAAATTACGCCCTTCGTCAACTAGGTCGCAGGGTAAGGAAAAGAAAACTTAAGCGGGGCATCATAACCAATGAAAATGGATCTGGAAAGCGGCAGCCAGCGGTTAGCACCCTGTTTCCTAGTGCCTGGCGAGGTTTTCTCGCACCTGGAGGGGTTTCCTGGTGGCTGGCGAGCATCGGCCTATATCCAGTCGGGGCGGCGAGAGTATCATACGTGCCCAGGATTGGCTCACGCTGGCATTCTATTCAATGGGGGCACCGAAACATGAACCGTCCATCCACCGCTCGACCAACAACACGCTCCCCTAACCTGCGCTGGACTTTGGGGCGCTCCCGGTTCCATTGGCTCTGGCCACTGCTGGCGGTTTTGCTGAGCGGTTGTTCGGGTGGTAACTCGGGCGGTAACTCGGGCGGCGGAGCGGCCGTGGGCGGCAACGCGGCCGACGGTGCGGGCGTGAAAAGTTACGCCGTCAATCAGCTGCCTCCGGTGAGCCTTGATTTGCCGCCACTGGATAGTGGTCGACTGGAAGTTCCCACTCCGGATAAATGGGCGCCGCTGAGTCAAAAGAAGGAATATATCGTGGCGTTCCAGGTCAAAGGACGCACGGGTTTCCCGCAGATGGTGATCACGGCAGAGGACGTCGAGCAGGCAGACGTGACCAAGGATAATGTGGCAGCGTATGCTGCCGCAGTCCAAGCGAAACTCGAAACACAAATGGCTGCCAAACAAGTGCTGGTGCTGGAACCGGCAAAGGCACTGGTACTGGGGCGAAATGCTTACGCGCGTTATGTCCTGAAAGGTCGAAAGCAGGGTAAGGAAGTGGCCACGTTAGAACGCCAACTGTTGCGCACGGTTCGTGGCGGTCGGCAATACACCATTGATCTGACCGTCACCGATGACCTCACCACTCACCGTGATCATGCCTATGCACTGGGCGCCGGTATTCGCTTCATCGCCTCGGATGAACCGCCGGCAGGAAAATCGTCCGGTAAGGCCGCAGCCGGTGATGCGGGTGATGCACCGGCAGCCGGAGAGCCCGCGGCGGAAGCGGCCGAATCGACCAAAAAGGGTACCTGATTGTGAAGCCAGTGGAGCTGATCCAGCGGATACTTGAGATCGTCACGAGTCCCACCTATCGACCGGTGAAGATTCGTGTGTTGGCAAGCAAGCTTGGATTAGAGGATTCCGAACGTCGAGCGCTGCGAGTCACGGTGCGTAAGCTAGTGCGGCAAGGGCGATTGGCTTACGGTCCTAATCATCTCGTCTTGCCAGTCACCACGCTCGACAGCCAGCAGCTCACTCCGCCGCCCGCGGAACTCGCGGTGCCCGCCAGCGAGTCGGAGTGGGAGTCTGAGTCGGAGGGAATGGAGTCTGAATCTGAATCGGGGGTAATGGAATCTGAGTCCGAGGGAATGGAATCTGAATCGGGGGTAATGGAATCTGAGTCGGAGGGAATGGAATCTACTGAGACGGAATTCGAGGACACGGAAGCGGCCGAGTCGGAGATGGACGAGACGTCCTCTGAGACGGCGCGTGCGGCCGGGGCTTCTGGTGCGAAAAACAAGGCGGCTAGGGGACGTGGCGGTGAGCGGGCGGTGGTCACGGGAACTTTTCGGCGCGCGGCGGCCGGGTATGGTTTTGTTCGACCGCGGGGGACGACGAGCGGTGATCGCACGGGGGATATCTTTGTGCCGGCGACGGGGTCGCGCGATGCGGCCTCGGGTGACTTGGTAACGGTGCGCATCGACCGCCGCTTCCGCCGTGGCCAGGAGCGCATCAGCGGCGAGATCATCGAAATTCTGGAGCGTGATACGCATCGCTTTGTGGGGCGCTATTACGAACAAGCGGGCAGCGGTTATGTCCGAGTCGATGGGAATCTCTTTAGTCAGCCCATCAGTGTCGGCGATGCCTCGGCGAAGTCCGCGTTTACGGATGACAAGGTCGTGATCGAAATGGTCCGTTTTCCGTCGCACTGGAGCGAAGGGGAGGCGGTGATTGTCGAAGTGTTGGGGCCGAGTGGCCAGCCGGGCGTGGATACGCTGGGCATCATTCATGAATACAACTTGCCACTCGATTTTCCCGCCGACGTGCTGGAGGATGCGCGACGTCAGGCGGAGCGGTTTGACGAGTCTGATTTAGCGGGGCGTGAAGACTGGACCGCCGCGACCGTGATCACGATTGATCCCGTCGATGCGCGCGATTTCGACGACGCCATTTCGCTCGTGAGATTAGAGCAGGGCCACTGGCAACTGGCGGTTCACATCGCCGATGTGGGACACTTTGTACCCGCTGGCAGCGCCTTGGATCGCGAGGCACGCGAGCGGGGGACGAGTGTTTATTTACCCGATCGAGTGATCCCGATGCTGCCCGAGGTGATCTCGAATCACTTGGCCAGTTTGCAGCCGCAGCAAGTGCGATTAGCACGCACGGTGGTGATGGAGATGACGCCGGAAGGGACGCCCGTCGCCACGGATGTCCTGCGCACTGCGATTCGCAGTTGTCGACGTTTTACCTATGAAGAAGTGGACGACTATTTGGCGGATCCGGCGGCTTGGGAGTCGCAGCTAAGTCCCGAGGTGCATCAGCTCTTAGCGCGGATGGCGGAACTGGCGCGAACCCTGCGTGACCGCCGGCTGCGGCGTGGAGCCCTGGAACTCACGTTGCCCGAAATCAAATTGAAAATTGATCGACGGGGTGAAGTGGAAGGTGCCTACACGGTCGTCAACACGTTCAGTCATCAGATCATCGAAGAGTTCATGTTAGCGGCGAATGAGGCGGTGGCGTCGCTGCTGCGGACGCGCGGTCGATCGTTCTTGCGTCGCGTACATGCTTCACCAGAACCACGCAAACTAAAAGCACTCACCACCTTTGTCCGCGAGCTAGGGATTTCTTGTGAGAGTCTCGAGAGTCGCTTTGAAATTCAGCGAGTGATTGACGAAGTGCGGGAGCGGCCGGAGCGACAAGCGGTCAACTATGCGGTGCTGCGGAGCATGCAAAAAGCTCACTACGCGCCGATCGAAGAAGGACACTATGCACTCAATAGTCGCGACTACTGTCACTTCACTTCGCCCATTCGACGTTATCCCGATCTGACGGTCCATCGCCTATTTGATCAACTCGCCAAAGGCAAACGCAGTCTGGAATCGGCAGAGCAATTGTTGTCATTAGGGGAGCATTGTTCGGAACGCGAGCAACGAGCTCAGGCGGCTGAACGGGAACTGATCAAGATTAAGTTGCTGACCTACATGTCACGGCGGATTGGTCAGCAGATGGAGGCAATCGTCACGGGCGTCGAATCATTTGGGCTCTTCGCTCAAGGACTGCAGATTCCGGCCGAAGGTTTACTTTCCATACACTCGCTGCGAGATGACCATTACGACTATGATTCCACCACGCATCGGTTGGTGGGGCGTCGAGCGGGAAATGCCTATCGGCTGGGAGATGTGATTCAAGTCGAAATTGCCCGTGTGGACATCGACCGCCGCGAACTTGACTTTCGCCTGGTGGGTGGTCCACGAAAATCCGTCTCCCGTTCGCGGACCACCGCAGTCAACAAGAACAAAAAGAAAACCGAGGGGCGACGTCGCCGGCGGTAAGCGGGTGTCACGGCCGCTAACAATAATACCGCTCACGACACGACAACGCCGCTCACAACAACGCCGTAAAAAGCATCCCAGCACAGCAGCTCAGTAAGACAGCCGAGTATTTTTGGATTGGTAATTGCCCTTCTTTCTCAAGTAGGAGTTTTCGTATGGATTCGTCCACACCTTCGGGAGGCTCGACGGGGTCGAGCGGATCGGTGGTTGACGCGGTGATGGTGACGGGACCGGCAGGCGCAGCAGGAGGCTCCGGAGCGCCCGTGGCGGCGAGTGGTCCGGCGGGAGCACCGCCGCCGGTGCGAGGCCCGCTGCCGCCCGGTTATGGTCCGCCGCCTGGTTATGGTTATCCGCCTGGTTATGGTTATCCGCCGGGGCCGTATGGCTATCCGCCACCACCGCCGCCGCAGCGCAGCGTCCTCAAGCGGCTCCTGTTTTGGGGCGGACTGGCGATGCTGGTGTTGTTCTTTGTTTCGCTGGTGCGAGGCATTGCGGGGCTAGCTGGCGACGGCAGTGTGCCGCTGCAAGAAAAGCATGTCTCCGGGCCGCGTTTCGCCAAGCAAACCGTGGCCGTCATCGACCTCACCGGTGTCATCATGGAAGGTGATGGCTTCGTTAAAAAACAGATCGATCAGATTCGCAGCGATGATTCAGTCGTGGGGGTGGTGCTGCGAGTTGATTCGCCTGGCGGCACCGTGACGGGCTCTGACTACATTCTGCATCATCTGAATAAACTGCGAGTGGAGCGACAGTTGCCGCTGGTGGTGAGCATGGGCAGCATGGCGGCCAGTGGTGGTTACTATGTATCGATGGCGGTAGGTCATCAAGAGAAATCAATTTATGCCGAGCCGACGACGACGACTGGTTCGATCGGTGTCATTCTGCAGCATTACGATGTCAGCGAGTTGATGGCGAAGTTCAATGTGCGTGATGATTCGATTACCAGTCATCCGCGCAAGCAGATCATGAGCATGACCAAGCCGATGTCGGCTGAGGATCGAGCGATCATGCAGGCTTATGTCGACGAGTCCTTCGCGCGGTTCAAGTCGATCGTGAAGGATGGTCGAGCGAAGTTCGTGAGCGATGACGAGGCCCTCACGAAAATCGCCACGGGTGAAATCTTCACGGCGAATCAAGCTAAGAATAATGGCTTGGTCGATGAAATCGGATTCTTAGAAGATGCGGTCGATCGAGTGATCGAGTTGGCGAAGGTCGACAAAGATAAAACTCGAGTGGTCCGTTTTCAGAAGCCCATCTCGCTGTTTGATTTTGGCGGACTGGCGGGGCGTGCTCCGACTGGTGCGAGTGAGTTGTCGCTGTTGATGGAGCTGAGTGTACCGCGCGCTTATTACCTGATGTCGTCACTGCCTGGGGCCTGGAGTTCGCGACGAGCGGACTAAGGAGCAAAGAGCACTGCGCATAAAAAAACGATCTGCCGAGATCTTGCGATCCCGGCAGATCGTGCGTCGTAGCCTCAGAGCGAGCAGAGCTTAGCGGACCAAGCTGCTAGCTTGAACGACCCGACGTTGGGTGTTCAGGTAAGCCGAAGGATCAACCACTGGAGCGGGAGGCTGCGGAACAGCTTCGCCCTTCACTGGAGGAGCATTGGCAGGAGCGGCGTGACCGTCGCAGCCACAAGCTGGGCCGTGAGCGGCCTTAGCAGGAGCGGCACAGCCAGCAGCCTTGGCAGGAGCAGCACAGCCAGCAGCCTTCGCTGGAGCGGCACAACCCGTGTTGCAACCCTTGTTGCAACCCTTGTTGCAGCCCAGGCTGGTGTTCAGCGACATCAACCGATCGAGCAAGCCCGGTCGGCAGATCTGACGGCTGCCCTTCGAGGCACAGCCAGCCTTGTCGGCACCGCAGCTAGGAGCAGCGGCAGCGGCGCAGCTAGGATCAGCAGCCTTGGCAGCACAGCTAGGAGCAGCAGCGGCTGGAGCGGCACAGGTCGGGGCAGCCTTCGCTGCACAGCTCGGAGCAGCAGCGGCACAACCCTTGTTCGCACAGCCCTTATTGCCACCACGCAGCCCGCAGCCCTTGTCGGCTCCGCCCTTGGCCGAGCAGCCCTGGTCGGCACAGCCGGCCTTCTGGCAGCAACGCTTCGAGCCGAGCGAGTCGAGCAGGTTCTTCGAGCAGAGGTGTTGGCGTCCGCCACCAATGTTCAAACCACCCTTGCCTGCACAGCCCTTATCGGCTCCGCAGGAAGGTGCAGCAGCGCAGCAGCTCTTGGCTGTATCAGCGCCGCAGCCGTTCATTCCGAGCATCCGGTCGAGCAGGTCGAAACCGAAGCTCTGGGTACAGAGGCCCAAGCCGAGTACCAGCGATCCAACAAAAATGTTCAACTTCATCGAGCCACATCTCCTAATAGATGGACAAATCCCGGCGTCCACACCAAGCTGATCGAATCAGTTAGTTAGAGCCGGTGCGGGAAGGGTGGGTCATACCCCGCAGTTCACTCGGTCTGATCGAGTCGAAGTGGTCGAGTCAATCCTTGACCCGATAAAAGTCCGCTCCACTTTCGCCTCGTTACTTGCACTCCGAAGAGTGCCTGTTCGCTTCAAGTGACACTAACCCTATCGGCCCACTTTGCGAAACGCCTTGAGTGCTCGGAAACAATTTTCAGATAGGGATTTACGACGACTCGTAGGCAATTTGTGCGCGACGTTCCACCTAGTGAAAATGTACCGATCGTAGCATGCTCAAAAGACCCTTTTCGCGCAGCAGTGATTACCTCACCCGCATATCCCGATCAGGTCGACGTGTCACTCACCCACACCCTCTGGTAGACTTTTCCGCTTGGGTAAAATCAAAAATTTTCTGCGTCCGTCGAGAAACATCCGATGACTCCCACGACCAGTTCCGCCGCCGCACCGCACAACGCCGACAATCGTGCCAGCTTCACAGCAGCGGCCCCTTTCGAGCTCGTCGATTTTGCTCAATTGCCCGGAATTGCGTGTCCCTGCGGCACCGCTCGGCGCGCTTTTGCGGAGGTTCCCGATTTTCCCGCCACGATTCATGTCACGGAAATCTCCAGCGACGCTCGGCTGCACTACCATCAGCGGATCACCGAGACGTATTACTTCCTGGAATGCGAGCCTGCTGCCCAGATGCAGCTCAACGAGCAGTTCATCGCGGTGCGGCCCGGTATGTGTATCCTCATTCGTCCCGGCACTCGCCACCGAGCGGTCGGAAACATGCGCGTGCTCATCGTCGCCTGGCCCAAGTTTGATCCGAGTGACGAATGGTTCGACGATCCCGCTAAGTCGTGAAACCTCTTGCGAGTGCTTGCCTCTCGCCACGCGTCGTCGTATCTTGTGCCACTTGTATATAGGGCCTGTTGACCGGCGGCCGACCGCTTTCCCAGCAACGTCTTTCCGCCAGCCACAAGCTTGTAGCCATTGCTCACCGAAACCAGCGCGTCGTCTGACGCGCTCCCACCTCCTATGAGAAGTGTCATGTTGAGCCGAACAAGAATGCGAACGGTAACTACTGTGTCGATGGTCGTGGTCGCAGGAATCCTGCTGACCGGAGTTTCTGCCCGCGGGCTGCGTTCGGGTACTGCCGGTGGAGGAGCTGCCACCGCCGCCGAAAGCACACGCTCGCCCGTTAAAGCTGATCCGCTCGATTGGCCCTACTGGCGTGGTCCCGAACAAAACGGCATCAGCCGCGAAACCGGCCTGCCCGACAAATGGGACCATCGTGGTGGCGATGGCAGCAATTTAGCCTGGAAAAGAACCGACTTGGGCGGTCGTAGTACCCCAGTCGTCATGAACGGCAAACTTTACACCATCGTGCGCGACAAGCCCGGCACGAAAGAAGAGGGCGAGAAAGTAGTTTGTGTCGATGCCGCCACCGGTAAGACTCAGTGGGAATACGCCTTTAACGTCTGGTCGTCCGACGTGCCAGACACGCGCGTGGGCTGGTCGTCCGTGGTGGCTGACCCGACGAGCGGTTTGGTTTACGCACTGGGCGTCTGTGGTTACTTCTGCTGTCTCGATCATGAGACTGGCAAACTGCTCTGGTCGCGCCCGTTGCACGAAGAGTTTGGGCTGCTGAGCACCTATGGTGGTCGTACCAATTTTCCCGTCGTACACGAAGACTTGGTGATCATCAGCGCGGTCGTGATCGGTTGGGCCGAAATGGCTCGACCCGCTCATCGAATCCTGGCTTTCAATAAATTAACGGGTCAGACCGTCTGGTTTACAAGCACCACGCCGCTGCCCGAAGACACCACCTACAGTGCTCCCGTGATCGGGCAGCTTGGTGGCCAAGCAGCACTCGTGCTCGGCTGCGGCGATGGCAAAGTGTGGGCGTTTCAGCCGCGAACCGGAGTGCCGATCTTCCAGTATCATTTCTCGCGTCGTGGTCTGAACATTCCACCGCTGCTCGATGGCCAGAAAATCTACATGGGCCACAGCGAAGAAAACGTCAAAGGCACCGCGATGGGTGCGGTCGCCCTGCTCGATGGCACCCTCAAGGGCAATGTCACCGAGAAGGCGACACAGTGGAAAGTCGAAGAGCTGGGGATCGGCAAGTCGGGCATGGTGAAAATCGATGATCGGATTTATGCCATCGACGACGCCGCTAAGCTCTGGGTCGTTGATGCGAAAACGGGCGACAAGATCGGCAAGCGTTTCTCGCTGGGAACCGTTGGTCGCGCGAGCCTCCTGTATGCCGATGGCAAACTATATGCCACCGAGGCGAATGGTCGCTGGTGGATTTTGAAGCCGGATGACAAGGCGGGCGTGAAGCTCGTCGCCAAGGGCACGTTTGATCAAGGCGAAGAGTGCAATGCTTCGCCCATCTGCTCACACGGTCGCATTTACATCCAGACATCGGAAGCCACGTACTGCTTCGCCGATGCCTCCAAGAAAGGCGCTGCCGAGTCCCTGCCGGCTCAGGCCAAGGAAAGTCCAGTCGCCGAAGATCAAACTCCTGCTCACGTGCAGGTCGTTCCTTGTGAATTACTGCTCAAGCCCGGTGAGGAACAGAAGTTGACCGTGCGTCTGTTCAACGCTCGCGGACAGTTCCTCAAGGAATCCCCCGCTGCGTTTACCGTGGAGGGTGCAGGGGCCGTGAATGCGGACGGCGTTTTCACCGCGCCGGCGGCGGCTGAACACGTCGCTGCGTTTGTGACCGCGAAGGTTGGCGAGTTGTCGGGGAAAGCCCGCATTCGCATCGTGCCACCACTCCCCTGGAAGTTTGATTTCGAAGGACTCAAAGACGCTCCCATCACCTGGATCGGAGCTCGTTATCGTCACGCGATGCGAGCCGTGGATGGTAACAACGTGATGGTGAAAGTTACGACGATTCCCAAAGGCACGCGCAGTCGCTGCTGGTTCGGTCACTCCGACCTGCACGACTACACGATCCAGACCGATGTCAAAGGCTTTGTCGTCGACAAGAAAATGCCCGACATGGGCGTGATCAATCAGGGCTATACCCTGGAGATGCAGGGCGAGGCTCAGAAGTTGTTTTTGACGAGCTGGGTGCCGCACGATCATCGTCACTTCCGCCGCATCGATTTCAAGTGGCAACCTGGTACCTGGTACCTCATCAAATTCCAGGTGGCCAATCAGGCGGATGGGACGGCCATTTGTCGCGGTAAAGTTTGGCCGAAGGATCAGCCTGAACCGACCGACTGGACCATCGAAATGGTCGACAGCCGTCCCAATAAAGCCGGTAGCCCGGGTCTGTTTGGCAACGCCACCAACGCGGAAGTCTTCTATGACAACGTCACGGTGACCCCGAATGCAAAGTAATCACACGAATTGGATCGCTAAGGAGAATCAGCCGATGTTGCAACACCTAAAACCTTACTTGATGATCGGCGGCGCTCTGGTCATGGGACTGATCACATCGATCTTGCTGACCGGTTGTCAGCCGCCCCAGGCAGAGAACAAGAGTGACGGGGGTGGTAAGCCCGGGCCTCGCGCCGCCAGCTCGAACACCACCGGTAGCAAGACTGCCAAACCCGGCGATGCGAAAGCCAGCGACGCGGCCGCCGATGAAAAGGGTGATGAAAAGAAGGCGGATGAGAAGAAGGCGGATGAAAAAAAGGTTGACGAACCTGCCGCTGACGATAAGAAGCCGGCTGCCGCTGCTGCCGGCGCTGCTGCCACCAAGGGACCAGCTATCGACAAGTCGGCCAACGCACCGGTCAAGGCCGGTGACTGGGCGCAGTGGGGTGGCACGTCATTCCGTAATAATGTGCCGATCGCCGACAATATTCCCACCGAGTGGGCGCCTGGCGATTTCGATCGCAAGACGGGTGCTTGGAAGAAGGACGACGCCAAGAACATCAAGTGGGTCAGTTCGATGGGCAGTCAGACCTACGGAAATCCGGTGATTGCTGCCGGCAAGGTTTTCGTCGGCAGCAACAACTCGGGTGGCTTCATCAAGCGTTATCCCGCAGATGTCGATCTGGGCGCTTTCATCTGCTACGACGAGAAGGATGGCAAGTTCTTGTGGCAGCACTCCAGCGAAAAGCTGCCGACCGGTCGCGTGCATGATTGGCCGATGCAGGGCATCTGTGCCGCCGGGCTTGTCGAAGGCCAGCGAGTTTGGTTTGTGACGAGTCGCGGTGAAGTGCGCTGCCTGGATACCGAAGGCTTTTATGATGGCGAGGACGATGGTCCAGTTGTCAACGATCCCGCGCGACTCTTCGATCTGATGAAAAACGAAGATGCTGCGATGGATCAAGTCGCTCCGGCCCTCGAAGCACTCAAGACCGGCAAGCTGACCGACGCGCTGCGAGCGAAGTTCACGGCGGCGGGTGCGGAGTTACCGGCGGAAGTCACGTTGAAGACGGATGAGGAAGGCAAACGCTGGTCGTTTACCGCCCAGTCCGGTGGCGCGGAACGGCAGTTCCGCATCGTCCTGGCTGGACCGCGACTGAGCGCCTTCAAAATCCTCGGAATTCATGACAAGGATGAGGCCGATGTGATTTGGGTCTACGACATGATGAAGGAGCTGGGGGTTTCGCAGCACAACATGTGCAACTGCTCCGTCACCACGCTGGGCGACCTGCTCTTCGTCTGCACCTCCAATGGTGTCGACGAATCGCATTTGAATATTCCAGGACCGGACGCGCCGAGTTTCATTTGCATGGATAAAAACACGGGCAAGGTCTACTGGACCGATGGCAGTCCGGGCATGAACATTCATCACGGACAATGGTCGT
Organism: Planctomycetota bacterium; assembly: GCA_046086325.1. Classification (GTDB taxonomy): domain Bacteria; phylum Planctomycetota; class Planctomycetia; order Pirellulales; family Pirellulaceae; genus JBJSXJ01. The sequence goes on along the minus strand of JBJSXJ010000113.1, from coordinate 10,434 downwards.
CGCCGACGGTTGCGACGCTGGGTGGAGTGCCGCAGGTGCTGTTTGGTGGCGGCGATGGCTGGCTTTACAGCTTCAAAGCTGATCAAGGCAAGGACGGCAAGCCAGAACTGCTCTGGAAGGCAGATCTCAATCCCAAGGAAACGGTGCTCATTCTCGGTGGCCGTGGCACTCGTAATGACATCATCGGCACGCCGGTGGTCTACGATGGTCTCGTCTACGTCGCCACCGGACAGGACCCGGAGCATGGTGAGGGCATTGGTAACTTGTGGTGCTTTGATCCCACGAAGCGCGGTGATGTGAGTGAATCGTTGGCGGTGAACCGCGAGTCGGGCAAGACCATTCCGCACAAGCGAGTGCAAGCTGTGGAGGCGGATAAGGGCGAAGTGGCTGTTCCCAATCCGAACTCGGCGGTCGTCTGGAAGTACGCTTCGTATGATCAAAATGGGGACGGAAAAATCGACTTTGAAGAGACGATGCATCGCAGCTGCGGTACGGTCGCGATCAAGAACGATTTGCTCTTCATCGCCGACTTCAGTGGGCTGGTCCACTGTGTGGATGCCAAGAGTGGTAAGGTCTACTGGACCCACGACATGTTGGCAGCCGCTTGGGGTTCACCCCTGATTGTGGGCGAGCACATGTATATCGGTGATGAAGATGGCGATGTCTGTATCTTCAAGTTGAGTTCGGAGAAGCAGGAACCGCTCTTCGAAGTGAACATGCTGAGCTCCGTCTATTCGACGCCGGTGGTGGCCAATGGTGTCTTGTACATCGCGAACAAAGACCACCTGTTTGCGATTCAAGTGGAAGCGGATGAGCAGAAATGACCAAGCGAGTGCTGGATGTGGGGAATTGTGTTCCCGATCATGCGTCGATGCGCCGGATGCTGGAACGACATTACTCAGTGGAAGTACACCAAACGCACGCCGCCGACGACACCTTGGCGGCGCTGCGCAGTGGACACTTCGACTTGGTGCTCATCAACCGTAAGCTGGATATCGATTACAGCGATGGCTTGGATATCATTCGTTTGATGAAAGCTGACCCACATCTTACCGAGATCCCGGTGATGCTGGTAACGAATCATCCCGAGTACCAGCAAGATGCAGTGCAGGTCGGTGCGGAACTCGGCTTCGGCAAACTTGAGCTAGAAGCTGAAGGCACGCACGAGCGTCTGGCAAAGTTTCTGCGGTAGTGGCCCGAGAGCGGCACGGTAAAAACCGACGAGCCCCAGCAGACAAGGCGTGGACTCACGCCGTACAAGTCACCTCGGAGATGTCGCCCGACTTTCCAAGTCGGTAAGCGAGAAGTGGCCGACAACGTTTGAACTCACGCAAAGCAAGTCACCTCGGAGCGGTGACCGACGCCGCCCCACAGGAAACCCGGACGGTACCAAAAATCCGTTTCCGAGCGGCGTGAAAATGTGGCGAAAAATGGTTTGCTTTGCATTATACTCCGTCACTTCGAAAAACGACTCGCGACTGCCAGTACTCGGTGGCAGCGTCATTCGTTGCACCTCCTGCCTCACCTCCCTAGCCAGACACTCGCCTCACCATGAAGAACTTCATCGTCTTTCGCCTTGTTGCTGCTCTGGGTCTGTTGACATTCGTTAGTAGTGCGGTGAACGCTCCTGGGTGGGGGGCGAGCGATTGTCGAGCGGATGAGAACTGGAATCAGTATCGCGGACCGCGTGGTGACGGTTCTGCTCTTTCGACCAAGCTTCCGACGCAGTGGAGCGAGACGCAGAATGTGCGCTGGAAAGTACCGCTCGAGGGCAAAGCGTGGTCGTCGCCAGTAGTCTGGAAGTCCCAGATTTGGCTCACCAATGCCACGGCCGACGGTCGTCAGTTGTCGGTGATTGCCCTTGATCGCGAGACGGGGAAAATCGAAAAGAACATAACCGTATTTACAATCGAAAAGCCGCAGTTCTGCATCGAAAAGAACAGTTACGCCTCGTCGACTCCCGTTATCGAAGAGGGCCGCTTGTACGCTCATTATGGCGTGCACGGAACCGCGTGTCTGGACACTGCGACCGGTAAGACGCTGTGGAGTCGTCAGGATTTGCCGTGCAATCATCATCGGGGAGCGGCTTCATCGCCCATCCTGCATGATCAACTGCTGATCCTCACGTTTGACGGCTTCGACGTGCAGTATCTGGTGGCACTGGACAAACGGACCGGCGAGACCGTCTGGAAAACAGACCGAGCGATCAAGTACGACAGCGATAACGGCGATATTAAAAAGGCCTATGCCACACCGACGATCATTACGGTGGCGGGCAGTCCGCAGTTAGTTGCTCCGAGTGCTGGAGCGTCGATGGCGTATGATCCAGCGACCGGCAAAGAGATTTGGCGCGTGCGCTGTGGAGGGATGAATGTGGCCGCTCGGCCGCTCTTTGGCAACGGTCTGGTCTACATGACGACTGCTGATGGCGGTTTCAAAATGTTCGCGACAAAACCGGAAGGTAGCGGCGACGTCACGGAAACTCATGTCGCTTGGAAACAAGGTAAAGGCATCCCGAAGTATTCGTCTCAAATTCTGCTGGATGGTTTGCTGTACATGGGCAGCGAAGGTGGCGTGCTGACCTGTATTGATGCTGCCACGGGCGATGTGGTGTGGCAGGAGCGCGTGGGTGGCGTGTTTACGGCGAGCCCGCTGGTGGCGGGTGGGCGAGTCTATTTTTTCAGTGAGGATGGTAACACCACGGTGATCAAAGCGGGACGCACATTTGAAGCGATCGCCACGAATAAATTGAGCGATGGTTGTATGGCGTCGCCAGCGGTTACGGGTGATGCGCTGCTGATTCGCACCACCAAGGGACTCTACCGCGTCGAAACAAGCAACTAACTCGCAGCAGTCTCAATTAACTAGTTCATGATCCAAGTGATCGAGAGGAGATACGCAGATGGCCACGAATCGTCGTCAATTTTTACAGCAGAGTGTGGCGGCCGGAGCAGTCGGAGTATCGGCCGCTTACTTTGTGCCGCGATCTGCCTTCGGGGCGAATGATCGAGTGAATACGGCACACATTGGTGTGCGCAATCAGGGTATGGGAAACCTGAAAGCGTTTATCAATCAAGCGGTTGCCATCTGTGACGTTGATCGTGAAGTGCTCGGGAAAGCTGTGGAGTCGGTGGAAAAAACGGGACGCAAATGCGATGGCGTGGAGGATTATCGTCGGCTGCTGGATCGTAAAGATATCGACGCCGTCGTGATTACAACACCCGATCATTGGCATGCACTGATGACGATTCACGCCTGCCAGGCGGGCAAGGACGTCTACTGTGAAAAGCCGCTCTCGCTGACCATCTCCGAGGGCCGCAAGATGGTCCAGGCGGCGCGGCAGCATCAGCGGATTGTGCAAACAGGATCGCAGCAACGTAGCGACAATCGGTTTCGACTCGCCTGCGAACTTGTCCGCTCCGGACGCATCGGCAAGCTGCAAACAATCCTCGTGGGAATCCCCGGCCCCAATCACCCTGGCGAGCCTGTTCCGGATGCCATGCCGCCGGCGAATTTGAACTATGATCTGTGGCTCGGACCAGCTCCCGAACGTCCCTACAACGTGAAGCGAGTGCACTACAACTTCCGTTTTTTCTGGGATTACTCTGGTGGGCAGATGACCAACTTCGGAGCTCATCACATCGACATCGCTCATTGGGGAATGGGCTGTGATGACAGTGGACCGCTGGCTATTGAGGGTACCGCTGAGTTTCATCCGATGAAGTGGCATGAGGTCTCCGAGAAGTGTCGCGTGACGTATCGCTATCCGCAGGATGTCACCATGATTGTGGGCCAGAAGCAGCCGGATATTCCGGATGGTGCCACGTTCATCGGCAGTCGCGGAAAAATCCACGTCACGCGGGGCAAGCTTGTTTCTGAACCCGCTGAGATCGCGACCGAGGAACTGGGGACCGATGCGGTGCATTTGTATGAAAGTAAAAACCATCACCAGAATTTTCTGGAATGCATTCGTTCGCGAAAGCTGCCCATTTGTGATGTTGAGATCGGACATCGCAGCGCGACAGCTTGCCATTTAGGCAACATCGCCATCCGTACCGGGAAGGCCTTGAAGTGGGATGCGGCTGCTGAAAAGTTCATCGGAGATGAAGCGGCCAACGCCCTGCTTGCTCGTCCTTATCGCGGCGGATACGAGTTGAGCTAGACATGCAACGTCGACAGTTTATGCAAGGTTGTGTGCTGATGGCGTTAGAGTCTTCGTGGGATGCAGCCGATGCAGTGCTGCGAGCGGCGGTCGAGTCAGGAAAAGTACGCGCGGCGACTCTCTATGTGCGCCGTCGTCAGGAGACGTTTCAGCGCGCTTATGGTGAAGGTATCACTCCGGATTCGATGTTCCTGTTGGGATCGATCTCCAAGCCGATCGCTGTGCTGCCGCTGTTGAAACTGATCGATCGTCGCGAGTGTCAATTGGATGATCGTTTGGTGAAGTATTTACCGGAATTCACCGGTGACGGGCGCGAGCAGGTAACGTTACGTCATCTGCTCACCCACACGTCGGGCTTGCCAGATCAGTTACCCAAAAATGATCAACTGCGGCGCACGCAGTCCGCGCTGGATGACTTCGTTGCCGGTTCACACCAAGTGCCACTCGCGTTCACCCCTGGTTCGCAATTTCTTTATTCGAGCATGGGAATTCTCTTGGCCACTCGCGTATCCGAGCGGATTACGGGAATCGAGATTCGTCGACTAGTCCAGCAGTTCGCGCTCGATCCGCTGCAGATGCGTTGTTCAGCACAGGGGCTCGGGAAGTTTGCCTTGGCAGAGGTGGTGCCTTGTCAAACCGAGTTTGCCGCGCCGGAAGCAGGCGGTGGTGACCCAGCCGCGAAATCGTGGGACTGGAACAGCAAATATTGGCGAGAACTCGGAGCGCCCTGGGGCGGTACGCATGCCTCGGCTAGCGACGTCGCAACGTTTTTGCTGGAACTGGTAAGCACCGAGCCTCGCGTGTTATCACGTGCCATGTGCCAGCTGGTACGAACGAATCAGAATCCGGCTGGGATCACCCCGCGAGGGCTAGGGCTGGCCGTGGGCAGCGGAGCAGGAAGTGCGGGATGTTCGGCGGAAACATTCGGCCACACGGGCTCCACGGGCACCATTGCCTGGTGTGATCCCGCAGCGGAAACGACGTGCGTTGTACTCACGTCGCTACCCGCTCGAGCTGTTACGCCTCATCCGCGCGACTTAGCCGCCGAAGCTGTCGCGCGAAAGTAAGCCAGTTCATTCGCCTCATCCCCAACCAGGCCTGCTGATACATGAGTTGGGTAGAACGTGGGCGTATCCGGACGCGACTCTACTTTTCGATCTTCAGCAGTTCGACCAAGAAGTGCAGCGTGGCGCCACCAGGAATAACACTGCCCGCGCCGCGATCACCGTAACCGAGTGCCGCTGGGATTTCGAGTTCGATGAGGCCACCCTCGCCGACCTGCTGCATGCCTTCGGTCCAGCCAGGAATCACTTGATTCAAGCCGAACGAAATCGGCTCACGACGCTGATAAGAGCTATCGAAGACTTTGCCGTTATCGAGCCAGCCGTGGTAGTTCACACGCACTTTGCTGGTGGCCTTGGGCAGCTCGCCCGTGCCCTTGCGCAGCACGCGATACTTCAGCCCCGTCTTGGTGGTCGTGAACGTCTTCGGGGCGTTCGCATCAACTTTGCCAATGCCGTCCGGCATCTTTGGCAAGGGAACTTCTTTGGCAGCGTCCTTCGAATCCTGAGCGCTCACAGATACCTCCATCGTGAAAACTAAAAGTCCAACCCAAAACAACGGTCGAATGAATCGAGACCACATACTCACTCTCCTACCTAGAAACGGGGAAAAATACGCAGACAATTCCGGCAGGCTGGGAAGTATGTCGCATTGAGCAGTTCGAGAAAAGACGGGGAGCGTGCTCACGCCCAAGCGCGAAGCGAGCCCAGAAGCGAATGCCTAGGATCCTTGGTGGCTCGCTGAGTAACACCGGGCCTTGGGCGTTTCAATCGGTGTCAATTGGTACGTGAATGCGTACTGCAAATGTGTTTTAAACTGCATACACTCCTGGTCCGACTCGCGTCCGACTCGCAACGGAGCTTTCATCGGCAACGATTTCTTACGCTCCGAAACCAATGGATTTGGCTTGCGATGCCAAGTTGATTTCTGACTCTTCCGCCCTAGAATGAGTCCCAATTCAGTCCGGGGTAGTGTGATCACCATGGTCGCCTAACGCTTCGTGCATGGGAGCGACCGCTCGGTGGCCGAGTGAGCGGTATCGGGACACGCTCGTGACGGTTGTGGATAGGGCAGTTCCAGAGTGAGTGATTGGGGTGTGGCTTGAGGATCTTGGCAACCGGTGGCGCGGGGTATGTCGGCTCGCATTGTGTGCGCTGGCTGGAACGAGCTGGGCACGAAGTTTGGATCTACGACAATCTATCGCGGGGCCATCGGCAGTTTGCGCGAGCTGAACGCTTGATTGAGGGCGACCTGTCTGATCAGCAGCGACTGCGTCAATCGCTGGAACAGCAGCAGATTGACGTGGTAATTCATTTCGCTGCTTTTGCCCTGGTCGGCGAAAGCATGACTGACCCAGCACTTTATTATCGCAACAATACGCTCGGGTCTTTCTCGCTCCTTGAAGCGATGCGACAAGCAGGTGTGACGCGGATTGTCGTCTCCAGCACCACGGCTGTGTTTGGGAATGCCGAACGAGTTCCGATTGTGGAAGATGAGCCCAAACAGCCCTGCAATCCTTATGGACAAAGTAAATTGATGGTCGAATATTTGCTCGCCGACTACGCTCGAGCATACGGCTTTGCGGCGACCGCTTTTCGCTTCTTCAACGCCGCCGGCGCCACTCCTCAGCTCGACTGTGGCGAATGGCATGATCCGGAGACGCATCTAATCCCGATCGTGTTGAGTGTCGCACAAGGGCATCGTCCGCAGATGACGATCTATGGCAATGACTATCCCACTCCGGATGGCACCTGTGTGCGAGACTATGTTCACGTCGACGATCTGGCGGCTGCTCATTTAGCCGCACTGGAAAGACTTCAACCGGGGCAGTTTCGCGCCTACAACCTCGGCATCGGTCGAGGCTACTCGAACCTGGAGGTGGTCGAGGCATGTCGCCGCGTGACTGGGAAAGAGATTCCCATCACCTTCGGTCCACGTCGACCCGGTGATCCACCGACGCTGATTGCCGACTCCACGCTGGCGCGTCGCGAGCTGCAATGGCAGCCCGCTTATACGGAACTCGACGCCATCGTGGCCACAGCTTGGGCTTGGCATCAGAAGCATCCCGAGTCGTTAATGCTCGGCCGTTAGCGCAAAAGCACACCGGCATAACCGACAACGCGGCTGGTATCTCCCGAAACCTCGGCGCTAGTCGAGTAGCCGACCTGTTCGTAATGCGTGAGTCCGCCGAGTTGCTGGAGGGTCTCCATCACGATCACGGCCGGAATCAGGCCGCACATGCTGATGTTGTGCTCACGCACGACGGCGAACAGTTTCTGAGGATCGAGAGTCTGCATCGCTGCGAGAGCGATTTGGTCGAGTCGTCGATTTTCTGTATCGGTCGCGAAGTGATTCATATCGCTGGAGATGAGCAGGAGTGGTCGCGGCTGGAGTGATTGAAGGACGCGTGCGAGTCCTGCGGCAAACTCGCGACATTGTTCGTACGTCGCCGCGCCAATTGCTAAACCGACCACGCGTGACTGCGGAGCCAGTAACGATAAGAACGGCAGCTCAATCTCAATCGCATGCTCGCGCTCATGAGCTGCCGCATCTAGTTGCAGTCCCGGAATGTTGGTGACGAGTTGCTGTGCGAGGGCCAAGTCTGATTGCACCGTGCCGCCAGGTAGTGACCAGGTTTCATGCGGTGCGACGGCCCAGGGTACGCCCAGCCGAGTGTGCTTGGGGCCGATCACGATAATCTGCTGCGGGAACTCTAAGCGGTTCAGCACCGCAGCAGCTAGCTGTCCGGAGTAGATCAGTCCTGCGTGCGGAACCATGGCGGCGGGCCAAGCTTCCGCCCAGCGCTGACTCTTCGCCAGCAGCTGTAAACTCATCTGCCGTAGCTCCCACGAATCGCTGGGATAGAACGTCCCGGCCACGGCGGGAGGTCGCGTGTGTGGAGCAGGGGTGGAATCCGTGTGAGTGACGAGCGTTGACGATTGCTCTGTCATCAGGACCGCGGATACCAGCGGCCCGCCGAACTCCAGCGACTCGAAGGTCTGCAGCTCGGTGTGTGGGTCTTCCCAGGCATTCGTTGGTAAACCTGCCTTGCGGCCCACCTGCTGCAAAAAAGTTTCTGCATTCCATCGCTGCTCGGTCGCGACACTCGGCAGCAACAGCCCCGCCTGATTACCGCGCTGAATCCGCAGTCCATGACGTCCAACCGTGACGCTGCGCAGCCGCTCCGCGCGGTCAGCCCCCAAAGTGCGAAAGCTGTGTAAGAGGTTTAGGTCGAGCGACAGATGAGGAAGTTCGTCCAGTTTAAGAGGTGGAAAGCGGCGGTCTTGGGTCGCGGTATACCGAGCCGCTTGCGTGACTGCGTCGGACAGCGGCATGGGCTGGCCCAGTGCTCCACAGCAGGCTCGCAATCGACCTTCTCGTTTGAGCGTTACAAAAGCGCCGTAGACGGTCTGCTGTCCGACGCTCGCGAAGGGATCGCTGGTGGGTGGCCGAGTCCGGCCAGCGATCGCCTCTGCCACCAGACGGCTCGCCGTCTCTCGCAACTGTTCGCGCTGAGTGGTGGTAAGCCGAGCGAGATCCGCAGCCACGGAGCGGGCGCTGCCTGGATTCGCGGTAGCCGGATTCGCAGTGCCTGGATTGGCGGGAATTGCTGGGGCCGATGATGGGATCGCGCTGGTGGAGTCACGAGCTGGACCGACGACCGATCCGGTAAGGATCGAAGATTTTTTGGGGGATGCTGTCACGGCAGTTGATGGGGGCTGAGAGGGAGATGTTCGCGGGAGCAGGTCTTCTGGAGGAACGATGGCGAAGGGCCGCATATCGATCGGTTGTCGTTTTCGTCCCCACTGGCCAGGACTCGCTTCAAAGTGTCCAGCGACGGTGTGACCGCACGACCGGCAGCGATTGCCATCCAACTGATAACGCCCTAAATCATACCAGTCGCGTTCGATCACCATGATGCCACAGTGTGGACAATAGGTGCTTTGATGAGCGACATCATGCACGTTGCCGGTGTAGACATACTTCAGTCCCGCTTCTTTCGCGATGGCGTAGGCGGCCAGCAGCGTAGACAGGGGCGTGTTGGGTAAATCGAGCATCCGGAAGTCGGGATGAAACGCCGAAAAATGCACCGGTACCTCAGCGCCGCAGTGCTGCACGATCCAGTCGCACATCCGCCGTAGTTCGTCGGGCGCATCATTCGTTTGCGGAATCACCAGATTCGTAATCTCCAGCCAAGTATTGGTTTCGCGTTTGATCCACTCCAGCGTCTCCAGCACGGGCTGTAAATGCGAGTAGGTGACATGGGAATAGAAGTGTTCGGTGAAGCCCTTCAGGTCAACATTCGCCGCATCCATGTATTCGAAGAATTTGGGTCGAGCGGCCGGGGAGATGTAGCCGGCGGTGACGGCGACGTTCTTGATACCGACCTGGCGACAAGCTTTCGCCGTATCGATGGCATATTCGGCCCAAATCACGGGATCGTTGTAGGTGTAGGCCACACTGCGACACTCGTAATACTGTGCTGCGCGGGCAATCGCGTCCGGCGTTGCCGACTCGCTGAGTCGTTCGACTTCACGCGATTTCGAGATATCCCAGTTCTGACAAAACTTGCAGCCGAGATTACAGCCCGCCGTGCCGAACGATAACACGCTGGTGCCTGGCAGGAAGTGATTGAGCGGTTTCTTTTCAATGGGATCGATGCAGAAGCCGGTGCTGCGTCCGTAGGTGGTGAGCACCATTTCGCCGGCGACGTTTTGACGCACAAAACAGAACCCCCGATCACCAGGTTTGAGATGACATTCGCGGGGGCAGAGGTCACAAACAATTCGCTCTTCAGCAGCATCCTCATGCCACCAGCCACCTGCCCACGCTCCCGCTGAGAGCCAACCGGTGGCGGGAGGATCAATCACGGTGCGAGCCATGGAACGGTCTCCTTTGGCGGCAATTGTAGCGGCTCACCACCCACGGCCTGTATCCCGAATTCCACGATGGAATCGTCGTGCCCCGCCTGAACGATCGCTCGTCGGTTAGCCGAAACGCCAAGCCGGAACGCGTTAGCGTCCGGTTCTGCTGGGAGGATCACGTGGTTTCGGTGATGCGCGCCAATTTGGGAAACTACGGCTGCTTTTTTTGAAACACAGAGGCACAGAGGACACAGAGAGTTAGCTCCAAACTCTTCCCCAAAAAGTTGTGCCTCAACCGCTTGCCCTCATCCTCTGTGCACTCTGTGCCTCTGTGTTTCAATCACT
>JBJSXJ010000112.1:0-3355 GCA_046086325.1 Planctomycetota bacterium | reverse complement strand
GGAGTCCTGGAGGTCACCCTGCTCGGGCAGAACGTCAATGCCTACGGGGTCGAGTTCGGCGATCGGGGCGCATTCGCCAAGTTGCTGCGATCCTGCGGTGCGATCCGGGGGCTGGAGCGAGTCCGGTTCACCTCGCCGCACCCGCGCGACTTCACCGAGGATGTCATCGAGGCCATGGCGCAGACGCCCAATGTCATGCCGGCCCTGCACATGCCGCTGCAGAGCGGCTCGGACCGGCTGCTGCGCGATGCCATGCCTCCAAAAATCCTGTGGCGACAGCCACACTGAGTCGTTGCTCGACGTCGACCCACAGGAAACCCGGATGGACCTTTAAAAGGCTAGGCGTCAGCCCTTCCACCTTCGGGATTACCGATCACGTTCCGCTGGAAATTTTCTCTTCTGGTCTGAACCTTCGAGTAGCCCGCGTGGTCTATTTCTGCAGTGATCGACAAGGAATGATCGCCCGCTTGAAACAGCGGGACTCTGACGCTGGAGCCAGATGGCACGGCGGCTGCCTGCAAAGCAGCTCGAAGTGGGTTCGATTCCCACCGGCGTCTCTTTCAAGCAAGGTCGCGAAATCGTTGGGACCAGCGGCGCCCTGATTCATCCTTTCGGATTTGGATCGGTGTGTTCCGAACATGGATTTTGACGACGACGATTTCGTGCGGTTAGCTCAGCGGTAGAGCACCAGACCACTAGGTCTGGCAGTCACGGGTTCGACTCCCGTACCAAAGTTACCTAAATGTTCGGCTGGTAACCGACACGAACGCCATTTGGCGTTCACCAAGAGCTCGCGGAAGGCGGGCGTGAAAGATCCACCACTGGTTTGCGAGTGATCCAAGACGGTATTTGAAGCGTTGGTCAGCTGATGCTGAGCAGCGAATCGGGTAAGGTCGCGGAGACGGCATACGGTGGCAGCATGAACAAACACTCTGAGGTCCGTAGATACCGCTTTCGTCCGCTGTCGGCCGACGGTTGCCGGTGCTGAAGAGCGACAGGTTGGGCTGCGGTCCAGCGTGCCTCTCAGCCGACGCATTCGAAAACCGATCACGGTGAACGCTCAAGCAGCACTCCGTGTTTTTGCATGTGATTCGCAAACGTCCCGCCTTCCAACAGCTTCTTATACAAATCAATCAATAAGAAAAAACGAATAATCCATAACGTTTCGAGTTTGATAACAGAAAGGATAGCGATCCGATGTTCCTCTTCAAGAGAATCAAGATTCGCAGCTATGAGACTGGATTTTACTTCCGGGATGGTGAGTTCAAGGGACTCTTGAACGAAGGTCGGCACTGGCTGTTCGACCCGTTCGGCCGGGTACAAGTTGACGTGGCGAATACGCAGCAGGCGTGGTTGGCTCACGACAAGCTGGAAATGATCGTCAAATCGGATGTGCTGAAGAAACTCGCGGTCGTATTGGACCTCAAGGACCACCAACGTGGTTTGGTCTGGATCGATGGCCGGTTCACTCACCTGTTGCCGCCGGGCCTGTACGCCTACTGGCAGGGCATTCACGACGTACGTGTGGAGGTCATTGATGTTCGCCGGGTGCGTTTTGAGCACGACGAGCTGAACGTGATCACCAAGTCGCCGATGACGAAGCACCTGCTCGACGTCTGTACGGTTGACCGCGACCGTGTGGGTGTTCTGTTCATTGACGGACGATACGTCGATACGCTCTCACCGGGACTCTATGCGTTCTGGATGGGCTCCGCAGACGCTCGAGTTGTTGAGATCGATATGCGCGAGACGACGGCGGACCTCACCGGTCAAGAGATTATGACGTTCGACAAAGTCAGCTTGCGATTGAACGCGGTGGTCACCTATCGCATTGTCAATGCGTGGAAGGCAGTCAGTTCAACGAACAACCTGACTCAGGCGCTGTACCGTGATGCTCAGTTGGCCTTGCGAGCGGTGATTGGCACGCGTGAACTCGATGCCTTCCTGACAGACAAGGATGCCGTGGCTCAGGAGATTGAACAGGCGGTGCGGCGACGAGCGGGCGACATCGGTCTGGAGATTGTCTCGGTTGGTATCCGTGACGTGATTCTGCCGGGCGACATGAAGGAACTGATGAATAAGGTCACGGAGGCGAAGAAAGCCGCTGAGGCTAATTTGATCTCCCGCCGTGAGGAAACGGCCGCGATGCGCAGCCAAGCCAACACGGCTAAGCTGATGGTCGACAACCCGACGCTCATGCGACTGCGCGAACTGGAAGTCCTGGAGAGGATCGCTTCGGCGGGCCATCTGAAGGTCGTGCTGGGCGAAAAAGGACTCGCCGATCGTGTGGTCAACTTGCTGTGACGCCCGTCACGCCTGGAGGACTCCCCAACGCCAAACCCAGTGTCGCCAGGCATTGGGTTTTTTTGTTCAGCCGAACAAAGCGCACTTGGCTAAATGGAGTCAATCGAGTTTGAGGGTGAGTTTGAGGGTGAGGAATGCTCGATCCGAATGCTGGGTCCACAAGCGGCCGGCAGGCCTCGGTAATCGAAGGCGGCTGGGCTCACTCGTCCAACCCAGGAGCGGAGGACGGATAGTCAAGCGGAAGATGGCGGGCGAGGTCCAGACTGTCATGCAGCACGCGACCGATTTCCAGGCAGCTTTCTGCAGTAATTCGAAATAGCAGAAAATGACGAGGCTGGCGGATGCGACCGATGGAGCGGCTGACGTGGTCGCGACTTTGACGCAGATGATAGGTGTACGGCTTTTCCTCGATGATCTCACGTATCTCACGAGCGTCAACGCGGATAACCCACTTGGCAAAAATTGCCAACAGCTTCCCCGTAACGATCCTTCTTGATGATCTTTCTCAGATTGGCCAAGGACGACGGGGGTGCCCCCCCCGAGGTTAGGCGTTTTGAAACAGTGTTGGGTGATGGCCGAGCGGAAACAACGCTCGACGGAAAATCGCCGGGGTTGCCTTCGGACCCCGAAGACAACGCTTTCAAAACTGAGAGCGTATCAACTCGGTTTGTTCGCGGGTCGGACATTCCCAAGCAATCGCCAGTTCATAACCCCGCAGTCACGACTTCGAATTCCGACCGCACAACTCGACCAAGCCGTAGCGAACAACCGCTACCGACTGGTTATCCCCACACATCGGCATGGCAAGCAGAAGTACGAAAAGCGATCGAGTTTTCGATTACACCTCCGACCAGTCACGTGCCGTCACGCCATATGTGGACAGGTGTTTCCGATTGCTTGTGATGACAATTGCTCCCAATTCTAACGCCTGAGCAGCGAGAATGACATCGCCGTCGAGTGCGTCCTTGCTCGATGTCGCGTTCCCTGAATTGCGGGCCGTTGCCCAAAGGCGACACGCCTCCCGGAGGGTACGAGTTGAAATCGGCGAATA
>JBJSXJ010000111.1:0-24030 GCA_046086325.1 Planctomycetota bacterium | reverse complement strand
CAAGCGCCCGAATTTATCGTCGACGCGATTGCTAAGTCGCTCACGTCCGATCTGGTCGGCAAACGTCCGTCGTGGGAAGCGTGGCGACAAGCGGCCATGGGGCAAGACAAGAGCCGTGATTGGTCGACCGATCAAGCGATGATGGACAAAATGACCGCCGCCGCCGCTCAGCTCCAAACTCAACTCGAACAAGCGCTCGCCAAACGCCGCGAGCTGGAAACGCAGTACGAAGCGGCTGTCGCGCAAGCGGCCGACGACGAGGCAAAAAAGAAAGTTGCCAAGCCGCAACTGGAAAAACCGCTGACGGAGCTGCTGCAGGATCTACTGTACGACGGCAAAGCACCGCTATTTGTGCCCCGCGAACAACTCGAAAAACTGGCAGACGAGACCACAAAATCGCAGCTCGCCGAACACAAAAAAGAACTCGACAGTCGTCGGCAAGCGATTGGACCTAAGTATCCATTCGCGCACGGCTTGGCTGAAGGTGACGTGAAGAACGTGAAAATCCATTTACGTGGCAATCACGCCACGCTCGGCGATGAAGCTCCACGTCGTTTTCTCGAAGTCCTTTCGTCCGCCGACGCACCGGTATTCTCGCGCGGCAGCGGCCGCCTCGAGTTAGCACAGGCGCTCGCCAGTGATACCAATCCGCTCACCGCGCGCGTGATGGTCAATCGAGTTTGGATGCATCATTTCGGCCAAGGACTGGTCGGCACTCCGAGTAACTTCGGCTTGCTCGGCCAGCGGCCGACTCATCCGGAACTGCTCGACGATCTGACGGTGCGATTCATGGAGTCTGGTTGGTCGCTGAAGTGGTTGCATCGCGAGCTGATGTTGAGTGCGACTTGGCAACTGGGAGCCACGTTCGCCGCGGAACAATATGATCGCGATCCGGACAATCGCTGGTACTGGCGCATGAATCGTCGTCGACTTGATATCGAAGCGTGGCGCGATGCCGTGCTGGCGTCGGTCGGAGCGCTCGATCAGCGACTCGGCGGTCCACCCAGCGATTTAAATGATGGCAGTCATCGACGACGAACGCTCTATTCGCGCATCAGTCGGCACGAACTGCATTCGATGCTGCGGATATTCGATTTTCCGGATCCGAATTTAACCAGTGAACGACGAGTGACAACCACCGTGCCGATGCAGCAGCTCTTCGTGCTCAACAGCGACTTCATGGTGCGTCAGGCACAACTGCTGGTGGCGCGTTTGGAACGCGAGGGAACTCAAGATCCGATCGCTCGAGTTGATTTTCTCTATCAATGGGTATTGGGGCGACAACCGAGTGCTACCGAGCGTCAGGTGGCGCAGGAGTTTATTACGGCGGCGATGGCCGAGAAAGAAACTCGTTTGCCACCTTGGGTACAACTGGGACAACTGCTGTTATCGACGAACGAATTTGTGTTTGTGGATTAAAGGGAGTGATAGCGATGAATGGACAATATTCGCGGCGCGAAATGCTCCAGCAGCTCGGAGCGGGCTTTGGCCTGGTAGGACTGGCGGGGGTTTTAGCCGAGGCCCAAGCGGCGGGAGGTGCGACCAGCGACAATCCGCTAGCCGTCAAGTCGCCTCATTTTCCCGCTCGAGCCAAACGTGTCATTCATCTGTTCATGAATGGCGGCCCGTCGCATGTCGATACGTTTGATCCCAAGCCGGCACTGGAAAAATATGCGGGGCAGAAGCCCGAAGAGCTGACGAAGAATTATCCGCGCGTGGTCGGCCCCTTGTTCCCCTCGCCTTACAAGTTCAGCAAGCATGGCGCAGCGGGAATTGACGTCAGCGAACTCTACCCGCACTTGGCGCAGCAAATTGACGATGTCTGCGTGATTCGGTCGATGCACACCGACATTCCCAATCATGAGCCGGCGCTGCTCATGATGAACTCGGGGAATACTCAGCCGACGAGGCCGAGTTTGGGATCGTGGTTGTCGTATGGCCTGGGCACGGAGAATCAAAATCTACCGGGCTACGTGGTGCTCTGTCCGGGTAAGCCCGTGGTCGGCCCACAACTCTGGGGCAACAGTTTTCTGCCGGGGATTTTCCAAGGCTGTCACATCAACAACGGACGACTCGATCCCAAGTCCGTCATTCCGCATGTGCATAATACGCATTTGAGTGCCAGCGAGCAGCGGCGCCAAATCGATGCTCTCCAGGCTCTCAATCGCGAACATCTGCAACAACGCGGCCAAGACGGCGGACTGGAAGCACGCATTGAATCCCTGGAAATGGCTTACCGGCTGCAATTCGCGGCACAAGAAGTATTCGACATCAATCAAGAAACTCAAGCCACTCGCAAGCTGTATGGCAGTGGCCAATTTGCCGATGCTTGTCTTGTGGCGCGGCGTTTAGTCGAGCGTGGCGTGCGCATGGTGCAGCTCTATTATGGCAGCGGTCAGCCGTGGGATGATCACGGCGATATCACGAATCATGCCAAGCATGCGCAGTCGAGTGATCAGGCGATCGCAGCGCTGCTGGCCGATTTAAAAGCCCGCGGCATGCTCGACGATACACTCATCGTCTGGGGCGGCGAGTTTGGTCGCACGCCGTGGTCCGAGGGTGGCAAGGGACGCGACCATCACGCGCGCGGCTTCACCGTCTGGCTGGCGGGCGGCGGGGTGCGCGGTGGTTTGGCATACGGCACGACCGATGAGTTCGGAAATCAAGCGGTGGAGAAGCGGATGCATGTACACGATCTGCATGCCACGGTCCTGCACCTCATGGGTCTCGATCACGAGCGACTCACCTACCGCTACAGTGGTCGTGATTTCCGTTTGACCGACGTGCATGGAAAAGTGTGCCACGACATCCTGGCGTAATCGGGTGATGGCGTACGTCCGTCGAACCTGCTCATTTGAATCGGTCCTTGATTGGAATCTGGTTTTGTTAGGTTTTCTTATAGGGGTTGAAGTATGAAGAACATTACTTGGGTGTTGAGTCTGGTGGCAGTGTTGGCGATCGGCGGCGTGATGACCGTCACCGGTCAAGAAGGTAAGCCACTCAAGAAAATCGCCGACAAGGTTGAACAGGCGGTGGAGAAGTCCGAGAAGAAGGTTGAGAAGGCGGTGGAAAAAGCCACGGGCAAAGCCGACGCCGCTCACGGACATGATCACGAAGCCGCTTTGCCGAAGCGCGGTATCTGCCTGATCGTTGCGAAGGAAGATAGCAAGGTGGCAGGAGTCGTGGAGTTCGTCCAGCACGAAAAGACATTGCACTTAACCGGCGAGATCACCGGGCTGTCTCCCGGCGAACATGGTTTCCACATCCATGAATTTGGTGATCTGCGCGATCCGAAGGGCCTGAGCACCGGTGGTCACTTCAATCCTAAGGGTCACAAGCATGGTGCCTTGGGCGGGAATGAACGCCACGAAGGTGATCTGGGAAATGTCAAAGCCAACGACGAAGGCGTGGCCAAGGTGGATGTTAAGGTGGAAGGCCTCGCCCTGCACTTCGTACTCGGTCGCTCGCTGGTCGTGCATGCCAAGCCAGACGACTACTCACAACCCACCGGCAACGCCGGTCCTCGCGTGGGTGTGGGCGTGATCGCCATCGCCGCCGAACCGAAGAAGTAGTTCCGTTGCGCACGGCGACACGTTTTTCTTGCGCACGGAGACACGATTTTCTTGCGCAAGGAGAGCACGGTTTTGTTGCGCACGGAGACACGGTGGGCGCGGAGAAACCAGGAAGGCAGATGAAATATAAAGACTCATCTGCCTTAAAACTTTGTGTCTTTGTGCCTTTGCGTGAAACAAGTTTTCCCGCGTGAAACAAGTTTTCCCGCGCGAAACAAGTATTCCCGTGCGAAACACTACACACCGACGGGGTCGAAGTAATCTGGTTCGCCGTCGGGCTTCCACTTGATGTTGCAACCGATGCTCGGCCGCTGCGGCTCGGGGATCGGTTGACCAGCGAGGACGGCGTTGAGTGCCGCTCGCAGATCTTGGCCGGTGACCGGCTGACCGTTGCCGGGCCGGCTGGCGTCGAATTGACCGCGATAGACGAGCTGATGTTGTTGGTCGAAAAGGAAGAAATCGGGCGTGCAGGCGGCTCGATAGGCCTTCGCCGCTTCCTGCTCTTCGTCGAATAAATACGGGAACGTGAATCCTCGTTCCTCGGCTTCATGCACCATGCGTTCTGGCGAGTCATCAGGATACTTTGAGGCATCATTGGAATTGATCGCCACAATCGCCACCCCCCGAGCTTGAAACTCGCGGGCCAGCTCCACAAACGCACCGACGATGTGTTTGACGAACGGACAGTGATTGCACCAAAACGCAACCAACAGTGCCGGTGCCGACTCGAAGTCCGAACGCTGCAGCGTACGGCCATCGACATTGATCAGTGAAAAGTCGGGCGCTCGAGTACCCAGTGGCAACATTGTGCTTGCTGTTTTGACCATCGTCCGTTGTCCTTATGCAAAAGTGAGTTGTTCAAGTGTTCGTTCGTCGTCAGGTGAAAGGCTCGTGGAACTACGCTCGGTCATCGAAGCCGCCGCATAGTTTCTGCGCGAGCCGTGCTAGTACGGCTACGTAGTTGGCACCGCAACCTGCAGTTTTTCAGCTAGTTTCACCAGCTGATTCCAGTTTTCGGTATCGAGCTCGATGCCGCTGGCCAAGCGTTTTGCCAGCATGATGCGTTCAGGGTCACCCGGCAGCAAGATCTGGTCGACGCCATCGATCCGTGGACAGCCTCGCACATATTCCACCAGTTGCTCCACCTCGTCACGAAAATGCGTGACGCCGCCAAAGGCATCCGGATTGAGCAGTAGCATAAAAACGCAGTTGCCCTTTTTCGGATAGGTGTTTTCTCGAGCGCAAACACCACCGGAAAGTGCCCCCGTTAGAATCTCGATCATCAGACCGAGCCCAAATCCTTTGTAGGCTTGAGCACCGCCCATGGGCAGAATCGATCCTGGCGGATTGCCGTAAAGCGTGTTGGGATCCGTTGTCGGACGGCCTTCATTGTCCAGCAGCCAGCCCTCCGGCACCTTCTCCCCCGCAATCTTTTTCACTCGCACTTTTCCTTCCGCCGTGGCGCTGGTGCTGAAGTCGAGCACCAGCGGTTCATCGCGATAGGGAACGCCAATCGCCAGCGGGTTAGTGCTAAGTCGCGGAGCTTTACCGCCGGGTGGTGCCACACGGACCGCACCGCCATGCGAATTGACCATGACCATCGACACCAGTCCTTCGGCAGCGGCCATTTCACAGTACTCGCCCAAGCGACCGATGTGACCGGTTTGGATCATGGTGCCCACGGCCAGACCTTGGGTGGCAGTTTTTTTGGCCAGTCGAGTAAGCAGTCGACCAGCTTGAACTTGCCCGAACCCCCAGTTCGCATCTGTCACGAGCCGGGCTGCAGCATCGGTGAGGATCGTGAGGTCGGCTTGGGAAACCACTTCGCCGTCGGCCAAGGCTTGAATGTAAAACGGCAGCCGCATGACTCCATGCGACTCGTAGCCACGCAGGTTCGCGGCCACCAAGCTTGGCCCCACCACCTCCGCTTCCTCCGACGTCGCGCCACCGGCACGCAGCAGACTTACCGAGAAACGTTCTAACGCAGCACTCGCAATCTTCGGCACCGGTCACCTTCGCTTTTCCGAACAAGGGTTTTCTTTAGGGTAACGGCAGGCCCGCGCCGCCGACCAGAAACTGACGACTTGCTTCATACGCAGCAATCGCCACAGAATTCGACAAATTCAAGCTCCGCACTTCCGGTCGAGTGGGAATGCGGAGTGTGCGCTCACGGTACCGCTCCAGGATGGAAGGCGGCAAGCCTGCCGTCTCGCAGCCAAACACCAGGATGTCACCCAGCGAGTACTGCACGTCCCAGAACGAATGCCGCGCCGACTTCGTAAAATACCACGCTCGCTCCAGCGGCAAAACACGTTCTAGAGCGGCCCAGTCGTCGACCACCTCCCATTCCAGATGCTGCCAATAGTCGAGTCCGGCACGGCGCAGCGTTTTCTCATCAATGCGGAAACCGAGGGGCCGCACCAGCCACAATTTGGCCGCCAGCGCGACGCAGGTTCTCCCCACCGCTCCCGTGTTGGGCGGAATCTCTGGCTGATGTAAAACAATGTGAAGTCGTGGCTCGTATAACACGCCCTTTGAGTAACACCCTGGCAGGTCAGCGTCAAGCGGGGCGAGCCGTCTTCTGGGCAACGGCTTGTTCACTACCAAAACCACGAGCCGTTCACTACCATCACGAACGTCAAGTTAAGGCCCTGATCAAGCGTTAACGAAAATCGTCATGACCGGATTAGGTACAGGCGTGCGGTCGCAGCAGGATTCCAGGTTACGAAGGATGAACGACGTGCAGATTCAACGAAATGCCACTCGGCCCGTGCGTGTGGGAAAAGTGACCATCGGCGGTGGCCACCCGATTGCGGTTCAAAGCATGACCGCCACTCATACGCAGAACATTGATGCCACGGTCGCGCAAGTCAACATGCTGGTCGCTGCCGGAGCGGATGTGGTGCGAGTGGCGGTGGACAGTCGCGCCGATGCGCTGGCGCTGGCGGAAATCCGCCGTCAAACCACGGCGAATCTCTCCGTCGACCTGCAAGAGAACTACCGCATGGCGGAACTCGTCGCTCCGCATGTCGATAAGATTCGTTACAACCCCGGGCATCTCTATCATCATGAACGTGAGAAGCCGTGGCGGGACAAGGTCCGTTATCTCGCCGCCGTGGCGGTTGAACATGACTGTGCACTGCGCGTCGGCGTGAACTGCGGGAGCGTCGATCCCGCTCACAAAGAAACCGCGACCGCCGACGACTCGCTCAGTCCCATGCTGGCCAGTGCCTGGGAACATTGCGACTGGCTTGATGAACTCAATTTCACCCGTTACGTGGTATCACTGAAAGATTCCGATCCGACGAAAGTGATCGAGGTGAATCGGCGCTTTGCGGAACGTCGTCCCGATGTGCCGCTGCATTTGGGTGTCACCGAGGCGGGTATTCCGCCCGATGGCATCATTAAAACTCGCATCGCCTTCGAACAACTCATTAGCCGCGGAATCGGGGATACGATTCGAGTGTCACTGACGGTGCCGAATGATCGCAAGGGTGAAGAGATTGATGCGGGACGTGCGATCCTGGCCGACATCGCGGCGGGCCGAGTGCGATCGGTGGTCGACTATGGCCTGAAATCGCTCAATATCATCTCTTGCCCTAGTTGTTCGCGAGTGGAAAACGAAGCGTTTGTGGAACTCGCCCAGCAGGTCAAGAAACTGACGGAATACGCTCAGGATTATGCCATCACGATCGCCGTCATGGGTTGTCGAGTGAATGGGCCGGGGGAAACGGATGATGCGGATCTGGGACTCTGGTGCGGTCCCAATTTTGTGAATCTAAAACGCGGCACGGAGGAGCTCGGCGCTTTCCCCTACGACGCCATCCTGCCTCGCCTGCAACAAGAACTGGATGCGCTCATCGCCCGCCAGAAAACATAACGATGAAACTCATGCGATTGCTTCGGAGGACGAGAGTCGCCCGGGACCGTGTGGCGGTGGAGTTGCTCGGGCGGATTTGCTATATGTAATGAGGACTTGAGTTCAAAGATGGGACCGTAGCTCAACGGTTAGAGCAGGGGACTCGACTGAATCTGGCTAAACAGGACTGCGTAAGCGATCGCTGCAGGCCCGATTCACGTGGGTTGCCACCGGCGGCGAGCGACTCGCTGCGGGACGGTAGAATCTGTCAAATTCGGGGAACGCCTCACCGACTCGATGCTGATCGAGCGGCGGCCAATCCCGAGCCAAGCCGCTGGTCGCTGGTTGTCGGGTGCACAAGAGTGCTAAAGACGACTGAGACGGCGGAAGGTGTAGAGGCCAGACGGCAGACAAGTGACGCGGCAAAACCGCAGCGACGCTTGAAGGGATGGTCCAGACCACAAACTTGAAAAGGGCGGCGAAAGCCGAAGTGGGAAGCATAATCCCTTGGTTGCAGGTTCGAATCCTGCCGGTCCTATTCTTTTTCTAACCAGCCGTGTGGAGCGCCGCGATTGAAAATAGAAGCTTGGAACGACAAGCTTGGAACTACAAGCTTAGAACGAGCAGATCGGAACGATAAGCCCTTCGCCTAAAACCCCGGGGAGCAACCTGGCCCATGACGACCAATACCAAAGCAAGTGGCTGGAAAGTGGCGGCCATCGTCATCGCGTCGCTGCTGGCCGCCGTCATCCTCATGATCGTACTCGGCGTGGGACTCATGGCGGTCACCTTCGCGATACTCCCCGGTACCGCCTTTACCAACTGCGAAGTGACGGTGGTGCTGAGGGATGCTGACGGAAACCCGCTGGCCGATCAGGAAGTGGATTTGTGGAGTTACGATTCACAGACTTATCAGGGCAAAACAGACGCGCAGGGGCAGGTGGTTTTCAGCGGTCAGAGTTACCGTTACGACGTGACGCTTTGGTCGCGCGGTGTGAATCGTCCCGACGAGTTTCCGGTGCGAGCGCGATTTCCGGATCTGACTGATTTATATTACCGCTGGGATGTGGTTCGTAGCGGCACGCAGGACTACGAGCTGTTCGACGATTCCTTTGACTACTATTTCGGTAGTCACTGGCTGGGCACCTTCAACGAGCAGGGGCCCGTGCGGCGCAAAATCAAAGACATGGGTAAATGGCACGACGCCAAACCGCTCGACAAGGTCGCCGCACCCGTGAAGCTCTGGAAAACCAAGGTCACCTTAGAGCCCTCGCCAACCGGCCCCGAGGCTTGGTCGCTGCGACTGAAACTACAAGCCGCGCAGTAATAAAACCTCGCGCCCATGGTTTGATCGCCCTCGTGGACCGCAGAGGGAACAGAGGCACGAAGTTTGTTTCGCGCAAAGACACGGAGCCACAAAGAGTTGGAGTCCGGGATGTTTGGTCCGCGTCTTGCGTCCAGGTTCTTCTGGTTGGAGAAGGCGATCAGATCCGCCTCAATTCCGCATGAACTTTTTTTATCCTCGATCCCCTGCCTGTCGTTGAGGGCGACGGACGACTGTCACCGCACACAACAAAAAAACCGCTGTCACTGGGTGACAACGGTTTTCGGGAAGTGGAGACGAGGGGGGTCGAACCCCTAACCCCTGCCTTGCAAAGGCAGTGCTCTCCCAATTGAGCTACGTCCCCAAACTAAGTTTTGCGATCAAGTCGTTCGATTCATTCTGGCGAACGAATCGAATCGCAAGCTCTACCTTCTTCGACGACCAAGAGTGTCGTCGAACAAGGTATTTCCGACGAATCGGCGGAATCAAGTGGGCGTATGAAGATTCGAACTTCAGACCTCGTCGTTATCAGCGACGCGCTCTAACCAACTGAGCTATACGCCCGGCCTTTCCCCCAGAGGTGAGACACTCGGGAGCCTCCCGAGGTTCACCGTCGCTGGGGAATGATCCCCGGCGTCAAACACTCCTGGAAGCTCGCCGGTTTCACCCTGCGAGTCACACATTGTAAAATCATCCGCTCGCCTGTCAAACCGGGGTCCGCAGCTTCCCGCGTAACTGCCCAATCAAACACCCCTAAAAATCGGCCAATCGGTGTGATTCTCAGGCCCTACGCTGGCCGAATAATCCCTACAGTCTCGTGACGAATCGTCGAATTGTGGGAGAAACGTGTCATGCTGCGCAACATGGGTAGTCTGCGAACTCGGGGACGTAAAGCTTTGATCGCGGCCTTGGCGACCACCAGTTTGCTGAGTCCGTCGCTCGCGTGGGCCGCTAAGCCCACTCCCCAAATGGCACTCGAAATCGCCTCGCCCGTCCAAAAAGATGTGCTCTTCGATCGCCCCACCAAAGAACAAGCCGAGAAATGCAAACTCGACACGCTCTCCGGCGACCAAGGCGCGGGCTGGATCGTGCGCGACGCCAACGGCCAAATCCTCCGCCGCTTCGTCGATACCAACAAAGACACCAAACTCGACCTCTGGTGCTACTACCGCGATGGGATTGAGGTTTATCGCGATGTCGATTCCAACTTCAACGGCAAGGCCGACCAATATCGCTGGCTCGGCACCGCCGGGAGTCGCTGGGGCATCGACGAAAACGAAGATGGACGCATCGATTCCTGGAAAGCAATCTCGCCCGAAGAAGTCACCTACGAAGTCACCGCCGCCCTACGCGAACGCGATGGCGACCGCTTCGCACGACTGCTGCTCACCAAAGATGAACTGGTCGAGCTGGGACTGGGGGACAATCAGCGTCAGGCGCTGGCCAAGAAAATCGTGGCGGCGGCGAACAGTTTTCCCGAACTCGCTCGTAAACAGCGACTCGTCACCGAAAAAACAATCTGGACGAATTTCGGTGCCACGCAGCCGGGCATCGTGGCCGCCACCGGTGAGGAATACACCAAAGATCTCTTGGTGTATGAAAATGTTTCCGCCGTCGTAGAGGCGGAAGGAAAGCACGCTCAGGTGGCGGTTGGAACTTTGATCCAAGTGGGCCGCGTCTGGCGACTCATCGACCTCCCCGCCAGTCTGCTCGACGAAAAACTAGCCGGTCATCCGGGTGGCTATTTCTTCGCTGCTGCCGCCGCGAGTAATCCCGTGCGACCGGCTGCAGGCGAACCGTCTGCCGAAATGCAAAAGCTGACCGAAGAGCTGGAAAAGATCGAGCAACTGCTGGCCAGTGCCACCGACCCGGCCAAGCTCTCGGCGGGCAATGCGCAGCGAGCCGACATCTTAGAGAAGCTCTACGAAGCGGCCACGACCGAAGAAGAACGCACGACCTGGATTCGTCAGTTGGCTGACACCATCAGCTCGGCCGTGCAGTCGGGCGGCTATCCCGAAGGTATCGAACGCCTGGATAAGTTGGCCGAGAAACTCAGCGACGGCCAAGCCAAAGCCGAGCATCGCGCGTATGTAAAATTCCGCAAGCTGCTGGCCAGTTACAGTGCCGAGGTGCAAGATCCGCAGGTGGACCCGGTCAAGCTGCAAGAGCGCTGGACCGAACAGCTGCAGGCCTTCATCGAGGAATTCCCTCAGACCAGCGACGCTCCCGATGCAATGCTGCAACTAGCGCTCGCTCAGGAATTCGCCAGTAAGACCGACGACGCACTGAAATGGTATGGACGAATTGCCACCGACTTTGCGGGGACGGAGGTTGCCAAGAAGGCCACAGGGGCCAAGCTGCGTCTGGAGTCGGTCGGCCAAGTGATTCCGCTGAAGGCTCGCACACTGGATGGTCGCACGGTCGACTTAGCACAGCTACGCGGTAGCCTCGTCATCATCCACTACTGGGCGACGTGGTGTGAACCATGCAAGCAGGACATGGTCAAACTGCGCGACCTGCAAGCGAAATATGCCAAGCAGAGACTGCAAATCATCGGTGTGAACCTGGACAACGACCCCAAGGTGGCCAGCGAGTTCCTACGGAACGCACGCTTGCCGTGGGATCAAGCCTACGAACCGGGCGGTTTAGAAGGCCGTTTGGCGGTCGAACTGGGCATCTTCACGCTACCGACCATGCTCCTCGTTGGCGCCGACGGTAAAGTCGTGAATCGCAATCTGCATGTGGGTGAACTGGAGAACGAATTGGCGAAACGCTTCCGGGAGGAACGTCCCGCGCAGCCACCTCGCAATGCCACTCCACCCGGTAAAGCTCCTGCCTCCAAGCTTAAGTAACCGGCGGCCGCGCCGTGCCGCGCAGCTCGGGCTCGGCCCGGCCTGGGTTGAGAGACGGTAGAGTTTAAATACGGGGGAATTCAAATACGGGGGAATGAAACACAGAGGCACAGAGGACACAGAGAGGAGTGTTTTACGCTCAAACTTAAAGCTCCTTGCTCCTCATTATTCCCCAAAATCCTCTGTGACCTCTGTGCCTCTGTGTTTCAAATCCTCTGTGACCTCTGTGCCTCTGTGTTTCAGAACCTCTGTGACCTCTGTGCCTCTGTGTTTCAAATCCTCCGTGACCTCAGGCCGCCAAAAACTTGCCCGCACGAGGGCCTGAAAAAACTACCCCCAAGCCCCGTCGACTGGTACACTAGGCCCTCGCGTTGTTTCCTGGTTGCCGATCTTTTTAACGGGCGCCGAATCTGCGGCGCAAGCTTGCAATGATTGCTAAATGTCCGAAGTGTGATGAGCAAGTCCAATTACCGCCGGGCTTAGCGGGCGAATCGAAGGTCCGCTGTCCGCTCTGTCAGGAAGAATATGCCCTGAGTGTGGCCCTCGAAAAGCTCCCCCCGGCACTCATCGTGCTCGAAGCCGTCTCGGCGGCTCCGGCCCCCACGGCGACGGATCTGGGGACCGGCACAGCAGCGGCTGGCGAGGAGGGCGAATATTCGCTCGCGGCAGCCGGTGAATTGCTGGGTGAATTGGATGCTGCAGAAGCGAGTGCAGCGGCGACTCCGGCATTCGCTCCACGCTCCGGCGATGCTCGCGGCACCACGATTCGCGCCAGTGCGCGCCCCAAGCCACCTCCGGTAAATCCCGTCAAAGAACTCGTCAAGGTCGTGCTGGGTGGCGGTGTCGGACTATTCCTCGCCCAGCTGCTGCTCTGGTGGTTGCCCGGTGAATGGCGTCGAGATCCGTTTAATTTAGCGCCGAAGGTTGCTCAGTATCCGGCCGCTCGATTCTTGTTACCCCAGAGTTACTGGCCGCGCGGCGAAGCCAACGGTGATCAGGAAGCGGATCCTTTCGAACAGTCGGCCGGCACATCCGAGCCGATGAAGAATGTTCCTAGCGGTGCGGGAATCCTGGATGGCTCGAAGACCGACTGGAACAAAGTGATCCAGCAAAATGGCAAAACGGCCCCCGGCGATGACGCTCCCCCACCGAAAAAATCCGCTCCCGTAAAATCCCCCGAAGATGATCTGAAACTGGATCCACTCGACAATCCCACCGACAAAAAGCCGGAAAAAGCGCCCGACTTGGGCTTAGACGATTTGTCGGACAGTAAACCAGCACCGGCCAAGACAGAGGAGCCGAAGGCTAAGACAGATGAGCCGAAGGCTAAGGCGGATGAACCCAAGGCTGAGGAACCGAAGCCGAAAACCGACGAGCCCAAGGCGGAGGCTGGAAAACCCACTGAGCCGAAACCAGCAGAGCCGAAGTCCGAAGAACCTAAGTCTGACCCCTCGTCGAGGACTTAAGCAGGTCGGCCTCGTCGCTGGATCTCCTTGTCATCGTGCTGCCCATCGGGCAGTTCCTGTTCACGCAACCACGATATTGAGCTGAATCATGGATCCGACCGGTCTGGCATTTTTGCAATCACTGTTGGAAACACCTAGTCCCTCCGGTTACGAGCGGCCTGTCCAAGAACTGGTACGGAAATACCTGAGTGAATTTGCCGACGAGGTGCGTTCGGATTTTCACGGTAACGTGATCGGAGTTGTGAATCCCAACGCCTCGCTGCGTGTCATGTTCGCTGGCCACTGCGATCAAATTGGACTCATCGTCACCCAGGTCGACGATAACGGATTCATCTATTCCCAGCCCATCGGCGGCTGGGACCCACAGCAACTCATCGGCCAGCGCATGACCATCTGGACCGCGCACGGCCCAATTCCCGCCGTGATCGCTCGTAAAGCCATTCACTTGCTGAATGACGACGAGCGGAAAACTGCGGTCAAGCAGCAAGACCTCTGGCTTGATATCGGTGCGCGCAGCAAGGCGGAAGCACTGGAGTGTGTGCGCATCGGCGACCCCGTCACGCTCCAGCTCGGCTATCAAGCTCTGCGCAATAACTACGCCAACGCACCGGGTATGGACGATAAAACCGGCCTCTGGGTGGTACTCGAAGGACTACGTCGAGCGAAACAGCGCGGCGTGCGCATCGGTCTCTACGCCGCCTCCACCGTGCAAGAAGAGATCGGACTACGTGGAGCTCAAACGAGTGCTTTTGGTATCGATCCCCACGTCGGGATTGCTGTCGACGTGACGCATGCCACCGACTGTCCCACCATCGATAAACGTCAGCAAGGCGAAATCAGCCTGGGCAAAGGACCGGTGATCTTTCGCGGCCCCAATATGAATCCGGTGGTTACCGAACGTCTGATTGCGATCTGCAATCATCGACCACTGCCGTATCAGTTGTCGGCCAGTGGCCGAGCGGTGCCGAACGATGCCAACGCGCTGCAGATTAGTCGATCCGGTGTGGCGACGGGGCTGGTCAGTATTCCCAATCGCTACATGCATAGCGCCGTCGAAACGATCTCGCTAGACGACGTGGATCAGGCCGCTGAACTACTCGCCGAATTCGCCGCCCAGCTCAACGGCGATGAGGATTTTCGTCCGTAGGTTGTTGATGGTCGTTTTTAATCCTTGCCGGCTGGTTATCGCGCGTCGTCTGAAGTCTTGCGACTTCAGCTACGGGGTGTGACGACTTGAGCGCCATCAAAGCTGTAGCTGAACTCGCAAGAGTTCAGACGCGTTGCCGGCTGGTTATCGCGCGTCGTCTGAAGTCTTGCGACTTCAGCTACGGGGTGTGACGACTTGAGCGCCATCAAGCCTGTAGCTGAACTCGCAAGAGTTCAGACGCGTTGCCGGCTGGTTAACTCGCGTCGTCTGAAGTCTTGCGACTTCAGCTACGGGGTGTGACGACGTGAGCGTCATCAAACCTGTAGCTGAACTCGCAAGAGTTCAGCCACTGCGCCGCCGTTCAGATGCGGAGCAAATCTTTCATTTCTCGCACTGCTCGTTCCAGACCAACGAAGATCGCGCGAGCGACAATGGCGTGGCCGATATTGAGCTCGTGCATGTCGGCGATCCGCGCGACGGGACCGACGTTGTGATAGTTCAAACCGTGGCCCGCGTGCAGCGTGAGTCCTAGCTCGCGAATCTGTCGACCGGCGTCGGTGAGCCGCTCGAGTTCGCGCGACTGCGCCGCACCTTTCGCCAGCGCATAAGTGCCCGTATGCAGCTCCACCGCCTGCACTCCCAGCGTGCCCGCAAATTCAATTTGACGCCGATCGGGGTCCAGAAACAGACTCACCGCAATCCCCGCCTCCTGCAGCCGCTCGACAGCTCGCCGAATCGACTCGGGGTCCGCTAGTAAATCGAGCCCGCCTTCCGTCGTCACCTCCTCGCGTCGCTCAGGTACCAACGTGGCTTGATCGGGACGAGTCTCACAGGCGATGCCGACAATCTCTTCATTCGCCGCCAATTCCAAATTCAACTTGATCGCTACCGTTTCGCGTAGCAGGCGCAGATCACGATCCTGAATATGACGTCGATCCTCACGCAAATGAATCGTGATCCCATCCGCGCCACCCAGCTCCGCCGCCATCGCAGCCCAGACCGGATCCGGTTCATACGTTCGCCGAGCCTGCCGCACCGTCGCCACGTGATCGATGTTTACTCCCAATTCCGGCATGCCATCCATCTCCACTCTCTCTGCTCCCAAGTGAACTCTTCAACTGCCATTCTGAACTGCGATTTCAGACCGCCATTGCAGCCCACGATCCCATCCAGTTTGGCGACCACACGCAGCGTTGTTATCTCGTTTCACAGCGTCTGACATCATACGCCTCTCAGCCGCTGGGCGTCGATAGTAGCGGCCGGCCATTCACCAGCGCCCCAGCGTTCTGCGGAGCGGCAATCGTCAGCAAGAGATCGTCATCGAGCAGCCGCAGGTCTTGGACGAGCCGGTGAGCGGCGACGTCATCTGGAACGGCCGCAAACAAGGTTGGTCCCCAAGAACTCTGGCCCACTCCCACAACTCCCAAACTGCGAATCAATTCCACAAGCTGCGTCAGACGAGGCCCGCGATAAGCACCGCCTTGCGCCGCTGCAAAACAGCAGCCACTGGCATATCCATACTCGTACAGCGACTGGCTGAAGCGAGTAAAGTCGTACGCTCTCACCGCCGGCAATAGCTGCTCATCGAGTAGTCGATTGAGCTGCTCGGCGGTTGCGGGCGGCACCGCCGGCAGCTTTTCAAATGCTTGATGCTCCGCCGCTCCATGTAAGCCACTATCCAGTTGCGGCCGCACGAGTACGAAACGCCAGGGAGCGGGAAGTGGTAGACGCTGGTCGAGTGGTGAAATGCGCTCAGCGGCTAGTTTCCCGCGTTCGACAATCAGCCCACCATGTCCAAATCCGTACGTGCCGACCGCGGAGCGGCGACCGCGTCCCATCAGCTCCGCCAAGCATTCGACCGATTTAATCTCGCGCTGCCGCATTCGCTCCAGTATCGTCGCCACGGCCAGCGCGAGCTGCGTGCCGGTACCCAAGCCACTATGCGGTGCACCGAGGGATTCGACTGCGATGTGAATCGGTGGCGGCTCCCGCTCTCCCGACGTTCGCTGCCACACCGCGGCAAACTCCGCGACGCGTTCCGCTTCCGGTCCTGTGGCCTGAAACTGCTGCGAGGGCATTCCACGAACCACCAGTGACGGTGCATCGACCATCACCCCAGCGCCACCAAACTGACGCCCCTGTCCGCCCCAGGACAGCAGGCCAAAATGCAAACGACTGGGCGCTCGTACGATGCAGTCGCGACTGCGGGCGTCACTCTCCTGCTGCACATAAGTCTCTAACTCCCGAAATACCCGCCGCTCCCCCGGCCCCGCTGTCTTGTCGACAATGATCGACAGCCGCTGGAATTCTCGCGCGAGCTCCGCCGCTGGAATTAGAGTCACGCGCGTGGCCAGAATCGCCGCCTCCACCACCGCATGCTTGGCTCGATTAAATCCCAAAAAATCGCGCACGACACCGCGCGCCGTCACCGGGCAGTTGAACTGCACTCGCCGCCGCGACTCATCCACCTCCTGGACATCAAACGCGAACCAGCGGCAAGCGTCGGCCAGGCGCGGCGGATAGTTCGGGGCACTCGATTCCAAAGAAGGAGTGGGCGTCAGTCTGCCGATCGCCGCGCGTGCGATTAAGGCCGCATCATCGGTGATCTGAAAAACTCCACGCCGCTCACGCAGTAGATTTCCGCACGTGGTCGACGAGGGGAAGGGACGCAAAATGAGTCGTCCCAAATCGTCGTCCACGATCGGTCCCATCGGCGCGATATTGATCGAACCATCGAGATTCTTCGTGGTGACGATTCCTTCGAGTATCATCGCGAGCAATTCCAGATTAGAACGTGATGGGACGAATGGGAGCGAGCGGTTCGACGACCGTCGGCAACACCAGCTCTTGTGCAAAAGCATCTGCAGCAGCAGCGCTGGGACTGGCGGCCATGTTTGAATTGGTGGCCACGTTTGAATGGTTCGTGGGCGCCGCCTGCTGTTTCGCGGCGCCGATCAGCTGCAAAAAGTTCTCGAGCAACTGAAAACCGCCCTCAGTCAAAATCGACTCGGGGTGAAACTGCACTCCAAACACCGGATAATCGCGATGTTCCAGAGCCATCGCCAGCCCATCGCTAGTCCAAGCCGTGCACTGTAGCGCTGCGGGCCAGCAGTGACGATCCACGACTAGCGAATGATAACGGCCAGCGGTGAACGGACTGGGCAGCGATGCGAAGAGTCGACTGCCATCGTGATAGACGAGGCTGGTACGACCATGGCGAGGCTCACTCGCTCGGATCACCTTCCCACCAAACGCCGCGCCGATCGTCTGATGCCCCAGACAAACGCCCAGAATCGGAATACTCCGATAAAAGTGCGATACAACTTGCAGCGAAATTCCCGCAGCGTGGGGATCACAAGGGCCAGGCGAGAGGACGATCGCCTGGGGCTGCAGCTCAACAATCTGCTCGATCGCTATCGCATCGTTGCGGACCACGCGCGTGACTTGTCCCAGTCGCTGAAAGTAGCGCGCGAGGTTATGTACAAAACTATCGTAATTGTCGATCAGTAGAATCACGTTTCGAGTGCTCGCAGCAATCCGGTCGCTTTGTGCCAAGTCTCTTCATATTCCTGCCGAGGATCGGACTGAGCGACGATCCCACCACCGACAGGTAACTGCCACCAGCCACGTCCGGCCGTAATGGTGCGAATCAGAATACTCAAGTCGAGTGTTCCATCAAAGCCAAGGTAGCCCAGCGAGCCGCAATAGGGCCCGCGCGCCGTCGGTTCCAATTCCGCAATAATCTCCATCGCTCGCACTTTTGGGGCTCCGGTAATCGAGCCACCAGGGAAAGCTGCCGCGATCAGATCGAGTGCCGTTCGTCCCGGCGCCAGCTCGCCACGCACCACCGAGACCAAGTGCTGCACAAACTGATAAACCTCGCGGCCACACAACTGACTCACCTGCACACTGTCCGGCAAGCAGACGCGGGAGAGGTCATTGCGTAGCAGATCGACGATCATCACATTCTCGGCCCGATCTTTTTCGCTCGCCTGCAATTCATCACCAGCGAACAGATCCGCTTCCGGGAATCGACTGCGCTGACGAGTTCCTTTGATGGGTCGAGTTTCCACGGCACCCTGACGTACCTGAATGAAACGCTCGGGTGAAGCACTCACAATCTGAAAGGCACCCAAATCAAAGTAGGCTGCGAATGGGGCTGGATTGCGTCGTCGCAGGCGACGATAGAGCGAGCGTGAATCATCGCGCGCGGGATATAGCAGTCGCTGCGCTAGATTGACCTGAAAAATATCGCCCGCATGAATGTATTCCACCGCTTGAGCGACCGCCGTCAAATATTCCTGCTCGCGAAAGTTGCTCGTCAACCCAGCGGGCCCGCGAACGTCAAACTGCGGAGCCAACTGCGATGAGGTTAACGGCGCCGAGGTTGATGGCGCCGAGGTTGATTGTCTAGCGGGCGACAGCGCGGCGTCCGGCGGTGTCACGGAGTGCCCTCGCGGAGCACTGCTGCTGGCCGCCACCAAGTGCCGCTGAAACTCGGCCAGACGCTGCTGCGCTCGCACGCGGCGTTCGGCACCCGTCGCGGGAAAACCGTGCGAGATGAGCCACGCTCGGCGCTGCAAATGATCAAACGCGACCACCACGTCGTAACAGCCGACAGCCAGTGCGGGCATCTGAAACTCGTCATACCGAGGACTCGGCAGCTCCTCGTAACTTCTTCCCAGATCGTAACTGAATAAACCGGCCAGACCGCCTTGAAACGGCGGGAGATGAGGAATCGTGGGAGCGGAATAGCGAGCGGTCTGACGACGGAGCAGTTCAAGTGGCTGAGGTGCGTCCACCGGCAATTCCAGCCAGTCAAACGGATCAGCCGCCACGAACGAGTAGCGTCCTAGTTCGGGATCAACTTGTGCGCTGTCCAGAAACAGACAGCCAGGCAGTTCCGCCAGCGACCACCAGACATGCTCGGCCGTCAGTTCCGGGTCTAGTTCCCACACCAGCGGTAAATCGTGCAGAACATTCATCTCAGGGTGCTTCCGTTCGAGCCGCCACGCGTTGCTGCAACCGATGACTAGTTTCCGCGACGGTCAAATAACCAAAATTAAGCGACTCATCCTGCTGATATTGTTTTCCCAGCTGCAGTGCCAGCGTCGCTTTCGCTAATTCGTAGCCCAGATAGAACGCATGTGCCGGAGTGAGATTGCGCGGTTCGCGAGCGCGCAGTTGATCGAAAAGCTGGAATGCGTCGGCATCGTGCAGATGCAAACTACTGGCGATTAAATGCAGTTCCCCCGCCTCGGCAAACAGACGATAGTTCATATCCTTAAGCTGCGCGGCTAATTGCGAAAACCAGTCAGCGCCATGCCCGAGCAGCTTGGGATCACGCAGCGTGACTAAATTCGGCTCGAGATGCTTGGGTGGAATACGATGACGGACAGCGAAGTGTACGAGTCGTCGCGCCAAGTCGCATTCCCGCACACTCGTGCGCGCCCAGTTGATGACCTGCGTGGTGAGCACGCTGCGGATGCCGAGTTCTTGACAGAACCCCAGCAGCAAAACGTTAACGCCGGCGGAATCAACGTCGGTGAGTTCCGTGAGGTTGCCAATGCCCATCAGCATTTCAGCGTCGGGATAGCGTCGGCGCACGCTGTCATATCGCACAAGGCTCGCGGCGAAACCACAACCAATCGGTTCGAGGATCGGATCGATTCGTAGCGGAACGTTGTTCGTCGCGAGATATTCGACGGTTTCGTCTAAGCCGCCCAGTGTGGGAATGTCATCGGGAATGACAATCACTTCACAGCCCCAATCAACCGCCGCTTCTCGATTCGAACTGTTTACCGACAACACCAGCTCCGCGCCGGCCCGCACCGCAGCCGCCACTTCCTGGACATTGAAACTATCGATCGATACGCGATGGCCTTCCGCACGCAGCGCCCGTACCGTATCAGCCACACCGCTCCACGTCACACCAGGATCGCAGCCCACGTCGATCACGTCAGCGCCGTCCGCCCGCAGCTTGTTAGCTTGATCGAGGATCTCGGCTAAGGTGAGGCGCGGCGCGTGATTGATTTCCGCGATGATGGCAATGTCATGGCGCCCGTACTCCGCCTTCCGCGGATCCGTCTGTCCAAAGAATTCGAACAGTTGCCGCAAATCGCGTGGGCCACACTCCACGGGAATGCTGACTTGCGCCGTGAGTGGCGTGAGGTCGCCCGCGCAGTAACCGGGCAGGATGACGCGCGTGGCGACGGCAGGCACGTGCCAATGCTTGGCGACCCAAGCAGGCGTCATCAGCGCCGCGACCGTAATCGGCAAGACATCAATCGAGTAGGCACAGTTAAGCCGTGCCGCTACCGACTCGACTTCGCGTCGCAGTGCTCGTTCGGCCAGTCGTCCCGTGACAAAGTGGATGTGTTCGCAACCCATGCAAACATGGTATCATTTGCCGACGTCCCTCGTACCCCACTGCGTCTGTTTTCCGCCGATACAGGAGAGACTAGGGGGTACTGGTGCGGATGAAGCGCGAGCGTTCGCGGCACTCGCGGGCGATGTTTTTCCTTTCAGTACCGGTGATTGCATCCATGTGGATGGCGGTTTTCACATTCGTCGCTTGTCAATCAGGGGAGCAGGGAGACGATGAAAGCTGCGATCGTGCATTGTGATGCGGAAATTCTCGAGCCTCTGCAGTCTTTACTGACGAGTGGATCCGAGGCGCACGCGTTCGACTTGGTGCCAGTCGAATCGGCCGGCAGCGGGCTGCTAGCGGGCAGTGGGCTAGCGGGCAGTGGGCTAGCGGGCAGTAGTCCAGCGGGCAGCAGTCCAGCGGGGACGAGTCGGTCAGCGGTAGACAGCGATGAACGCCTGGCGACGCTGCGACGGTATGTCCAAGACGGTACGACGCTCGTGGTTGTTCATCCGGCCTGTTCCGCCATCGCCGCGCTGGAACTCGACATGATTCGCCGCGACACGCACGCGCGGCTGCTGGTGCACTTCCCCGGAGCTCGTCATCCGGCCCTGGAGGAACTTGCGGCCTACGTAACCGCTGGCGACGACAGTGCGATAGGGCGTGTGGAGCAAGTGGTGGTAGAGCGACGGCTCGTTGAGCGTCAGCGTTCAGCCGTGCTCGAACAATTCGCTCGCGATGCCTATTTGTTGCGTCAAATTGCGGGTCGGATCACGCGCGTGGGTGCCACGGCTCCGCAGGCTGGCGAGGCTGCCTGGGGCAGTTTGGGCGTACAGATGACGGGTGATGGGCAGATGCTGCTGCGCTGGTCCGTCGAACCAGGCGACGTGAGCGCCAGCGGACGCATCATTCTGATTGGATCGAAGGGCCGGGTGACGCTGGAGATGCCCAGCCATGATCCCTGGCAGTTGACGTCCACAGCAGCGGCCAGTGTTT
Source organism: Planctomycetota bacterium (assembly GCA_046086325.1). Classification (GTDB taxonomy): domain Bacteria; phylum Planctomycetota; class Planctomycetia; order Pirellulales; family Pirellulaceae; genus JBJSXJ01. The sequence goes on along the minus strand of JBJSXJ010000111.1, from coordinate 2,447 downwards.
CCCGCAGCTACCCGCGCGAGGAAGTCGACCGCGTGGTGGGTAACAAGCTGAAGCAAGAACTGTCAGCAGCGACGAGTGACTGGCCGGGCGTGTGCCGCGATTTGGATGTGGCAGATCTGGTGGAACAAAGTTTACGTCGGGGCCGCATGCTGGAACTCCATCATGAGACCGTCACGGAAGAGGACACCTTCAAGGGCGTGATGTCGGCGATCGGCTGTTTGTTGCTCCTCTTGGTGCCCCTGGTTCTGATCGTCGCCGTGGTTGTCGACGGTTTCGTTCACGGCTGGCATTCACAGATGGATTACAACCCACAGGGCTCCAGCGGCTCGGTCGCGCAGCCGGCGAGTGGTAGTGGTCGGCTGTGGCTAATTCTGATTCTCTTCCCGCTGCTTCTGTTTTTACTCCTGCAGACTTTGCAGATGGTATTTCGCAGTGGAGGCAAGCAACCAACCGACGCTTCCCGTTCCTGAACTTATTTCTTCCGCATGGATCGGTTTACGCGAAGTTTCCTGGAACTCGTTCCAGAATCGACAGGCTTTTTGGCAAACTGGGCAAATCTTGCCGACGACCAGAGTGGTATTCACCGGATCGATCGCTACGACCGATTTTAAAAAACGGATGAATTCGACCCTGCCCCGTGGCAAGTGAACTCATGAGCTGCAACGCCTTCGGCTGTCAAACGACTCGGTTCCGGCTGCTCGCCATTCTTGTGGTCGGAGCGAGCCTGTGCAGCCCCGGCTCGAAAACAGCCTGGGCCAATGCTCGGCGGACACCAGTAGTGCGAGCGGTGGAGGAGGTGCAGGCGTCGGTGGTGAACATTCATGGACGGAAAGTGGTGCGATCCGAGGATGCACCGGCCGGCCCTGACAACTTCCGCCAAGTGAACGGGATGGGCACGGGCATCATCATTGATGAACGTGGCTATATCCTCACCAATCACCATGTGGTCGATGGCGTCAATCGCATTCAAATCACCACGCACGATCAGCGGGCCCTGGTTGCTCGGCTCATTGCCTTCGACTTCCGCACCGACTTGGCTGTGATCAAGGTCGATGGGGAACCGCCCTTTCCAGTTATCCGTCTCGGCACGTCGCACGACCTCATGCCGGGTGAATCGGTCATCGCGGTCGGCAATGCGTTCGGTTACGAACATACGGTCACGACGGGGATCATCAGCGCTTTACATCGTACGGTGCAGGTGAGCGACGAACAGACCTATCGGGATGTCATACAAACCAACGCCGGCATTAATCCCGGCAACTCCGGCGGACCGCTCCTCAACATTGACGGTGAGTTAATCGGAGTGAACGTAGCGGTCCGAGTGGGAGCTCAAGGAATCGCCTTCTCCATTCCGGTCGACAATGCCATGGACGTTGCCGCTCAGTTGATGAGCGTCGAGCGACTGGAGAAATCGATTCATGGCGTGATCGGCAAAACTCGCCCGCTGCAGACAGATTTGAAGAGCGATGTGAAGCACGAGTTCGTGGTGAGTGCTGTGCGTAGTGGAACACCGGGAGAGTCAGCCGGATTGCAGCCCGGTGACATCATTACGCGAGTCGGCGATTTCCCAGTGTCCCGCGCAATCGATTTCGAACGTGCCCTGCTGGGCCGAAAAAACTCGGAAGATTTGCCGATCACGGTGCGACGCGGTCAAGAGCTAGTTCGCTTGACCCTGAAATGGGACGGAGCAACTCGCAAGGCTGCCCCGTCGCTGGCTACGACCGATCGATCGTGGGAGGTCCTGGGCCTGCGACTCGAACCGATCTCGTCAGACAAAGTCCAAGCCATCAATCCACGTTACAACGGCGGACTCAAAGTACTCGATGTGAAGGCTGAAGGTCCGGCGGCCAAGCAAGGAATTCGGCGCGGTGACGTGCTGGTGGGGATGCACAAATGGGAAACCGTGTCGCTGGACAATGTCGCCTTCATTCTGAGCAGCCCTGAATTCGCTCGCACTCAGCCCATTAAGTTTTACATCCTACGCGGCAACGAGACGTTGTTCGGCCATCTACGTTCCGCCGCCGGCACGACCACTCGCTAATCGCTGGCTGACGACGTTTCTTCTCTCGAGTGGCCGGGGACTATTTCGCACAGGCAGGCGGTGGCACGGTGAGGGGAGGGTGTCGGGCAGATGGAAGCGGAATTTCTGGACTGGTTACGACGACGATTGCCGCCCGACAAACGCACTCCGCTGGGGCTCAGTAGCGATGCCGCGTTCATAACTCTCAATCGTCCTCCGGGAAGTGGCACTCAGGCTAGTGGCACTCAGGGAAGTGACACGGCAGGGCTCATCGCCACCACGGATGCGCTGACCGATGGAGTTGATTTCCTCTTAGGCCAAGATGATCCTCGGCGAATTGGTCGCAAAGCACTGGCCGTCAATCTTTCCGATCTGGCTGCCGCCGCCGCGCGACCACTAGCAGTGCTGGTCTCTTTGGTGCTGCCAC
>JBJSXJ010000110.1:0-25311 GCA_046086325.1 Planctomycetota bacterium | reverse complement strand
CCGAAGATGACGCTAACAGTCAGTTTTTAGAGGCGCTGCAAGGCAGTGGTTTGCCCAGTTTTCGTCGCAAGTATCGTGATGTCGACATGCTGGTGATCGATGATGTGCAATTCTTCGTCGGCAAGACGGCGACCATCAACGAATTTCAATCCACAATCGATGCACTCCGGCGGCAGGGCAAGCAAGTCGTCATCGCGGCCGATCGTCCCCCCGCTGAATTACGCGGGCTCGGACCTGAATTGATTGCTCGTTTGAGCGAAGGCACTTCCTGTCAAGTTGATGGGGCCGACGTCACGATGCGGCGCGAAATCGCCGCTCGGGCAGCTCAACGCCTGCAGCTCGCTATCCCCACTGAAGTGCTCGGCATGTTAAGCGAACAGCTCACCGGTGATGTGCGCTTTTTACTCGGTGCTATCAATCGCTTGGGGGCCTCGAGTGAAGCCTTGAAGCAGCCGATCACGTCGGATTTTGCCTTCTCGGTGTTAGCCGATCTCTTTCGAGCAACTCGGCGCGTCGTGCGGTTAGCGGACATTGAACGCGCGGTGTGTAACGTCTTCGGCATTGAAACTCAGAGTCTGCAATCGGATCGTAAGATTCGGACGGTGAGTCAGCCGCGAATGCTGGCGATGTGGCTGGCCCGCAAACATACGCGCTCGGCACTGTCCGAAATCGGCAGTTATTTTGGCTTGCGGAGTCACACCTCGGTGATTTCCGCTCAGCGTCGCGTGGAACGGCTCCTGACCACGCGCGATGCCAATCAGGTGCAGCGTCTGGAATGCAGCTTTGTGGAAGCGGTGCGACGTGTGGAACTGCAGTTGCGCACCGGAAGCTGATTGGCACGGAAGCTGAGGGGCACGGAAGCGACGCTGCACGGAAGCTGATTGGCCCAGAGCGATGCTCAGCGAGAATTTGGGCCGCGGAGGCCTGTTCAGCGGCGATCACTAGCCGGATGGGCGGCCAACCACGTTTGTGCCTCGCCGCTTAACCCACCACCGCCGCGTGGATTGTTCAGTTCCAGGGTGAGGTTCAAGCGCTGATTCGGGTGGTCGGCTCGCATCACCGCCGCATGTTCAATTCCCAGCAGGCTGTAGGGACGGCGCAGTCGACGTGCCACGTAGAGGGTAGCGGCGTTGGACGGTTCCGCTCGCAGTTCAAATTCACCTTTGGCTAGATCGACGAGTCGCGTGGCGTCTCCGGTCGTACCGCTGAAATTAATGCGTTGCAAACGCTGCTTGGTGTCAAAGTAATAAGTGAGCGAACCGGCGAGATCGTCCGACTTGATTCCCGTTACCAGCGTCACTCGTAGTCCCTCTAATTGCCCATCACTCGGGATCGAAGTGACACGCGCCCAGCGTCGAGTGATCTCGGCGGTAGTCATGTCGAAGCGCAAGATTTCTCGAAAATCGCTCACCGCCGGGCCTTCCAATCGCGGAGCGTCCGGGGAGTCGGGAATGGGCGGGTAAACGCTCGCGGCGGTGGAATCTGCGGCTGACTTACCCGCCGAGTTGTCTGGCAATTTGTCTGCCGACTTGTCACCAAACCAACTCGACCAAATACTACTGGCGGTGGGCCAATTGGAGTCACTGCTGGTCGCGGCATCACCGCTGTCATCGCTGGCCATACCAACCCAACTTCGCACCTCGTGCCACGCCGATTGCGGATTCACCAGCCGCAGCAGAAACGGACTGGCGAAAATGAGGCTGATGATGATCCAGTTCCAGAGACGATTCATTACCGGAAATCTCGTGACGCAAGTGGGCGCTCGGTCGTGGATCCATTCATCCGAGACTCTTCCATGTCGCGTGGCATCGGCCGGCAGCCGAGTGTGACCGCAAACTTTGTTCTTTCAGCATGATTCTGCGAAAAAAACAGGCTCCATGGATACGGTAGACTTTGACTGGTTGGTGGGCTCTGAGGCGCAGGCGTGGCTGCAGCGAGTGGCCGCTGAGCCGACGATCACGCCTCGGCTGCTCCAGCGGCTACGGCGCGATTTAAGCACCGAGCGAGCTCGTCTGGTGGTCGAGCAAGTGGAGCTGCGACGACGAGCGCGTGACAAGTTTCAACTCGCTGATCATCTCTTTTTCACTCGGCGCGCGCTGGAGCAGGCGACCGATGACGTGCTAGCGCAGGTCAAGGCCAGCCGTTTTCCAGCGGGCACACTCGTGGTTGATGTCTGCTGCGGTATCGGCGGCGACCTGATGGCTTTGGCGGAACGGGGACCGGTGCGCGGAGTCGATCGGGACCCCGTGGTCGTGACGCTGGCGCGCGCAAATCTCGCCGCCCGGCAGCAACATGCAGGCTCATTCGAGCCCGCCGCGATGCCAGCAGCGACGACGGCCGATCGTGCATCGGGGAGCAGTTTGTCTGGAAACCGTGCATCTGGGAACCGTGCGGCGGCTGTTGATTCGACCGTGGTCGTGGGCGAGGCGGAGGCGATCGAATGGCAGGCGAGTTGGGCTTGGCACGTGGATCCCGATCGACGCTCGGAGGGAGGTCGAACGACGCAGGTGGAGTGGTTTCAGCCGCCGCGCGATTGTTTGGAATCGTGGATTTCTGCGGGGCGAGCGGGGGGCGTAAAAGTTGCTCCGGCGACGGAATGGTCGGGTGGTTCGCGGGGCGACACCCCGGTCACTCGACTGACACACCCGCCCGACCTGATTTCTACTGCTGCACCCGGCCCGGCACTGCTGGAGGGAATTGAGCGCGAGTGGCTGGGGAGTCGCGGGGAGTGTCGGCAGCAGATGATCTGGACGGGTGCTGCCGCTCTGCATCCCGGGCTGAGGACGGTGGCGGTCGCGGATCGTGGGGGAGAGACACGTCGGTTGGTGGAGCGTCGCGAATCGCCGCCGGCTCGGGCGTCGTCGCTTGGTGAATACCTGGTTGAGGCGCATCCGGCGGTACTAGCAGCGCGACTCACCGGCAGCTTGGCTCTGGAACTTGGACTACGCGAGTTCCCGTCGGTGCATGGTTATTTGTCTGCTGATCGAGTCCTTACCGACCCACTCGTCTCGTGCTATCAGGTGGTGGAGCTACTGCCGTTTGATCGACGCTTGGTCAAGCAGTGGCTACGGGTACGTTCCGCTGGCACGGTGACGGTGAAGAAACGGGGCGTCGAAGTGAATCCTGAACAGCTCGCGCGCGAGTGGTCGGGGAAAGGCGACGAGCCAGCGACGATGGTCCTCTGTCGCTGGCTCGACCGTACCGTGGCGATTGCGTGTCGGCGGATGCCCTAAAACGAATCGGTCCCCAGGAGCTTTTCTTCGACCTGATCGGCTTGCCAAGCCAAGGCGCTGAGGATGCGAGTTGTTTCGAGGGGATCAGCGGAATTCACCAACTGGTTGGCCTGGAGGACAATGACGTCGCCGCTGGCACCGGGAACCACCGCAAACGCTCCATGGACCAACTGCGTGTTGTAACGCAGCAGTTGCATCGCGCTTTGATCGTTGGCTGGCCCGCAGGTGGTGCTGTAGGAAATGAGCGGCTGACCGGTGGGATCCTGTCTTCCTAGCTGGGCGGTGATGACCTGCTTGCGCAGGGAGCCTACGGGGATGGTGAGTTGCCAAGCGTCGCCATTTTCGACGACCGCCCAGCTATTGGATTGAGCGATCGATCGCAGCATTGCGCGTGGGTCACGCGGAGCGGCGGCCAGTCCGCTCAGATCAAGTCCTGGCAGGGGCGGCGGAGTGGGGCCGCCGGGCGGCGGGACGGGTCCGCCCGGCATTCCTGGAGCAGCACCGGGGGGAGTCTGTGGCGGCAGGCCACCGGGCGGCATGTTGGGCCGCGGCGTGTTCCACATCGCTTGCTGCATCATCTGCGGGAACATCATGCCAAAGCCAGCACCAAAGCCCAGCCCCATGGCGTTCGCCCCGCTCGCATTCCCCTGCTCTGCCATCTTCGCCATGCTATTGGCCGCTTGATACATGGTGAAGGAATGTAAGTCGCCGATCGCGCCCATACTGGAGCGCGCATCGATCGCCTTCTGCACTTCCTCCGGCGGGGTGATCGAGTTGATGAAGAAGTCGACCAGTTCCAGACCATACTTGGCGTAGTCCTCGGACAGTTTCACACGTGTCGCGGCCGCAATCTCCTCGAACTTCGCCGGTAGGTCGAGCAGGCTGATGTTGGCCGTGCCGAGCACGTCGGTCATTTTCGAGACGATTAAATCCTTGAGGAAGGTCGAAACATCATCCGTGGTGTACTTGCCTTGGGTACCAACCAGGGTGTTGACGAACAGAGCCGACTGCGTCACTCGAAATGAAAACTTGCCAAAGCTACGCAGACGTACGATGCCAAAATCCTTGTCGCGCAGCGTGACCGGTTGCTTGGTCCCCCATTTCTGATCCAGAAAGGTCTGCTTACCAACGAAGTAGACCTGCGCCTGGAATGGGGAACGTTCCCAGGGAATGGTGAGCAGGCGAGTGATCAGGGGCACGTTGGCCGTGGTCAGGGTGTGGCGTCCGGGGCCGAACGTATCGAGTGCTTTGCCGTCCCGAAAGAAAACCGCTTCTTGACTTTCCTGGACGATCAACTGTGCGCCGAGCTTGATATCCGTGGAGCCTTCCGCGGGAACTCGCTGCACAAGGGTTCGACCTGTCGAATCAAAGAAATCAATGACTTCTAATCGCACCATGACTTAATATCCTGGAAATCTAAGAGTGAATGAAAGCTAGCGGCGCATCGTACTCAGGCCGTGCCCTTGAGAATCTGAGATCGCTGACTGAATTGCTTTTCTAAGGCATCGATTTTGTCGATCAATTCCGTCACGTGGTCCGCCGCCGATTGACCTGGTGCCGTGGCGGTACACCGTGGGACAAAAGCTTCAACTTGATCGGCTAGTGCTTTGTCCACTTGATAGACTTGATCCAGTTGAGCCTCGCGGATCCGCACGAATTCGAACACCGCACTGTACCCACGTTCCGCCGATCGTAGTTGGTTGATGAATCCATCGAGTCTTCCGCGCACGCGTTCGTAGCCGGGTAAATCATCCAGACGCAGGGCATCGACCAAGCGGCGCAAGAGTTGATCGAGTTGAGTTTTGGCGCCTTGCAGTTGTTCGGCCAGTGCCTGTCGCAGCAGATGATCGCTCTCACGACGATATTCCTGCTCCAGATATCCACGGAAACCGGGAATCTTACGCGCGATCGATTCCAGCCAAGCGCGATCTTGAGCGTGACGAGCGGGGTCGGGCATGGATATTCTCCACCAAAAGTGCGGGATACAGAGCAGCGATCAGAGTACCGGATTTGGCGGAAGGGTCAACCTGATTGATCTGGTCCCCGGCTGCCGGTTTTGCTACCGTCCGCCGGACTGCCGAGGAAATTGGCTGCTGTCGCGCTGCCACTTGGGCAGTCGCCAGTAGCTGTTCGTCTCGCCCAGCGGGTCTAACATCGAGGGTTTCATGGTGACCGATTATTTTCCTTGGGATATGCCTAGTAATTCTTCAGTTTCCAGTACGCCCTTGGCGGTGGTTCCACAGGGCCGGTTGCCAGGGTCAGCGAGCTCCAGTGGGCTAGTCCTTCTGCTCCTATTGCTGACAGGCTGCGCCGGAAGCCCCTTCGGCTTGGCCCGCTTCAATCCGTCGCTCCGCGAAGAATGGAAGAAGGACGAGGCTTACGGGCACACGATGCATCAGAAGCTCGAAGAGCTTCAGGCCTGGGGGCAGCAAGCACCCCGGATGTCAGTCGAGCAGCGACGAGACGTGGCTCAGAAGATCACGGCCAACCTTAGTAAAGAATCCAACGTCGCTCTTCTGCAGCAGTCGGCCTGGACTCTCGGTCGCCTCCAAATCCCCGAGGCGGATGAGGGGCTGAAGGTGCTGTCGGAACATGCGAGTGCCGAAGTACGAACGGCTAGCTGTTTGGCTTGGCGTTACCGCGGCGGCAACGACGCCCGTGACGCCCTGGCTCGTATTCTTAATAGTGATACCGATGGCGACGTACGCGTCGCCGCCGCTCGACAACTCGGCTACTTCCGTGATCCCGAGTCGATCGCGGCGCTCGGTATCGCACTCGACGATCCTAGCCCTGCCCTGCAGTACCGAGCGGTCGAATCGCTCAAGAAGATCACCGGTGAAAACTACGGCGACAACACCGCCGCTTGGCGAGAATTTGTCGCGGGTGGACAGGCTAAGCCGGGGCCAGAGCCTAGCTGGGCCGAACGTATGGTGGGATGGTGGTGGTAGGCTGGGTAGTTTTGGGGATGTGGGGCGTCTGTGTGGAATAAAATTTCTGTGCCACTGGTGATCAGCGTTCCATTTATAACGAAATCCAGCCGATAACACTTCTCGTGTCGCGTCGTTACCGAGCCTGTCGCCGACGGTGATGGGCCGTGAAACACTCACTGGGAAGCGTTCTTCCATGAAGCGTCAGAAGTTTCGTCGTCGGGTGCTGTCGTCAGCTTTGATTTCGGCAGCCTTAACGAGTCCTCTCGGGATTGCACCTTGGTTGGCCTCGGCTTCCGCCGAAGTGCCGCCCGCTGCGGAGAAGAACAATTCCACCGCGAGTGGCTCGGAATTCAGTGACAAGCAGGTGTTACCAGCGTCTGCGACCACCGACGGTACACCGACGGGAGTGGGTGAGGAAGAGCGAGCGGCCATTGAAGACAAATCTGGTACGGACTCTGGAACGCGTGATTCCGCTGGCAATGCGGAATCTCAACTGGACCTGAAATCGGTACCTCGCCGGCCAGGAGAAACGGGTCCTTCGTCGGATGGCGCACTGGCGACACCTGCTGAATTGCCGCTCACCGTCGAAACGATGGCGCGACGTGATCGCATTCGGCGCTGTTTGAATTCCTATTATCACGATCCGGTGTCGGTGAATGATCACAGCCCCTGGGGAATCATGCATGTCTTGATTTCGTATGGTGTGGATACCGAGATTTTCGTAGGTGAGCGGAAGGTGAATGCGATTGGTTGGCTCTGTTTCAACGGCGCCTGCCGCGGCCAACGCTTGATGTATGTCGAAGATGGGAAGTTGCGGGTACGGATTGGGCCTGGAGTGCAGGGGCATCCCGGACAGTTTCTGGCCATGCTGGCTCAGTCACGCGTGCGTCCCGATTATCCGATTCGAGTGGACGGGCAGGAGTTCACCGTGGCGGACTTGATCGAATCGGAAAAGGAAACCTGCCGCGCCAAAACCGAGTTAACGTTCAAGCTGATTGCTTTGTCGCATTACCTGAAAACGGATGCCACCTGGAAGAATGATTTGGGCGAAGACTGGAGTATTCAGCGGCTAATTAAAGAAGAGCTGGCACAGCCAGTGATTGGAGCCGCCTGCGGTGGCACGCATCGTATGACCGGCTTCAGCTACGCGGTCAACAAACGTTTGAAGTTAGAAGAATCGTTTGAGGGTCAGTGGGGGCGAGCCAAGAAGTTTGTTGAAGACTATCACGACTATCTGTTCCGGCTGCAGAATCCGGATGGCAGTTTCAGTACGAATTGGTTTGCAGGACGTGGCGACTGGGGCGAGGCTCCGCGACGCGTCGAGACGACCGGTCACATGCTGGAGTGGCTCGTTTGTTCCTTACCCAAGGAGCAACTGGATGACCCGCGAGTGCTGCAGGCGGTGGACTTCCTGACGCGTACATTGATGGAAGGCAAGCAGCAGCGACGAAAATTTGAAGTTGGGCCGCGCGGGCACGCACTGCATGGTTTGGCGATTTACAATGAGCGCCGTTTTGGCGACAAACCGGGGAGTCGCGAGTTGATTTTTGCTCGACAACCACGCGAAACGACGATTCGCTAAGTGCTGCGGCGGAATCATCAGAAAACGGTTGGTAATACCGCCGATAAACGTGCCTTAAGTCATTGATCCTCGCCACAAAAATTCGTACGATGCTGGCCCCATACGGGTCGCTCGTCGTCCGTCGGCAGCCACTCGTCCTGGGACCGCCAGTGGGCACCGTGCGAATCTGGCGCTGAAGCGTTCAAAACGTCCCGATAGGTCGAGTGGGAACGTGGGCATGAAGGCGAGCAAATTGGATGACAATCTGCAGAGCATGATATCGCTAGCGCGACGGCTCGCCACGTCTCGCTCCGCCGACGCTCTGCTGATCTTTGTCGAGGCCCCTCTAGACTGGGAAGAATTGCAATCCGCCAGTGGTGACTTGCGCCTATTGATCGCGGCCGACGATGCGGAAGCGATTCAGGGAGCTAGCGAAGCGGAATTACACGCGATCCTACTCGACTCTGCCGATACGCCCGTCGTGGAAAAACTGACGCATGCCTTGCTGGCCAGCGTGGGACGCGAACTGCTGGTGCCCGGAGCGTCCGTCGTGGCACTCTATAGTGGCTTTGAAGAGGGCCAGCTCGACTCCATCAGCTTCATTCACCTCGAAGAACATTTAGGCCGCTTGACCGCGCGCGATCTGCAGCGCATTGTCACGCACGTGCCGCTGGAAACCGTCAAGACAGTAGTCGATCTGGCGATCGAGATTGGACGCGAAGGACGCGAAGGCAAGCCAGTCGGTACGCTTTTTGTCGTCGGTGACACGCGCCGAGTTCAGCAGTACATTCATCCCGCTGGTTTTGATCCCGTGAAGGGCTACAGTCGCAAGGAGCGAACCTTACGCGACTCCCGCGTGCGTGAGGCGGTCAAGGAAATTGCCCCGCTGGATGGCGCGTTCATCGTATCGCCGGATGGCATTGTGGAGAAAGCGTGCCAGCTGATCGATGCCGCGCACGCCGATCTCACGCTCTCCAAAGGCCTCGGTTCCCGGCACTGGGCTGCGGCTGCCATTTCCAAAGTCACCTCCGCGATCGCGGTCGTGGTGAGTCAGTCCAATGGCACGGTCCGTATTTTTCAGCACGGCGAAGTCATCTTGCGAATCGAACCCTATCGCCGGGCGATGAAGTGGAAGGCCAGCGACTACGATCCGCCGGCGACCACCGAGAACTAAGTGGGTGGTCAGTCCGCTGCGACCACGCGTTCCCACGACGTGGCCGTGGGAACGCAGCACATTCGCCGAGCGGGTATTTCTCCATCAACCCGTGTGTAGCTTACGAACTCGGCGGCATCTTAATGCGACGATTAACGTCCGTTTCCAGCACTCCGAAGACCTGCTCATGACGCTGCACGGACATGGAGAGTGCGTAGAGCAAGCGTTTGGCTGTGTAGTAATTCATCACGATACGCTGAGAAACCTGAATGGGGCTTTTCGGTACACCCATCGGCTGCGGATTAAGTCCGAAGTCAACGATTAACTCTTCCGGCGACCCCGTCACTCGACAAAAATTCGCATAGAGCGCCGAGACATGCGAATCATCTACGTCGATCTGCACGTTTTGCTGCACGTTTTGCTGCAAATTTTGCTGTACTGCGGGTGTACCTGCCTGATTCTTTCCTTCCTCTGCCCCACCGTCAGTTGACATCGTTCTCACTCCTTCGCAAGAAAACAAACTGGTTACAGTTCAAAATGAAACGTTCGACTCAAATAGCGAAACACACGCCAGCTCAACGATCGCCAGGGTGTCGCAATTTTTCCTTTGCCACGCATGCCAAGTTGGAAGACGAGGTCATCGCGTTCCAGCGGCTCGGTGCGCACCTGATAGGACGTGTGCAGCGGGCGCTGCAAGCCCTGGGCATCCGTGCGAGTGTCTAATTCGCCGCCATGTTGTACGGCCAGAGAGGGCGGGCTGACTTCGAGTTTATTGTTGGCGATCTGGGTGATTTGGCTCGTGAAGACTTTTCCCGGATAGGCGTCCAGCCGCATGTCCACTCGATCGCCAATCTGGATCAATTCAATGTCCGCCTGGTCCACGACGAGAATCGCTTCCATCCGATGAGGATCACCGATTTGGCAGAGCAAGTCGGATTGAGTGAAATGGGCGTGGGCATTTTTGGGATCGAAGGGGGAGCCGGTCCAGGTGGGGAGACGATCGGTTTGCCCCCGCGGACTCGGCCGCAGCGGCGGCGACAACACTCGGCCGGCAATCGGAGCTTGAATCGTGAGTTTCGCGGCCTGTTCTCGTTTCTCGCGCAGCAAATCCCGGAGCGAGTCGAGCGTTTCGCGTTTGGGGGCGATTTGCAGGCCAGCGGTTGGTTCGTATTGTCGCAGTCGCTCCAAGTTGGCTACCTCAGCTTCCGCCGACTGCACTTGTCCTTCCAGATCGATCACTTCTCGCTGCAGGTCACTGTTGGCCAGTTTCACCAAGGTCACACCCGCTTCCACGGCGTCCCCCGGCTTCACGCCCCACTGCACCACTTCACCCGGCACTTCCACATACACCGACTCGGCGTCCGTGGTGCGAACCTCGAGCGAGCACGTCACTCGACAGGGCAGCGGCAAAAACAGAAACAGTGCCAACGCGGTCGCCAACGTAGCGGCCGTGGCGTAAACACGTGGCATCTTCACTTTGTGCATCCTCCCCGGCGTGTAAAAGAATTTTCCTAACTGCCACAGCGGCTGGACAAAGAGTCCCACGATACCGGCAAAGGCAATGACTTGACCGACGATCTTTAGTCCGTAGGGTTCAAAAACCTGGTTCAAGAAGTACAAGATGGAGAACACCACCAGCCAGCGATAGATGACCGCGGCAATCGTGAACAGGCCAAACAGAAAGCGATTCTTCTGCGGTAAAAATGGGCTTTCAGGCTGCTCCAGCCCCAGGCACAAATCGACCATGAAACGCTTCACAACCTCCGTCGATTTCTGGCGTAAGTTCGGGATTTCGGACAAGTCCATCAAGATGTAGTAGCCGTCAAAACGCAGCAGCGGATTGCCGTTGAAAACCACCGTGCTCACGCTACAGATGAACATCACGCTCAGACAAATATGATTGAGCAGTCCTGGTTCACTGAACCACCAGAGGAAGGTGGCAATGGAGGCAAGAAAGATTTCGACGTACATGCCAGCGGCGCCGATGATCGCGCGCGAATATTTATTCGGCAGCATCCAGGAGTCGGACACGTTGCAGTACAGGGCTGGGGTGAAGACGAGCAGCATGGCGCCCATTTCATGCACTTCACCACCGAAATGTTTACAGGATAACCCGTGACCGAATTCATGCAGGATTTTCACGATCGCCATCGTGATGCCGAGGAAAATCCAGTTCTCAGCGGCAAAGAACTGGTGAAAGGCAGGCAAGCGGGCGCGGAACGTATCGAATTCAATTCCCACCAGCAATAAAGCGCTCAGCCCCACCAGCAACCAGACAAAAAAGAAACTCGTCGTATAAAACCACCGCGTGCGGGGGTAGAGCCAATTGAGCAGCCGGTCGGGATCAATGCCGCGAAACCGTAACGAAAACAGATTCGAAAACTTGCTCATCAACTCCTGACGCCGTTTTTGGTCGCCACGCTGCTTGAGCTGCCGGCCCTGTCCCGAGGCATCCGAAATCACCAGTCCACTGCGATGCAGCATCCCGATGAACTGCTGCAAATCTTGGAAGGTGATTTTTTGAGGTGTGAATTCTTCTTCGAATTGCTCTTTGATCTGCTCCATGCTGGAAATTCCATCCAGCATGCGCAAAATCGCAAACTCTTCTTCGTGAAAACGAAAGTAATTCAGCCCGACCGGTTCCTTGATCACCCAAAACACGCGGCCGTGATAGCGATGTTGGCGCGCAATCAGATCGGGACGCATCCGTAAACGTACGGCACGTGACGAACTGCTGATCAAGCTGTCGGCTAAAGTTGCCATGTTGGTAAGCGATTACTGTGCGGAGTCGGTGGCGAGCGGTTTGATTTGGATCGTCATCGTGACGTTCGACCCCGGTCGCAGCAGCCAATCACGCTCACCAACCTGAGGATTCTTAACTTTCGCCCACACTCGATAATCACCACCCGGTTCAATCACCGGGCTGACGTAGTCGAGCTTGGCGGTGACGCTGCGGGTGACACTCTTGCCGCCAATCGTCTCGGAAACCTCAATCGTGACCGGCTGGTCTTCGACTTCACGCGGTGAAAAGTCCGCCACATTCAGGTAGCCTTGCACGCGCACTGCATCCATCCGCACGATCCGCATGATCGACTCGCCCAGCTGCACCCAGTCACCCACATGTTTGTCCACTTCGACAATCACGGCTTTACCAGGTTCCTTGAGTCGCGCGACCACTTGGAAGTTGGTCAGTTCAATCTGCGTCTGCTCCAGTAGCGCATTCTTGCCTTCCTCCGTCAAATCCGCCACTCGATCTTCTAACCGAGCCACATCGGTTTCCGACTTCGCTCGCTCGAATTGCACCTTGAATTTACGCAGCTCCGCGTTGCTCACCACATTCCTTCGAAACAGCTCTTCGTTGACTTGATATTCAGCTTCCTGGTAGCGAGCAACATCGTCAGCCGCTTTCACCTTGGCATCGCTGGCCGCTTGGGCCTTCGCAATGCGCAGCTCCGCTTCGGCGGTCGCTTTCTTCGCCTTCGCGACCGCATCATCAATTTGTGCCAGCACCGCACCTTGCTCGACGACCGTACCTTCGTCGACATGCAGCTCCGCTAACTCGCCGGCCTGTTTGGCCGGTACCTGAATATCCTCGATCGCCAGCACCACGGCGCGCGAGATGCGTGCCCCGCTGGGTGCTTTGGAAGTGGCAGCACCAGATCGCTGGAGCGACGAGCCGCTAGCTGCTGGTTTTGCTGGGCCATCCTGAGCGATCGCCCAGAGCGACACCGTGACTCCACTTGTCGCCACCGCCACGGCGAGCCAGTTACGAGCGCGGCGCAGCACATGCTGACGACGGGCGTTTGGTCCCCAGATGGTCCGTGGCGTGCGTAACTTGTCACCAACGTTTAAACCGGTCATGCCTAGCTATCCTTCTGTCTGCAAATCATTCCTGCGCGACAAGCAGTCGACGCGGCCCTTACCGAACGCTCGACGTTAGCTCCACGAGAACCATAACTTCTGCACATACTCCCAAGCCTCATGCAGCTTGGCATAGGCAATCGAACTGCGGCCCGCTTGGACCCGGGCAATCACACTGGCACCCGGCCGCAGCTCGGGCGGTAAGTCCGCCTGATCGAGTTCCACTTTGATGCGTACCGTGTGTCCTTCTTCCTCATGCATCTGCGTCGTCTCGTGAATGCTCTTTACGATCCCCTTCCGCTCAGTTCCGGGATCGGTCGCCAGCACGTATGAAACCTTCAGGGCCTGTTGGTCGAGTAGTTTCTGAGCGCGCTGGATGTGACCAATACGGCGCTCCGGCATGTGCAGTTCAATTTCCCAGCGGGCGTTTTCCGTGGTGTCGGCGACCGCCATCAGCACTTGACCACGCTCCACCGGACGATGCAGCAGCGATTTTTCGACATCCCAGGAGAGTACGACCGTGCCAGCAATCGGGCTTTTCACCGTCAGCTTTTCGCGCTTCGATTCCAGCAGCTCCAGTTGCCGCTCTAAGCTCTTGATCTTTTCACGCAGCTCCGCGGCCCGTCCAGAAAGTCGCACTTTGTCTGCCTCGCTGATGCGTGGCTGTAATTTGGAACGCTGTACCGACGACTCCTCTTCGATCGACGTTCCCAGTTCCCCACTCACCCGTTCAATCTCGCGCATCAGATCGTCGCTGGTGAGTTTCACGAGCGGAGCACCTTCGGCCACAGCTTGACCGTCACTGGCGAGCAGTTCACGGACCGTGCCCGCTTCGGTTACGAATACATCGCGCTGGAGCACCGGCTGCAAACTTCCTTTGGCCTGCAGATCGAAGCCGGTGGGGATCAAGCAGAGGGCCAGCACAACGGCCAGAACCGCCCCGCCGATCGATAATGTTTTAGGTAATTGACGCGCTTCCACCACCCAGCGTGCTTTGCCAATCGTGCGCCAGACCGGCATCAAGAACAGGTTGTTGTGCTCGAGGGCATTGGAAACGGCACGCGCCGTGTGCTCGTAAACCAGATCCACTCGAGCATCCAGCACTTCCCGTGGTAAGTCACTATCAATCTGTTCGACGATGAGTGCTCCCATGACCTCCCGCGAATCCCGCGGATCCTTCAGCTTGTCGCGTTCATTGGCAGCTACGATCAAGCCTGGTTTACGGAGCGGTAAGACGGTGAGCGACTTGGCGAACGATTCGTCCACGTAGTCGTGAACCGCTTCCTCCAGCTGCGGCGGCATGTCAGCAGTGGAACCGGAGTATTGAAACTTCTCCCCCGTGCCGACGACGCGCGTGGCTAATTCGCCTAGTTTCACGACGACGTTGGAGCGATTATCGAGTGAATCCTGGCCGCTGATGGCTTGCACCGTGCAGTGACGACCGTGTTTGAGTGCCAAGCTGACGCGATCGCAGCCGATGAGTCGTCGGCCCTCGTTGACGATCGTGTAGGCCGTCTCCATCAAATCCAAGCTCTCGTGAACCAACCGCGAAAATTGGTCGGCTTGCGCGTACAGCGACTGCCGATCACTCACCTGACGCAGCTTCCGCGACTTAAGCCACTCGGCAATCTGCTCGCACATCTGCTGCAAGAACTTCAGATAACCACGCTGCGTGTTGGGAGCGGAATCGGGACGCTGGAAAATCTCGATCACCCCTTCCACCGTGCCCTCCACCAGCAGCGGATTCAGCACCAGCAGGTAGCGAGTGGGATTACCACCAGCCCGCTCGTCCGACATGCCCGACAGGGGTGGAATGAGTTGCCCCTGGCGACTCGCAGCGATGTAGTCCAGCAGCCGTCGGTGACGAGTGGCATCGTCATTCTGCTCCAACAGCGTATCGCTGATGTTCTGCTGATAGATGAGTTTCAGTTGGCCTTCGGCCTGCACCCAGACGGCGCCACCCACGGCGGCCAGCGCATTGACGATGCGCTGCAGCACCGCCGGGTAATACTGGTCCGGCCCCAGGTCGCTCTTTGACAACTCCGAGATTTCACCGACGAGCGTGCGAATGTGCAGTTTCGTCTGCTCGATCGTGTCTTGATTCACGGCGGATTGATCTGACGACATGCAACTCTCCCACCCCAATGGCAGCCGTGGCCGCGACTTTGGGACCTGTTTTTCTAGCCGCTGACGAAAACGACCACGGTAATTGGTTTGTAACTTAAATCTATCGGCAATCGGAGGTTTGGACAATAAAACGAGCGTCGTTTATACGCTCGTGGACGGCTTTTGGTTGCCTGGAATCAGCTATCAGCTGTATCCAAGTAGGGATCTTGACCCATTTCAATCTGCATTTTCTTTCGCTGGCGTTCATGGTGCAGCAGTACGAAGCGGTCCCGCAAATGCCGACCTTCCACGATCCGCTGTGCTTTCCGGAAGATTTTTCCCATCCCCGGTAGCTCGCCCACCGATTTTTCACCGAAATCTTTCAGCCGTTCGGCCTTCTCTGGACCGTACGCAGAGAGCACGATGTCGTCGTCCAGCGACAAGTATTGCCGCACGGAGCCGGGATCTCCTTGTCGGCCGCAGCGGCCGGCCAGCTGCCGGTCAATTCGGGCGGCATCATGGAGTTCCGTGCAGACGACGTGCATGCCCCCCAGTTCACGCACCCCTTCCGCTAATTTGACGTCGGTACCACGTCCCGCCATGTTCGTGGCTACCGTGACCTTCCCCGCCTGCCCCGCCAAGGTCACGATGTCGGCCTCTCGGGCCACTTCGTTGGCATTCAGAACTTGATGTTCGAGTTCAGCGGCGCGCAGCAATTTCGAGAGATGCTCCGATTTGTCGATCGACCGAGTACCGATGAGTACGGGGCGACCAAGCCGATGCATCGCCCGCACCTCCTCCACCACGGCCGTCCACTTCTGGTCGCTCGTGCCAAACACCCGGTCAGACAGGAAGATCCGCTGCGGTGGCCGATTCGTAGGCACCGGAATCACATGCATCTTATACACGCGACGGAACTCACGCGCGGATGTGCGTCCTGTTCCGGTCATCCCCGCCAAGTGCCGATAACGCAGAAACAGATCTTGTACGGTGATGCGTGCCGCTTGCCCCGTGGGCACTGTCACTTCGAGTCCCTCTTTCGCCTCCAGCGCCTGATGAATACCATCGCGCCACTTGCGGCCCTCGGCTAAACGCCCAGTAAATTCGTCGACAATCACGATCTCCCCATCGCGTACCACATATTGGCGATGGAGCAGAAAATCGCGACTCACCTTAATCGCACGCTCCATGTATTCATATAAATCGATGAGTCCCACGGCACGCAGAATTTCGGGCTGTGGAATCGAGCGTAATAGTTGCCGTCCCTCGGCAGTCAACTCCACCTTCTTCGTGTCGTGATCGTACGTGTAATGCTCTTCTTCGATGAAACGTCCGCAGTTGGCCGAAGCCCAGGTGTAGCTGGTTGCCACTCGTTCCCGAATCTTTTCCCCCAGCGAACCGATGATCAGCGGCGTGCGCGCTTCGTCAATCAAAATACTGTCCGCTTCATCCACCAGGCAGAAGTGAGCTCCACGCTGCACCGGCATTTCGCCTCCACCAGCAAACCGCGTCTGACTGGTTTCACCCACGAAATCGTCTTGCGAATGACCCATGCGCCGCAGCAGTAAGCGATCACGCAGAAAATCAAACCCAAACTCCTTGGCGGTGCCGTAGGTAATGTCACAGGCATACGCCTTCCGCCGCTGATCAGATTTATCAGGTGTTTGAATGACACCCACGGTCATGCCGAGCATTTCATAGAGCGGTCGCATCCACTCGGCATCACGAGCGGCCAGGTAGTCGTTGACGGTCGCCAGGTGAGCTCCTTTGCCAGCGAGTGCGTGGAGGTAGAGCGGCAGGGTGGCGGTGAGTGTTTTGCCTTCGCCCGTTTGCATTTCCGCGATGCAGCTGTTGTACAGCGCCGTGCCGCCGATGATCTGCACATCGAAATGCCGCATGTTGAGTGCCCGCCGCCCAGCCTCGCGCACCAAGGCATAAGCCTCGGGTAATAAGGCCGACAATTTTTCGCCGCTCTTGGCACGGAACTGCAGCGAACGGCTTTGGCGACGTAAATCCGACTCCGACATCGCTCGTAGCGCGGACTCCTGCCCAGCCACCAACGGCAGCAGATGACTCCACTGCGCCAATCGTCGCTGCACCGGCCCACCCACCAGCGCTAGCACCTTGGCCATCGCACCAGTGGGGAGTCCGTGAATCTTGCCTACACCGCCCGACATTGCGACTGCTTCCTTATGAACCCTAAAAACGTTAACTCCAGAGCCTTTACTTTATCGGCACAAAGCGAAATTCGCCAACGACCTGCTCACCATGAATTTCCTGATAAATCGGATTGAATCCCCACAACCCGCTCAACCGACATAACAGGAACAGCTTACCGGCGCCCGTCGCTCGAAGTGGCGCGGTCGGCAAGCAGAGTTTGGTAGTTTGGGTAGTTTGTGTCCGAGATCGAGTCCTTTTGTACGAATTGGCTCGATTTTACCGGCTAGGACGGCCGATCACGTTAGGGAATGATTTCGCGTTGGTCCAAGGATGCGAGTAATGACCATGAAAGCAAAATGGAAGAAGTTGGCGTTCCTGGCGGCAGCCGCGCTCTCCCCGGCAGAAATGCTCGTGGCACAGCAACCGGCTCAGCCCATTCCGACCCGCGCCGTGGCGGCAGAAGCTTTTCTGCCACCGCTGGCCGCCGGACCAAGCTCCGTTCAGCCGGCGGTTGGTTACGACGGATCTCGTCGAGTGGCGGCGACCGGGGGCAGTCAGCCCATTCCCGCTCCCGGCGGCTCCGGTTCACTCCCGCCAGGTCGGCCAGTGCCCAGTGCGCAGCTGCCCGTACCGCCCGGTTTCGAGGTTCCGGCGCTGGCCCCAGGGGATCAGGGCGGAATTCAACCGGTTGACTATCACGGTATGGAAGGTGCCAGCAACGATACGCTCATCGATCGCTTCCTCGGCGGCGGCGGCTACGAACTCGGCTGGTACGGCGGATTCGAATATCTGTTTACGTGGCAGAAAGGGGCAAGCCTGCCCGCGCTCGTCACCACTTCCACCGCTCCCGATCTGCCGGTCCTGCCCGGCTCACAACTCCTCTACGGCGATCAACAAATCGGCAATCGGCTTCTCTCGGGAGGCCGCATCACCGTCGGCAAATGGCTCGATAGCCAGGACACGCTCGGAGTTGTCGTCCGCATGCTCGCCGTGGAAGGCGATCGCAGCGGCTACTCGACCGATTCCAACGCCAATCCGGTGATTGGTCGTCCGTTTTACAACACCGATCCCCTGGTGAATGCTCCCGACGCGTTCCTCGCCAGTTACCCAAACCTCACCACGGGCAATCTGCGAGTGTCGACGAACAACGACCTCTTCGCCGGCGATTTGCTGTTTCGAGTGCACGTCGATGGAGATTCTTGCAGCCGTACTGATTTAATCGGCGGTTACACCTACACTCAGCTCGACAACGGACTCTCCATTCGCTCGGTGTCGCAAGGCACGGGCACAGTCATTCCGATCGATTCACAGATCATCGTGCAAGATAATTTCAGCACTCGTAACGAATTCAACGGCGGTACGATTGGCTTGTGGCACGAACGGAGTCGCGGCTACTGGACCGTCTCCACACTGGGCAAAATCAGCTTCGGTGAAACCTATCAGTCGATCACGATTAATGGCACCAACCAAGCGATCGATCCGGCTGGCGGTAGCACGCTGACCCCCGGTGGCCTGCTGGCTCAACCCTCGAACATCGGTTTCCACAATCGTCACAAGACGACTTATGTGCCCGAAGTTGCCTTCAACTTGACTCGGCGAATCACCGACCGTCTCGACTTCACCGTGGGCTACACCTTCATCTACTGGTCCTCGATGCTGCTCGCCGCTGATCATCTCGATAATCAAGTGAACGGCACGCAGTTCCAAGGTGGCCAGCTGGTGGGACCTGCGAATCCAGCCTTCCCTGGATTCCGCGACACCGAATACTGGCTGCATGCGATGAGCATGGGGATCAACTTCCGCTTCTAAGCGGACGAAACTCCCCTTCGATGGGTGGGCATTCCTGAAATCACGGGCGTTCATCGTTATGATGTCCGCCCATGAAGAACTCGGAAAACCCCACTGCAGCGAAATCTCTTTCGAAGGTCCCCGGTACCTCTGGCACCTCCGCCACCTCCGCCACCTCCGGCACCGACTCTTCGCCGGCGAGTCCGTCGGCCGCCGAGCTGCCCTTAGTTCTGCATGTGCGAGTTGTGACAGGCCCAGGCGGGGGGCCTGAAAAGACCATCTTAAACTCGCCGCGATTTCTGGGGCCGCTGGGTTATCGAGCGAAGCTCGCCTATCTGCATCCACCTCAAGATCCCGGTTTCGAGCGGCTGCGGGAGCGGGCCGCAGCACTCCACGCCGAACTGATCTCGCTGCCCGATCGGGGCGCCTTCGACTTCCGCGGTCTCTGGCAGCTCATTCAGCTCTGTCGCCGTGAGCGAGTCGCTATCTGGCACGCGCATGACTACAAGAGCAACGTCTTCGGGTTGATCGTCCGCTGTTTCGCCCGGCTAAAGCTGGTGACCACCTTGCATGGCTGGACCGACCTCACCGGTCGCATTCCGCTCTACATGAAAATCGATAAGTGGTGTCTCAAGTACTACCGCAAGTCAATCTGCGTGTCGGATGACTTGCGGGATGTCTGCCTGGAGGTGGGAGTGCCGCCAGACCGCTGTGAGGTGGTCTACAACGCCATCGACACGGTCGATTACCAGCGGACCAAGACGGTCACTCAGGCGAAAGCTGAGATCGGCGCTCCACCCGACGGCGTCCTCATCGGCGCGGTCGCTCGCCTCTCCCCCGAAAAGGCCTTCGATCGACTCATCGAAGCCACGGTGGCTCTGCGTCGAGCGGGTTATCCGGTACACCTTTGGATTGCAGGTGAAGGAGGTTGGCGACCGGATTTGGAGCGAATCATCGAGCAGCTGGACTGCGGCAGTTATGTGCGTCTGCTGGGGCATATTCACGACCCCAAAACCTTCTACCAAGCACTCGATATCTTCGCGCTGAGCAGCATTCGCGAGGGCTTGCCAAACGTGGTGCTGGAAGCGATGGCCTACGGCACTCCACTCCTGGCAACTGCCGTGAACGCGGTGCCCGTGTTGGTCGAGGACCAGCGCAGCGGCGTGCTCGTGGAACCCGGCGATACCGCCGCCTTGGAACGAGGTCTACGGCAATTACTGGACGATCCCGACCAAGCCCGCCAAATGGGAATCGCCGCTCGGCAGCGCGTGGAAGAAAAGTTTTCCTTCCAGCGACGCATGGAAAAGATTGCGCGGATCTACCGCGAAGTGCTCAGCGACTGAGGATGCGTCGCGCGAGCGGTCGTTCAATCCAGCGACAGCTCGCCAGAGCCAAACTAATGGTCCCCCCGACCACCAGTAGCAATTGCCAGCTCGGGCTGAGCTGCAGCGCGGCAGCAATGCCGGGAAACAGCATGAGTCCCGGGAGTTGCCACATGAAAAGCGAAAAGCTGGCATCACCCAGGGGCTTCCAAAAGCGCAAGGCCAAGAATTTCGCGACTGCGCCTCGGCCACCTGCCAAGTCCAATATCACGAGGTAATAGAGCGGGGCCAGCAAACCATGTCGCAGCACAAACCCCGGCAGCTCGCGCGGACTTTCCCCCAGCCAACCGGCCGGTATCTGCTGCGGTAGCATTTGCACTCCCACGACTACAACTGCCGAGAGATCGCCCAGCGACAGCCAGCTCCGTTGGGAACCTGGCGCCGCTGCTGCCCCGACGGTCTGGCGGTCCCGATAAACTCGCGCCAGCAGCAGCCCCATCACGAAATGCGGCAGCCACAAGAGCGGATTTCGCATGAGCAGCTCGGACCACCAGTCCTGCGGTGACGGCTGTCCGGAGCCTCGCACAGCAAGGTAAATCAAAGACGGAATGAGCGAGATGAGCGGCAAGAGGAACAGTGCAAGGCGTCGCTTGGTCGAACTCCAGCGAGTCGCGCACGGGGCCAGCCACGGAAAAACCGCGTAGAAGAAGACGACCACGGACAAGGCCCAGGTCGGGAAATTCCAGCTCAGCGCAAAACGCGGCGACCAAGCTTGCAGCAAACCGGCGCTCAAGAGACCGCTCACCACCACATCGACCGCGGTCAGGCCAAACTGTTTGGCCATCATCAGCGTGGGCAAGGCGGCCACCGTCAGCAGGACGAGATGCAGCGGATAGATCCGAGCCGCTCGGGCACGCCAAAATTGGCGGCTCGGCATAACCAGTTGGCCAGTATCGTCCAGATAGAGATAGGCGAGGATGAATCCGGAGAGCAAAAAGAAGAGGCTTGTGGAACAGTAGCCGCGTTCGATCAGGTTGACCACCCACTGCGGCAGCGAGTCAAAGATCGCAAACTGAAACGGCGCTCCTGGCATCTTATGAAAAGCCAGGATGTGGAACAGAAAAAGCTGTAACGCAGCCAGAAAACGCAGCCCATTCAAAGCTGGAATTTCGGGCGGACGCGCGCGAGTTGCCGGCGAATCACGGACGGTGGACACGGGATTGGGGACGGCAGAGCTCATACCTGGGGCATGATAACTCTGCCGACCATTACGACCAAGAGTGCTTAAGACAGAGCCACTTCGAGGGCCGCATCGACGGCGGCGGCGTAGTTTTCACCTCCACCACCCAGAGCGGCAGCCAGCATCTCGGCCGTGCCAGACGCCTCGACCGACTCCCCTTCCCCTTCTCCTCGCTCCCCTTCCCCGGCACCTTGCGCCACTTGGTTGAAGATGAAGTCATTGAAGCCACCCACCACATAGCTCACCACGCGGCCGGTCGAATCGACTTGATTGCGCAGTCGAGCCGAATCCATGCCGATGGTGGTCTGGAAGATGCGGTTCGACGCATCCCGCACTCGCAGCACCGCCGACTGCCGATCGCCAGCCAGCGTGAACGAGCTCAGGTTGTAGCCCGACCAACCATCGCGGAAGCTGTACCAATCCAAATCCTGGTTGGCCGTGTCCTGGAAGGAGAACAGGATCCCACGCAGAGTTTCCGTGGTACCGTTCAGCTTCGTGGCGGTCGAAGCCAGCAGATAGTTCATCGACAAGAAAGCGGAACTTAAGCTGCGTTCACCAAAGTTGTTTTCCGTGTAAACATGCTGTGCGGCGTTGATGTTTTCGTTCAGCGTCTGGGCAAAACGGAAGACATCATTCGAGGACACCGTAATCGGTCCACCACCCGTCTCGCGGCCGTCGACCATGTTGGCTGGCTGAGCCTGGCGAATGAGGTACTCGCCGGGCGCCAGTCCGTCAAACTGATAGAAACCATCGCGGTTCGTTGTGACCGTGCGCGGAGCAATCGTCTGACTGGTCACGGCGTTGAAACCGGTGATCGTCACATCGATGCCGGCCAGCGGAGTTTCATTGCTACCGCGAACTCCGTCATTGTTCAGATCGGTGTAAACGTATCCTGAAATCGTCACCGGCACAAAATTCAGCACGCTCACGTTGACCGTGGCTTGCGATGTCAAGAACGCGGGAACTCCATTCGTCGTCCCGTTATCCTGAATCGTGTAGGTGAACGAGTCGGGGCCCTCGTAGCCAGGGTTCGGTGTGTAAATGACCGCGCCACTGACGAGCTGGACCGTACCGTTACTGGCGGTGCCAACGGCAGTGATCGTCAGCGTTTGACTCGATTCATTAGCCGGCCCCGCGATGTCATTGGCGGTGAGTAAGCTGGCGGGATACGTGACCGCTCCGCCATTCTTCACCGCAATCACGTCGACATTGTTGGCAGTGGGAGCGTTGTTGACTTCCGTCACCGTCACCGCCACGATCGCGGTCGCACTCTTAAAATCATTCGCGGCTGGTGAGCCGCTCTGGCCGTTATCCTGCACCACATAGGTGAAGGTGTCGGTGCCAAAGAAATTTGCTTTCGGGGTGTAAGTAATCACGCCACCGGCGAGCTGCACCGTGCCACCCTGACTGGAGGTCGGCGAAACGCTCAACACCGTCAGAGTCTGATTCGACTCGTCGGTCGCTCCCGCTGGTCCCGGCAGGTCATTTCCGGTCAAGGTAGTCGCCGAGATCGTAACGGCTGAGTCTTCGGCAGTCGTGGCCGTATCCGCCGTGGCGATCGGGGCATCATTGACGGATGCCAAATTGATCGTGACCGTCGCCGTGGATGACAGGGGAGCAGGCACACCGTTGGTCGTACCGTTATCGGTGATCTGGTAGGTGAACGAATCCGGACCACCATTCAGATCGTTCAAGAAGGCGGGCGGAGTGTAAGTGATCTGACTGCCATTGATCGTGACCGTGCCCCCCTTGGCCGTCGTCCCGCTCGGCAACGTTACCGTCAGTGTTTGACCGTTTTCATTGGCCGGTCCCTTGCTGTCGTTGTCCGTCAAACTGCTGGTCGAAATCAACTTGATCGAGCCCTCAGTCGCCGCCACCGTGTCCGCATTCGCGGTCGGTGCATCATTCACCTCCGTGATCGTGATGCTGACCGTGGCTGTCGAATCGAGGCCGCCGTTGGCGGTGCCTTCCGAGGAGTCGTTAATCGTGTAAGTGAAGGACGTCGTGCCGTTGAAATCAACCGCTGGTACAAAGTTCAAAATGTCGCCCACGCGCGTGACCGTCCCATTGGCCGGCTGAGTAAACGACTTCAGCACCAGGGTGGCACCGGAGTTCGGTACGTCGTTTACCAGCACGTTGAACTGATTGGCTGCCGCCATATCGGTCGAGTCTTCGACGACAGTGAAACTGTCGGCAAAGGCGACCGGACGTACTTTGGGCTTCACATCGACGGTGATCGTGTCAGTGTCCGTGAGCGGCGTGTTCGTGAAACCAGTGGCACCGAGATCATTCGTAACCATCGTGATCGTGGCGGTACCGATGAAATTGTTGAGCGGGTTGGCATCTTTTCGAGGCGCGTAGACCAAGCCGTTGCTGAGCGTGTTGTTGATCGACGTGAGCGAACCGTTGATCGTGATACTTGTTGAGCCGTTACCCGTGATTTGAGCACCGGTCGCACCAGCACTCAGCGTCAAAATACCGGCATTGGCTGGCGTGAGCGACAACGTCACGCGAATCGACGCCGTACCCGCATCAGGATCGCTGGTCTGGATGCGATTACCATTGGCACTTGAGAACGTCAGCGAGGTCTCTTCCGTGGTGCTTTGCGCACCCGGAACCAGATTCTGCGGAGCGTCGTTCACTGCCCGGACGGTGATCGTCAGCGTGTCGGTATCGGTCAGCACCGGCGCCCCATTCAGACCCGTATTGCCGAGATCACTGGAGACCATGACGATTGTCGCGGTGCCGGTCGTGCCCGTCGACGGAAAATTGGCATTCGGCGTGTACGTCATGCCCGCCAACGCCGCGGTGATGTTCGTTTGGGAGCCGGTGAGTTGCAGGCTGGTAGTATTGTTGCCCACCACGGTCACGCCGCTGGGACTGTCCGTGGTGAGTTGTAACACACCGTTGGTGGCGGTGAGCGAGACGCTCATGTTCGCCGTGCCAGCATCAATGTCGCTCACCGAAAACGCCGTCGCGCCACTGAAGGTGAGCACCGAGTCTTCATTGATCGTTTGGGCAGCCGGGATGGAGTTCACGGGAGCGTCATTGACCGGAGTGACCGTCACATTGACCGTCGCCGTCGCAGTATTTCCCTGACCATCACCCATGGTGTACGGGAACGACGTGGAACCGAAGAAGTTCGCGGCTGGTGTAAAGATCAGTCGGTCATCGGCAGGCGTAGTCGTGCCACGATTATCCAGGCGCACCGTACCACCGGTTACCGTTTGCGGGTAAGTGCCGATGATCTGCTTCGTGCCACCCTGGTTCAGCAGGTCATTGGCTAAGACGTCAATCGTCACGCCGGCTGTCGTATCCTCGGCCACCGTTGCCGAATCATTCGTCGCCACGACCGCCTGCAGCACATTCACCGTCACGCTGTTGAACAGAATCTGTTCGTTGGGGATGGCGGTGTTGATGCCGTGGAGCAGCACTTTGCCGGCGACGGTATCCGATGGATCAGCCGTAAAGGTTGCCGTCCCTGGCCCCGTGGCGGTCACTTCAAAATCAAACACCTGACGATTCGTGCCGTTGGAGGTCACGAAGTCTGCCGCTCCCGCCTCATTGATAATATTCGTATCGATGCCGTCCCCATCCTCCGCGCGAATCGTGTCGCGATAGCGGGGAGCGAACGAGAACGAACGCAGGAAGTCGGTGGCACTCGTCGTCGACGTGCCGCTGAGCTGCGAGACAGAAACTGCCAGCGACGTTGAAGTCGTCAGCATTTCCTGGACATTGGTGTTTGCGAATTTGCCACCAAAACGCACCACAAAGTTGTAGGTTTCATCGAGGTTCGACAGGGCCTTAGGCGGCGATTCCACCACCACTTCGCCCGGTTCGACCATGTTCAATGCGACGAGGGCGTTCAGAATCGCGGTGCGAGCGCCCGCCGGATTGCTGGCATCGAAGTTGATATCGGCCGTCGTCTCCGTGACATTCGTCGACGGATTCTTGAGT
>JBJSXJ010000109.1:0-7016 GCA_046086325.1 Planctomycetota bacterium | reverse complement strand
CGCGTCATGAGTTCAATGTCGGCTTCGACCAGCGAGCCGCTGCGCCAAGTCATGTAGAGCCGCTTCTCTTCGCTGGCGGGCCCTGCGCGACGCACCGGATTCGAGGAAAACTTGGAGACATAGTCGACGTTTTGGGTGGCTCCGGTACCACCAACTGCACCCAATTCAATACTAAAGGCGTCCAGCTGACGAGCGTATGCGTCGGTGCTGTCCGTGGTGTATTTGATCACCCAGCGTTCCCAGCGGGGAATAATGTCGGCGGTACCATCTCCGCCTGGCCCCACGCCGCGTCCATCCCCCGTGCCACGACCATTGCCCTTGCCCTTGTACATCGGCTTCACGTTGTCGACCACCGCGACCTGGATCGAGACCACTTCCGTGATCGCTTCCAGAGTTTGCTCGACCGGCGGATCTTCGATCACTTCAATTTCTTCGGGCACCGGTTCGTCGAGATTGTTGGAATCGGGTGCTCCGTTGCCGCCACCACCAGGTTCTTCTTCATCGAGTGAAATGGCTACGGGCCGCGGATGAATCCAAACCTGTCGGCTCACCCAGATCAGGAACATGGTGCCTACGACCAAGCCGATCAAGACCAAGAGGGCGGCCAGCATCCCGGAGACTTGGTCGTACTTCGACGTCTGCAAATCTCGCAGCGACTGCTGATCGACGTTGGGCAAGTTCGCGCCTGCGGCAGTGCCTGTCGCCATGTTTCGTCCCGCCTCTACTTAAATCCCTAATCGCTGTCCACAACCACGCCATCGCTTAATCGAGAAAAATTGCTGTCGGATTGACCGATCGATACCAGTCTTTCCAGCGTTTGATTAAGCCCTGTCGATCCTGCTCGGTATATTTCTCGGGCAGCGTGAAGCCATCGAGTTTGCGAGAAATATACCGCAAGCCATCGTTGGCTGCGCGCACCACACGAAAATCTGGATCGGTAAGCGCATAGATAAGATGAGGCACGCTGTCATAGTCACCTGAGCGACCGATCGCACGCACGGCCACAATCCGCGCCTCATAGCGCGGAGCATAGACCACTCGCCGTAAACGATCGAGCTGCTTGGCCAGTTTTTCCGGAGTGAGGTCCGACAACCATCCATCAGGGAACTCGGCCAAGGCATCGACTTCCGCCGAGTTGGGGTTGTCGAGAATGGACATCAGGTCATCGACTGCGCCTTTTTCCGGTGGAGCGATGATCTTGCCATCTTTCACGCGGGCGTTCGCCATCTTGCCGGCGAGTCCTTTACCGCCGGACAACATACCGTCGCCGGAAACATTTTTTGCGATCGCTTTCTTGGTGCTGCGCGTGAGAAAGAGGACCGCAAAGCAAGTGTCGATTTCGGGCTTGAGTGCCGAGCCGCTGCCGAAACTGCCATCGGCATTCTGATTTTTCATCAGGTATTCGACGCCTTGGTTGTACCAATCGGGATCCGGGTCATCGCTGCCGGTCGCTAACTCACGAAAGCTCTGATAACGCTCCAGTGCATACATGTAATAAAACTGGTAGTTAACTCCTCCGCCTTCCGTACGATTGAGGATGTTGAAGTTCTTCGCGAAGAACTGATCGCCTTCACCGATGGAGCGTCGATAGGCGGCTTGATCGAGTTTGACTTTCGATGGTTGCTGCTGTTTCGGGCGGTCAGATTCGGGCACGATCAGACGGAGGGCGGGAGGCAAACCGGTTTCGCGCTGCGCAGGTCCCTGGGCGCCCATGTTCGCGATGTCGCCACAGATGTAGAGACTGCTCAGGCCGGCCGCCGCCATGCTCAGCGTCACCGATTGTCCCGCACGCTGTCCCATCACCGGTTCCGCGCCTTGATAACCCCATCCACCCCTGGGGTCCTGCGTGCGCATCAGCCAAGCCGCCGCTCGTTCGACCATTTCCGGGGCGATGGAAATTCCCGAGTGCTGAGCGGTCCAGAGAAAGAGAATCGCGTACTGCGTCTGCGACGTGTCACCGGTGGCATAACTGGGATAGCTCCAGCCGCCCGTATTCATCTGCCGCTTGGCCGTAAACTGCAAAATGAAATCGATCTCGCGACGATACTTCACCGGATCCACTTCACACATGAAGATGCCCGCGATGCCGGTGCTATAAAACGCATCGCTGCCCTTGTCCGTAACTTGATTGGCGTTGATGCCTTCCTTCACGCGCTTGACGGCATGAGCGACCACCGGATGGTTTTCGCCGAACCCTTCCTTGACCAGGGTGAGAGCGATGAGGCAGTCACCGCCCAGTTCTTCATTGGAAGCTTTTTCCAAGTAGGGAACGGCACGCTTGATCATCGCCCGCACTTCGGGACTCTCCGGCGAATAACTCCAGCCGAGCGTCGGCTGAATGAGAGCGCCGAGTGCCAGCAAAACCAGCGTCCACTTCGGAGGATTTTCGCAGCGTTCCATGAAGCACAATGAGCCGAGTGATGAAGAGGGGTCGCCTGATCGCGGAAGTACAATACCACGCCGTGGATGAGATCAGGCGCCGCGTGAAACTACCCCAACCCTCTGACAATGTCAAGCAAGTGAAAACGACTCCCGGGACCACTAAGTATAGGACTTGGAAGAGGTTGCCTTTCGAGTTGTTTCTGCTACGTTGTCCGCCGTAGAAGGAGTGGCTCGCATGACAGCATTAGTCCAAGTTAAACGACATCATCCGAGTGGCACGATCGTCCTGCAGCGCGCCGAGCGGGCTCATGCGCTGTCACGCGAGTTGATCGAGTCGCTGCGGCAGGCACTCGGAGATCTGCATCAGGAGCGCAAGGTGCGAGCGGTGATTATTACCGGTGCCGGCGATGCTTTTTGTGCGGGAATCGACCTCCGGGAAATGCAGGAAACAGCCCAGCAGCCGGATGCTCAAGGGCAATGGTATCACGACGTCGTCGCCTACCAGGAACTCATCGACACCATGCTGCGTTTTCCCAAACCAATCATCGCTGCCGTCAACGGTCCCGCCGTCGGTAGCGGACTCGGCTTGGCACTCGCCTGCGACCTTGTGGTCGGCAGTCGCAGTGCTCAATGGGGCGTGCCCGAGCCGCGTCGCGGACTGGTCGCCGGCGTGGTCGCCCCACTCCTCGCGTTTCGCATCGGTGTGGGCGCCGCCAGCCCACTGCTACTCACCGGTCGCCTGGTCGATTCCGAGTCGGCCGCGCGACTGGGAATCTGTCACGAAATCGTGGAAGACCACTTGGTATGGGCGCGAGCTCAGCAACTCGCGGAAGAATGTGCGCTCAACGCGCCCGAATCATTGCAGCTCACCAAACGACTCATCAATGAGATGATTGGTGAGCACCTGGGAACGATGTTAACAGCCGGAGCAGCAGCCACGGCCACCGCTCGCACAACCGAAGCGGCCGCCGAGGGAGTGGCCGCGTTCTTGGAAAAACGCTCACCGAAGTGGCTGTGAGCGTTTCAGACTGCGATGCAAGGCAAGGCAAGGCAGTGAGCTAATCCTGCGACGTAATCCTGCGATTTAGCGCAGCGATTTAAATGAGCCCTGTGCGGGCGGAGCGGGAGGAGCTGCGGAAGCTCGCGGGCCCGCCGAATTTGTGGATGGATAGGCACCGCTAGCTGGTGCTACGCCCGACTTACCGCTCTTCGTCGTCACACCGCTCGACGGCGCTGCCGGTCCACCACAGGCTGCGATTACTTGCTGAGTCAAATCGATTTGTCGCTGATAGATCACCATGCGATTGATGCCCGCTAAAACGGAATTGCGGTCATTGGCATCCATCTTTTCGCTTTCATACCGCATCACCAGCGTCGCTCCGTTGGCTTCGGCCACGCGTGCGACGATCGCCGAGACTTCGTTATAGGTTTCGAAGTAGGCTTTCGCTTCTCGCTCCATGATCTCTTTCTTTTTCAACTGATCACGAACCTGCAGTTCGGAGATGCGGTGAGCGATTTCTTGTTCGGCAGCTTTGTATTCAGCGCTTCCCACGGCCAAGCTGGCCAGCTTTTCTCGTTCCTTCATCAAGCTCTGGCGATCCTGATTCGCTTGGTTCTCTAGCGCCGTCGCATCCTGACGTAAGACATCCAGCTTGCCCTTGAAGCCGGCATGATTCTTAAAGACCATCGCCATGTCGACCAGCGCGATGGGACAAGCCGCGGCACGACTGGCGGAGCTGGGTGCCGCCGGGGTTCGCGATTCCTGTGCTTGACTAACTCCAGGCGCCCACAACCACAAACTGGTACATCCGACGAGTGCTAAAACGGCTGCGAACAAATTCCTTTTCATCGCGATCCTCTTTCTCCAATTTGCATGCCGAGCGGTTCGTTGCCCGAACAAGGTGTCGCCTGACCTAATCTACGCAGGCGCTACTATCGGCAAACTCCACCATCAACCCGCAAGGTTTTCCCAGATTGAAGCCCGAATAACGAAAGTTTTCGGCTGGGCGATTTTTAGGGGGGAGAGACGGGGGAAATGGAGACACGGGGGAATTCGTTTCGTACGGAGACACGGCGACACGGGGGAAGGCTAGGAGGGATGGGAAAATGGGGCCAATATCGGTGCGTGAGGGCGGGAGGGGAGTAAATGGCTGCTAGGGGCGGCTGGGGATCCAGCCGCGATGCAGGGCGGTGGAAACGAGCACGTGCTGAAAGCCGAGCTGTTGTAGGCGGTCGAGGTCCGCTGGATGGCGCACGCCGCCTCCCAGCGACCATTCCAGCTCGGGGAATTCACTGCCGAGCGACTCTTTTAACACGCTTGATGTGGGCCCCTCCCCGACCCCCACTCGCCGCACGTCTAACAGCAGCAGGTGCCGAAAACCGGCCGCGACCGCCAGCCGGGCAATGGCCAGTGCGGACAACCCGTTCCAGGCTGCGGTCGGAGTGACGGGGCGATTATCGGCCAGGTCCAAACTGAAAACTGCGTTCGGGCCAGCTGCTTGGGCGAGTTCGGTCAGCAGCGTGGGCGCGGCAACATTCTCCAGCCCCACCAGTAAACGTGCGACGCTCAATCCGGTCGGCGAACGCAGGTTGCGCAGTTGCTCCACATCCGACACATCGCGAGGTCCAACGTCGACCCATAGTTGCAGACGAAGGTCGAGTAACTGTGCGAGGGTCGACCAGTGTCCCAAGGGCGTGCCTTGCTGAATGGCGTCCAGATCCGCAACGTAGAGGCTGTGGTAGCCGAGTTGCTGAAAGGCGCGAGCAACTGCGAGCGGGTCGTGCGAGGGAATCAAGGCGCTATCAAGCGGTTGGTACTGATCGCGACGACCGCCAACCGCTTGCACCACCCGTCCAGCTTTCAGATCGATGACGGGAACAACCTGCATACCATCCGCCGCGAACTAGAGCGGGAAATCTTCTTCCGCTGCTGCCTTGCGATAGATCGGCATGTGGCGGTAGTAAACTTCCAGGATCATCGTGGCCATGGCGGTGCAGTACAGTCGACCACCCGATTCAGCCCCGTGATCAGAACCTTTGAAGTGCCAGCTACCAGCTTCGTGGCCGTTCTTGCTTTGAGTGGTCACCATCATTTCGCGCATCACCTCGTTCCACTTCTTCCACGCATCACCTTCGGCATGTCGCATGACCTGGGTGGCGTAATAGTTGTAGTACATCGCGCCTTGCCCCGGACCGGTATCCGAGAGGAATTTCACGCCGCGATCGAGAGCTGGATTATCGCGTTTCCAGCCCAGGTACATGCGGGAGAGCAAGCCGACGGCGGTCGTCGCATTCCCAGCGCCGGGACCGGTGTAACCATATTTCGATCCGCTATCGACCTGCACGGAATCGAGGAACTTGCTGGCCCCGACCACCGTAATGGGAGGCACTTGCAAATAGGCCATGTGAGCACTCTTGAGAGCCATGAGCTGCCAGCCGACGGCCGAGGTATCACCTGGCTGACGTGGCTGATAACGCCATCCGCCACCGACCGGATCCTGTGCGTAGACAATGAAATTGATCGCAGCCTGGGCGGGAGCCATCAGGTCGCGGTCGTGCGTCATCGCATACGCTTCGCACAGTGCAATCGCGCAGATGCCGTGACTATACATATTGCCGCCATCCACCAGCGAGCCACCGCCGTTTTGCGGCTTCATGTTGGCGGCGAGGAAGTACAGACCACGTTTCACATTTTCACGATAGGCGCCTTCCTTGTGGGTCATACCGGCACCGAGCAGCGGCAGCAGAGCCAAGCCGGTAGCACCGTTGCGCGCGTTCGACATCGAGCCAGGAGCGGAACAGCGTCCCTGGCAGAGTCCGGGTTGATGGTTGAAGTTCCAGCCACCATCGGGCATCTGATGTTCCACGATCCATTTCAGAGCGGCCGCGACCGCCGCTTCGGATCCCTTCGTGGCACCATCGGCCATGAGGGCCGCCTTCGCCGCTCCACCACGTCCATCCATCGCCTGCCCAGTGGCTGCACCGAGCGTCTTCATGAGCGAATTACGAGGCGCGGTACGCTCGCTCACCGGCACCAATTCCACGGCGGCCGCCGCGGCTTCAATTTCATTGGCGTTAGACAAATCAGTTGGTTCCACCGACATTTCGACGGCGGACTGAGTAACCACATTCGGGGCGTTGGCAACAGCATTCTCCACCACCTCGACCGGCTGTGGCATGATGTCATCTTTAATCTCTTCAATCGTCTCGTCGGTCCCGAAGTTCTCGGCGACAATCAGATTGGTTTCCTTTTTCTGCTGATCGATCGTCCAGAGGGCGAGCACGATGAGCATCACGGCGTGAATCACACCGCTGACCATCCAGCTGGGCATGGCCGTAAAGAGCATGAATTTGTAGCGGTGACGCGATTCGATTTCCGCATCGATTTCTGCCGCCTCTTCCTTGGGCAGGGCCTTGGCAACTGCCGCCGCACGAACTTGCCGAGCAGCGGGATTGGCGGCGGGAGCAGCGGCGCCAGCAGCAGGTCGAGCACTGGCCACGGGGGCACCGGCCACAGGGGCTGTGGTAGCGGGGCGAGCGCTACTGGCTGGAGTTACCGCCGCGGCGGCTACTTTCACGGCCTTGGCGGGCGTAGCCGGAGTGATGGGTGCGGCTGGCAAAGCGTCGTCGGGTAG
>JBJSXJ010000108.1:0-6769 GCA_046086325.1 Planctomycetota bacterium | reverse complement strand
CCAAAATATCTTGTGAAACATCGACCAGATCTTCGCCCTCGACGCCCAAACGTCGGCACCATCGGAACACGGCAGGGGCATAGAGTTCGAGCAGTTGCTCCCATGCCGCTTCATCGTGGCCTTGCAGCCGAACCACCCACGAGTGATTGGTAGAACCGGGCCACTCGATCCGCTCGCCGCGACGAAAAACGTCAAAAGTATTTGTCATAACGCCTCGCTTCCGATCCTCTCCTCCGCGGCAATCGCGTGAATTCTAACTGACAGATCGTTTCGTTAGTTCAAAGGGGAGAACTCATTTCCGAGAATTAACCCGAAGCAACCAACGCGCGAAAAGTTTTCACGATGAAGCAGAAACAACGAGCAGATGCTGGCTCCATTCCCCAGTGGTTGCATCGAGTAGGTCGCATTTTTGTGGGTTGTTTGCCATGCTCAGTGGTTCTCCTCCTGACCATGATACCGCTTGGAACGGCGTCTGCTCAGGATGCGACTGAGAAATTCCTCAAGGAACTGCAAAAGATCCAAGCGGATTATTGCGAGCGTCTGTTTTATCCAGCGACGTTGAACAAGCCCCAGCCGTTGTTGCGTTGGGATACGAACGACGCCAAGCAGGCCAAAATCGCGCAGTTATCGAAACGGGGGGTCGATGCCGAGCTACTGAAAATGGTCGAAAACGCTAAGTCCCTCTCGGACAAAATATCCAAGTTGAACAGGGATTACCAAAAAGCCATTGAAGAGGCTGGCAAGGGCTACGACGGAAACCCGCCGCGGCTAGATGGCAGTCCCGCTGACCTGTTCAATACGATCAAACCGCTCTTGCCTGGAGTGCAGTTGGAGTCCCAGTTGAGTCAGCTTCGAACCCGCTGCAAAACCGATGAAGCGGAATTCAGCCAGCGCTGGCAGGCTCGCCTGATCGCCTTGGCAGCGGCGCAGCCTCGACTGAAGTCATTGGCAAGCGACCCCGATACCACATCGCCACTCAGTGGCTTTGGAATGCCGAGCATTGCATGGGCAACCCAGGAATTAGGGACTCGATTGGACAACCCTTACGATCTTGGCGAACTTCAGGAGCCAATCATGTTCGATGTGGCTCCCATCCCTCAAGAGAGTTGGGTGTATTACTACCGTTTTCAACTACCAGCCCCAGCGTTGAGTGCAAGCAACCGAAAGCGCGAGCCGCAGTTTCAGACGCTGAGCGTGCAAGTCACTTCGACAACTGGCCTGGTCCATGCACGATTGATGTCGCATAAGGACGGTAAAGCATCGACGGCGAACGAACGGGCAACGGCGCGTCCAGGACAGCCGGGACTACTGCAAATGCCCATGATGCTTGGAGAAACCTATTTCCTATCCGTTTATCATGTTTCGAAGCCCGAATTCGGCCCTGCATGGGGTACGACATCGGCGACCTTGCGATTGTGGCAAGGCGAACAAACGAAACCTCCGACCCAATTAGCAAAGCGGGAAATCACGATCGAATCGCAGAAGCAAATGCGGGCCGAGCAGCAGGCAGCTCGGCTTGCCGCGCACCAGCGGTTGCAGCGAATCACTTTGGCGACGTTTGCTCAAAAGCCCCAGTTCGAAGGAACCTACTTCGAACAAGGCAAGCATCAGTTCACCTTAAAAGTTCAAGGATTCACCCCTGCCTCTCGTGGAATTACCGGTGAGATTGACTGGCCGACTTATGGTGGAGCCACCCGGTTTCGCGGGCAATTGGTGCCGACATCCAATGGCTTGGAAGTGAGCTTCACGGAAACGGACTTTGTTCCTGGGCGATCTTCACCGAAGCTCTTGCTCCAAGGTGAATACAGGTTGATACCAGAACTGCAGGAGGATCAACTCGTCCTCCGCGGCGAAGTCAGTTACGGCCAGAGAAAACACCCTGTCGCGTTGAATACGTTAGCTATCGACTCCGACGACACCGGGGGAGCGGTGGTACCAAACGTAACAGAGCTTCCTCGATCCGTTCCCAATTCGCCAGCACCACGCGATCCCCAAGCGATGGCGGCGGCCGCTCCACCATCTCCAAAAACATCCGAGCCAACCAGTTCGGCGCCCAAGGGCTCGGGAAGTCAGCCCAATGACGAGACTCCAGCCCCCAAATTCACGGGATTGACAGTGACCCGCCCGTCGCCAGGGATCGCTCATCGGGCAGGACCGATCCATGTCTTTCAGGATGTGACGTCCTACGATGGTCCTCAAAGCATTCTCTTTTCGAAGGATGGCAAATCGGCCTATGCGACGGGCGATCACCTCCGCAGTTGGGATTTGGTCGGCGCACGATTGATGCTTGATGTGGACCAGCAATCCTTTCGCAGCGTCTTATTACCCAACGGTAGCAAGATGCTATTCACCGGCGGAGTCGGCAGTGCAAGCCACGCCCTGTTTCAACTGCAAACACGCAAAGGGGCCTCGCCCCCCACGCATTACGAAGAACTGGAGCGGACCACCGCTCTGGCAGTATCTCGCGATGGAAAAACGGCAGTGATCTCAAAGAACCCGGGAGTGCTGGTCTTCTATGATCTCGTCAAAAATCGAAGCATCCAGCAGATGAACTTGGGACGTGATGCATCAGCCATCGAATTCGCTGAAAACTCGAGCACTCTCCTCTCGGCCGACGAATCCAATGGGATTCGTATGTGGAAGCTCAAGGGTGACGGCGAGTTGCTGGGCCGCTTCGATGGACATGGTCAGCGAGCCTTCATTCGCTCCATGTATGTCTCACAAGATGGCCAGCAAGTCCTGTCCGTATCGTCGAAAAGCGGTGAGAAATCCGAAGCAGGACCGTTGACGCTCATCATCTGGGATCGTGAACAGATCAAGGAACAACATAGTGTCTCGCTCGGCGCTCAAGCGATCAGCGTCGCAATCTCGCCAGACTGGAAATACGCACTGGTGGGTGAAATGTCGGGTGAAGTCTCACTTTATTCGATAGCCACCGGAGAGATCCTCGAAACACTCAACGGCCATACCGGTCCAGTCACAGCCGTTGCCTTTTCACCCTGCTGGAGATTCGGACTGTCCGCTTCGAGCGACGCAACCGTTCGGCTGTGGGGGTTGGCGAATACTCCGTAAGTACATCCGCGGTTTTGTAATGAGGGACGACATCATGATGCGATCCGTGGCGATCCGATTGATCAGATTGTCCTTAGCTGCATGCATCACCATGTTCATGGCCGTGGAAAATGCGGAGGCACAAGAAGGGGCCTCGAACAAGCCGCCAGGAGTACCGCTGATCCCCGGCGTCCTCATTGAAAAGAATGTCAAATACGGCCAGGTGGATGCCGGCCAGGCGAGTGCCGAAGCTCGAACGTTGGCACTCGATGTTCTGCGACCTGTAGAGCCAGCGTCTTCGCAATTGCCCGTAGTGGTTTTTATCCATGGAGGCGGCTGGCGTTAGGGAGACAAGTCCGGGGGCTCCAAGATGCTTGGGCCGTTGGTTGCAACAGGGAATTATGTTGGAATCTCCGTCGGCTATCGGCTCAGTAAAGAAGCGACCTTCCCAGCGCAGATTCATGACTGCAAGGAGGCAATCCGCTGGATTCGTGCAAACGCTCAACGGCTGGGTGCCGACCCTCGCAAGATCGGCGTCTGGGGTTCGTCAGCCGGAGGGCATTTGGCAAGTTTGGTCGGTACGTCCGGCGATGTGAAATCGCTCGAGGGGGACTGCGGAAACCCGGAGATGTCGAGTCGCGTCGCGTGTGTAGTCGACTTCTGCGGACCTTCGGATTTTCTGGCGCTGATCAAGTTTCAACGCAATGGACCGCCAGCCCCGCGAAACGCGGACTCTCCCGAATCGCAATTGCTCGGTGTCGAATCGTCGATCGCCAGAAACTCGCGATGGCTGCGCCTCCGGTGACCTACGCAACCCGGGACGATCCACCGTTCCTGATCGTTCACGGAACCGCCGATCCGTTGGTTCCGTTCAATCAAGCCGAACGCCTTTACGCATCGTTGGCGTCGGTCGGTGCTCGACCCACGATGCTTCGGATCGAACGGGGAGGCCATAACATCGGTGGCGAGGAGGTCCTCGCGCGTGTGCAAGCGTTCTTCGATCGACACTTGCGCGACCAACGTGTGAACATCACCGATGCCACGATCGCGGCACCCAAGTCCAGCAGCCCAAAGCTAGGCTCAACAGAACAACCCAAAAAATAGACCGTCGATTGGATTCGGAGGTCGATTCAAATGCCTTCATACGGATACCCAGTAGTGACGCCGGTGCCATTCACGCGGCAATCTCGGCAGCAGGAAGACTGTCCTTCGCGAACTCCGCGGATGCTCGCGCATGATCCACATGCATCAACAAGCGCCGCGATCGAATCAAGGCACTGTGGTGGGACCGAGATGGCCTGGTGATCGTTTACAAAAGACTTGAGGCTGGTGTCTTCGAATTGCCAGCGACGGCAGCCGATCAGTCACATGTGACACTCGATGGCACAGCACTCGCCATGCTGCTCGGGGGAGTGCCACTCACCACGCCGCGACGCAAACGTTATCAGCGGCCCACGGCAGCAGCAGCTTCTTCAACGCTCGTCACGCCAGCAGCGAATCCCGCAGTCGCCACAACCTGAATGAATCGCTTCACAGGCCTACGGCGTATCTTTCAAAACGTGACACAAGAAACAATAAAGATTCTTGGAAATCTTTTTTATTGTGTGAAACATTTCACTATGAAATGCGTTTATCTAGATACTATGCAAGACTCCATCAAAACCAGCACGACGAACGACGCAGCAAACAAAACTACCGCGATTGCCACCAGCAGTTCGACGTCGCTCCCCACGGACCTCGCGGGCTGTTACGCCTTGATCGCTCAGTTATCAGCGGTGGTGGCCGAGGCGAAAGTGGCTCGCGACGCTCAGCAAAGTGAAATCGATTCGCTCAAGGCGTATGTGGATAAGCTGCTCGCACGCTTGTACGGCCAGCGCAGTGAGAAGCTGAAGGTGGATCCCAATCAGCAGCAGCTGGACTTCGGTGATGATCCCGCAGCCAAAGATGCCCTCGCGGAAGCTGCTGCGGAAGCCGAAAAGATCATTCAGGAATATACGGTTCGTCGCGAGATTCAAAAGAACAAGAAGGTCGAGCCGCGTACGGAAAAATTTCCCGAGCACCTGCCACGCGTCGAGGAAACCGTCGAGCCAGAGGCCGAGGTCAAGACGTGCGCCGAGCATGGCGAAAAGAAACTGATCGGTTATGACACCACGGAGACGCTGGAGTTCGAGCGTCCGAAGCTGCTTGTTCGCGTACGAAAGTTTCCAAAGTATGCCTGTGCTCAGTCCAGTGAGTGCGGTGTGACTCAGCCCGAACGACCACTGGGATTGGTCGAAGGCAATCGATTCGCGCCCAGCATCGGAGCGGAAATCACCGCCAATAAGTACGCTTATCATCAGCCTCTGTATCGCGAGCAGGACCTGTTCGCTGGCAGCGGCTGGACGCCGAGTCGCTCAACGCTGCTCAATATTCTGGTGGCCGTCGAGTTCGTCGTGAAGCCGCTCGTAGCGCACATGCTGAAGCGAGTTCTGGAGAGTGGTGGAGTCGGCTGCGATGACACCACGGTGACGATGATTATGCCACCGAAGCCACCAGCGATTGATGCCAGCAGCCCGCGCTCGCAGCGTACGCATGATGTGATTGCCGCAGCATTCGATCAGGGCAAATCCAGTATTACGGCGCGCATGTGGGCTTACCGGTCGTTTGACCTGCCGCTGAATGTATTCGACTTTACGGTGAGTCGACATCGCGAAGGACCGCAGGAGATTCTCGCAAATTTTAGTGGCACGTTAATGGCCGACTGCTATGCCGGATTCGAAGCGATTACGGTGGAAAGCTCGGATCGTATTAAGCGAGCTGCCTGCTGGGTTCATGCTCGCCGGAAATTCTTAGATTTAAAGTTGAATTATCCACAGGTCGCGGCGACGATGCTGGCCCTGATCAGTCAGCTGTTTGACGTGGAAGCTGAAGCGAAGGTGATGACACCCAGCGAGCGGACCAAACATCGCCAAGATAAAGCGAAGACCTTGCTGGCTCAGATTGAAACGAAATTAAACGAGCCGCTGATTAAGGATGCCTTACCAAAGAGCGACGTGACGACCGCGGCGAATTATTTACGGAACAACTGGAAGGAACTGTCGACCTACGTTGATGACCCATCGTGCCCGATCGACAACAACGACACCGAGCAGTTGATGCGGCAAGTGGCGCTGGGTCGCAAGAACTGGTTGTTCGTGGGCAGCGTAGCGGGTGGCGAGCGAGCGGCGACGCTGATGTCGCTGGTGAGTTCCGCGATTCGCAATCATCTGGATGTGACGGCCTACATCAAAGACATACTAGAAAAACTCTTGGCAGGCTGTACGGATTATGAATCACTCTTACCGCACAACTGGGTGCTAGCTCACCCAGCCGCCGTGCGCGCCTATCGCGTTGAAGAGCGTCGCGACGCCATCGATCGTCGCCAAATCGCCCGAGCCCGACGTCGCTCCCGCAGGAAATAGCTCTCCCACTTGGCCCGACCGATCACCCATCGAGCCCTCTTCGAGCGTCCCCCTGCGCCGCCGCCGCACCTCCGTCAAAACACCTCAGCCGCCCGCTGACACCCGCAACCCCGACCCAAAGCCGACATGGTGCTGGTGAACGGTTACGCCAAACAAGCCCTGCAAATCGAAGCGATGCGGTCGGTCGAACACAAACAAAAAGCCCTTCGACTTGCAGGCAATTCCTATAAAGTTGGACAATCTGCACCCTTGTCTTATGCCCAGGAGCGATTGTGGTT
>JBJSXJ010000107.1:0-22376 GCA_046086325.1 Planctomycetota bacterium | reverse complement strand
GGAATGCCTGCCAGCGAGAACAGACAGATGGCAAACGCTCCTGCCACCCAAGGATGCGTGCGATTCAGACCGGCCAGCTGGTCGATGCGATCCACCGAGCGGTCTTCTCCACCCAAAAACGTGAGTGCCGCAAAACAGCCGAGCGACGCCAAGCCGTAGACACCCAGATAGAACACCGTCGCCGCCACACCACCCGCACGCAATTCCGCACTCGCTCCGGTCAGCGCTACGGCCACGCCGATCAGCAAGTATCCGGAATGGGCAATCGACGAATAGGCCAGCAAACGTCGCAAGCTCGTTTGCCACAGCGCGCAGATATTGCCGAACGTCATCGTGGCAATGGCCAGAATAACGGCCAGTTGCCAAGCAAAAGGCGTGCCACCAAAGAGCGGTACCACCACTCGAATCAAGGCCGTAATGCCAGCGATTTTGGGCACCACCGCCAGCAAACCGGCATTCGCCGCTGATGTCCCCTCATACACGTCAGGTGCATAAAAATGAAATGGCACGGCCGCAATTTTGAATCCGAGTCCAGCCACAATCAGCACCAGCGCGACCGGTAAAAACAAACTGATCTTTGCGGCGGCCGTGGCTGCCGCACCGGCCGCAGGCAACGCCAGAATCTTTTCGCGCAGTCCGGGAGCATCAGGAATTCCCTGAATCAACGTCGTGCCACCCACTCCGTAGAGAAAACTCAGTCCATACAAAAAGAGTGCCGACGCCAGCAAACTGAGGAAAAAGTACTTGGCCGTCGCCTCGCTGGCGCTACGATCACGGCGTCCCAAAAACAACAAGATGTAGGTGGGGATCGAAACCATTTCGAGTCCCAAGAAGAGAAACACCAGCTCATTGGCGCGAGCCACCAACATCAAGCCCACGATCGCCAGCAACAAGATTCCCATGCGCTCACTGACCAGCTGCGAGGTCGATGAACGCGACATCAGCACGGCAAATAGAAACCCAACTAAAAGCGCCAGCGGTCGCAAGAGCTGACCAAAGTAATCGATGATCAGCGGGCCAGTCGCCAGCGAAGAACCATCGACCACCGTCACACGCAGTTCGAACAGCGTGACGCCGAGTGTGGCGAGGAACGAGAGCGCTGCGAAAATCGGCCACCACGTTGCGTGCGGGCGAAACGCACCCGCCACGAAAATGAACGTGGCCAACACGATCAGCATCAATTCCGGGAGAAACAATAGCGTCGTTTGCAGGTCGGGTATCACGTTTAGCGCTGCTCCGCGTTAGTCGATGTGAGTTGGGCTGGCAAACGATCGGCACTTGGCTGCACCGCGGCCGTCTCGGGACGAACCAGCGATTGCAGGTGCAACGGTCGAGCAGCCGTGGCGGCGATCGGATCCAGCGTCGGGGCCATGCGCCGCAAAAAATAATCTGGTGCTAAGCCAATCCAAAAAACAAAAATCACCAGCGGCAGCAGCGCCGCCAGTTCACGGATCGTCAAGTCACGCGGAGCGTCCGCATGATGACCATCCGCAGCGGGCTCGCGCCAGGGTCCAAAAAACACTCGTCGCACCAGCGACAGCATGTACCAAGCACCCAGCACCACACCCGAGACGGCCACCACGGCGACGACTTGCAACAGGAATCGCGAACCTCCAGCAGCCTCCACCATGGCTCGCTGAAACGTGCCAATCAAAATCAGGAACTCGCCTGCGAATCCGTTCAATCCCGGTAAGCCAATGCTCGAAAACGTAAAGAGCAGCATGAGGCAGGAAAGCTTCGGCAAACGTGCCGCCAAGCCACCATACTGCGCGATCTCGCGCGTGTGATACCGTTCATACAACATCCCCACCAAGGCGAAGAGTCCGCCAGTCGACAGACCGTGATTCACCATCTGCAGCACGCCTCCCTGCATCCCCAGCGGGTTTAACGCGAACAGCCCCAGCATGCAATAACCCAAGTGACTTACGCTGGAGTAAGCAATGAGACGTTTGATATCGCTTTGCGCTAACGCCACCAAAGCTCCATACACAATACCGGCCACCGAGAGCGTCATGATCGCGGGCATGAAAAAGGCCGACGCTTCCGGTAACA
Organism: Planctomycetota bacterium; assembly: GCA_046086325.1. GTDB lineage: Bacteria > Planctomycetota > Planctomycetia > Pirellulales > Pirellulaceae > JBJSXJ01. Next base: position 20,324 of record JBJSXJ010000107.1, on the reverse strand, counting down.
GCGGCAAATTGAACCGCACAAATCCGTAGGTGCCAATCTTCAGCAGCACACCAGCAAGAATCACGCTGCCCGCCGTCGGAGCTTGCACGTGCGCCAAGGGCAGCCAGGTATGCAAAGGGAAAAGCGGCACCTTAATCGCAAATCCGGCGAACAGCGCCAGGAAAATCCAGATCTGCCACGTGACCGGCAGCGGATGAATCGCGAGTGCCGCGGTCAGGTCGGGAATCGAGAAACGCAGTCCTGCACCCGTCTGCCGCGCATCCCAGAGAACAATCGCGAGCATGCCCAAAAAGGTCAGCACGCTGCCCGCCAGAGTGAACAAGAAAAACTTGATCGCAGCATAACGGCGCTGCTCGCTGCCCCAGATCCCAATCAAGAAAAACAGCGGAATGAGTGTGAACTCGAAGAAGATATAGAAGAGCAGCAAATCACGAGCCGCAAAGACGCCCAAGCAGCCGCTCTCCAACAGCAATAACATGCCGTAAAAAAGCGCCGGTCGATCTTCAATCGCTTCCCAGCTCACCAGCACCGCCGTCACCATCAAGAGCGCGGCCAGCCCATACATCCACACTCCCAGCCCATCCAATCCCACTCGAAACCGAATATCCGGCAGCCAGCGGCTGGGAACGGAGAGATCTGCCGCGCCACCGCCACTCGCGCCCCCGCCACTCGCGCCCGAAATCCAAGCGAGATCGGCAGCGGCGTGTGCGCCCGACTCGGGTAATACTCCATCCGCCGGATAGCTCGCCACGACCATCGCGGCGCCGACCAGCGTCAGCAGAGTGACCGCCAGCGCCACGAGCCGAATAAGTGCGCGACCGCGATTGGCTATTACTGCCAGGGCCACGGCACCAACGAGCGGCAAAAAAATTGTGCTTACGAGCAACAACGACATGATTCGCTTCTTTTTCCTAAGTCAATTTCAACGACCGGCCCAGAGCCACTGCGCGGCCAGCAGCACCAGCGTGCCGATCACCATCGCCAGTCCGTACACCGGTACCAAACCAACCTGCAAGGATCGCAGCAGCGAACCCGCCAACACTGGAATTCGGCCCAGCAAATTCACCACTCCGTCCACCAACCAGCGATCAATCCAGTAGCACAATCGTGCCAAGCCCTGCAGCGGCCAGACAATCGCGACTTGATAAATCTCATCCCAGTAGAATTTGCGATACGAAAGACGCTGCGGCGGCATCGTCTGCAGGATCAGCAGGGGAATCGATGCCAGCAGCGACACCGCTCCGCCCAGAATCGCCAAAATCGACCAGATCCAGCCCAGCCCCGACTGCTGCAACCCCTGCTTCAGACGCGCGACCAGAGACGTCACTTGACGCACACGCTGATCGACCAGCGGAATCGCCTGCCGCGGATTCAACTGCAGCTTCATCATCGAGTCGATAATGCTGATCTCACGGCGGTCACCCAAATAGAGATAGGCCGCGAGCAGAATTCCGCCCACCGCCACCAGCGTACTCGTCGCCGCCACCGACAGATGAAAACCACCACCCGCCGCTGTACTCGCCACCGCTCCAGCCGCCAGCGATGGCGTTTGGTGAACGTGGTGAGCGAAACCGTGCGTGAGTTCCAAGTAGAGCCCGACGAAAGCCGCGAAGACGGCGAGAATCACCAAGGGCCACGTCATACCTGGCGGAGATTCGTGAGCGTGATGACCAGCTTCGCGAGGCACCTTCAAGTCGCCAAAGAACGTCATGAAGAACGCCCGGAAGGTGTAAAACGCCGTCAACATAGCGATCACTAGCGCCACGTAATACAAGACTTGGTAGACCTCTGCATACGGCACATGTTCACCACTGGCCGTCAGCTCGTGCGCTTTGTCATGCACCGCGGCAAACACCGCGTCTTTGCTCCAGAAGCCGGACAGTGGTGGCACTCCCGCCAATGCCAAACAGCCAACGAAACCTGTGACATAGGTGATCGGCATGAGCTTCCTCAAGCCACTGAAACGACGCATATCGATGATGTTACCCATCGCATGCATCACACTACCCGCACCCAGGAACAAGAGCGCCTTGAAGAACGCATGTGTGAACAGATGAAACATTCCGGCGGTGATGCCGGCGAGCGTGCCGGTACCCAAGCCGACGAACATTAGTCCCAGTTGACTCACCGTGGAATACGCGAGCACTCGTTTCAAGTCATACTGCGTGAGTGCGATCAAAGCGGCCATCAGAGCAGTAATCGCTCCGACGACCGACACGGTTACCTGGGCCGTGGGAGAAACCATGAACAGCGGCGTGCAGCGCGTGACCATGTAGATACCGGCCGTCACCATCGTCGCGGCGTGAATCAGCGCACTCACCGGCGTCGGACCTTCCATTGCATCCGGCAACCAAACATGCAAGGGGAACTGCGCACTCTTACCACAGGCACCCAGCATCAGCAGCAAACAGATCGCCAAGCCAATCGTACCGCCGATGTAGTCGTTCGTGCGTAAACGTTCTCGCCCCAGCACACCCACGTGGCCGGTGAACTCGCTGGCCTTCAACGTTTTCGTGGCCTTGGCCGGTGACGAGGAAAGTGCGGCCACAAAGCCAGCATCGTTGCTCCCCAGCGGATGGTTGCTCGCCATGAGAGACGAGTCGAAGGGCAGATCGAAATCCGCAGCAGCATGGTCGTGCGTACCCGTCGCAGTGGCGGTTGAGGTCGCAGACGGCGTGTCGTGAAAGTCGAGCGTGCCGTAGGTGGTCCAAATCAAGAAGAGTGCTAAAGCGAATCCAAAGTCACCCACTCGATTGACCAAAAACGCTTTCTGCCCGGCGGCTGCCGCCTCTGGCTTGGTGTACCAGAATCCAATCAGCAAATAGCTGCAGACACCGACTGCCTCCCAAAAAACAAACAGCAACACAAAGTTACTCACCGACACCAGCATCGTCATCGAAAAGACGAACAGACCGATGTAGGTAAAGAATCGCCAGAAGCCGCGATCACCATGCATGTAGCCCGCACCAAAGATGGCGACGAGCGTGGCAATGAACGTCACCATGACCAGCATGATCGACGTGAGTCCATCGGTTCGTAACACCACATCAACTCGGAAGTCTGCGGACTCACTCCGCGGATGCTCCGACAAGCCATCGGCGGGGACTTGAGCCGGCTGGTAAGCCTTCGCGATATCGGCCCATGTCCACAGGGTATAGGTATGTTCAAAACCTGCGTACCGCTGTCCCGCCGCTTCGTCAGCCACTTCCTGCCGCTCATTGGCGAGACTGACTTGCCGCAGCAGCGCAGCACTGCAGATGGTCGACAGCATCAATGCGATGATGATCGGGAGGTGGCTGTACTGCTTCAGCAGGCGTGGTCCGAGTACCGCTGTCAGGATCGCTCCCATTAACGGCAAAGCCGGAATCAGCACCATGTATGTTTGGGCCGTCGTATCCATCACTTCCCTACCTTATTGAACGACAATTTCAGGCTGCGCATTACAGACGACCTCGATGCTGCTGCTCTTCCGGATCAATCTGGGGCGACAATCCAGCCGGCGTTAGCCGTGGCCAAGCCCGCTCGGCGTCATGTTCGTCTGGCACCTCATGATCAACAAACGCTGGCTGGCCAGCTTCACGCACCTGCTGCCAGAACGCGATATCCAGCTTGCCACTTCCATGAAACAGCATGAGGACCAAGGCAAGCGCGATGGCCGCTTCACATGCCGCGACCGTGATGATGAAGATCACCAGCATCTGGCCACCGAAGTCGGCGTGATAACGTCCCCATGCCACCAGGCTGATCGAGATGCCTTGCAGCATCATCTCAGCGCACAGAAACATGACGATCATGTTTCGGCGCACCAGAAAACCGATCATCCCCAAGGCAAACAGGATGCCGCCAATGGTCAAATACTGAGCTAGTTCCGTGATCGGTTGCATCAGGTGCGCTCCCCTGCTCCGCTCGGAGCGTGCTGACGTCCTTGAATGACGATGGCGACGGCTCCCACCAAAGCAGCCAGCAGCAGCGTGCCGGCCAATTCCACCGAGAGCAAATGTCGTCCAAACAACTCTCGGCCGACCTGCGCCATATGTGGAGCGGCGGGTGGAGCGGCGGGTGGCACTGCGGTGGCGTCGGTCTGCGTGACCGCTGCTTTCGCCTCGCTCATCCCCGTTTGCGGCACACTCGCTTTGGTCGTCTTAGCAGCCAACTTCCCCGCAGACCGCTGCCCCAACGCTCCCGTCGGCGCCGCTGCCTTAAGACCCGTTCGACGCAGATCGTGCAGCGAGCCCAGCAGCCCCAACAGTAACAAGGCCACCGAAAACACCGATAGCGGTTTAGCCCAGCGACTCCAGCTTATCCGGTCATACGTATCGTGACCGTCAGGCTGAGCGAGCATCACCACGAACAGCAGCGTCACCACAATCGCGCCCGCATACACAACAATGGTGGCGATCCCGAGGAACTGGGCGTCTTGCAATACGAACAGACCACCGGTTCCCAGCAACGACGCCGCGAACCAAATAGCAGCGTAAACGGCGCTGCGCGAGCAAATCGTCCCCGCCGCCGCGGCCACCGTGAGAATCGCCAGCGACCAGAAAACTATCTGCGGTAATAGACCTCCGCCCTGTGCTCCACTGACCAGCAGCAGCGCCAGCGAGGTCGCGCCCAACAGCAGCGCCGTACGACGCTTCCGCGGATTACTACTAGGAATGCCCAGACAAAGTGCGATCGCTCCCAGTAACAAGCTGGCCAGCAAAGAAACCGAGATCAGCGCCGACTTGTCACCCAAAAAGAAAAACGTCTTCCAGTCGGCTCGCAGCGGTGATGAGAGCCACGCTTGCACGTCCTGCCACACTGCACTCATAACGTGCCTCCCAGAGCGGCTGACTTCATCGGCTCTTTGTCCTTCGTCTCATCAAAGACACTCAAGAGTTTTTCCTTGTCGAACACCATCTCTTCGCGACTGCGACCCGTAAGGTTGTACAAACTGGTCAGCTCCACGGCATCGACCGGGCAGGCTTCCTCGCACATCCCACAGTAAATGCAGCGCAGTTCGTCGATCGTAAAACTCTCGGGATATTTTTCGCGGTCCGGCCAAGGACTTTCAGCGGCCACGATGTCGATGCAATGAGCGGGACAGGCGGTAGCACACAAGAAACAAGCCACGCACTTCACGCGCCCCTGCTCATCTCGATTGAGTCGATGCACGCCACGATAAATCAGCGGGTTGCCAATCGTCGGCTCTTGATCGGGATAACTGACCGTTACGACTTGACCAGCCACCGAGCGCTTCAAATGCTTAAAGGTGGTAGTCAAACCTTGCACAAACATCGGCAGATACATTTTGCCGGTTAATCCCAACTGTGGTTCGCCCACCCAGCGGATTGCAGGATCGTCGGGTTTCATCTTCAAGACTCCATCTAACCGTCTAGCTCAGTTCCTTGTTCGCCGGGCACGCCATCAGCCCGACAACGCATCGTCGATGCCGGGGGACAAGTCACGTCGCGGAGTGTTATCAGTGACCAGAGCGCCGGTGTAGGCCACCACCAGCCAGCCCACAATACAGGTCAACCAAGTCGGCCCCAGCATCACCAAGTCCCATATCAGCGCCGACTGATTCTCGGGATCCAGCGCCGCACGCAATTCATACAGCACCGCGACGACCACCAAGTTGGCGATCCCCAGCGGCAACATGATTTTCCAGGCGAGCGCCATGAGTTGATCAAAGCGGAAGCGCGGCCAGCTCCAACGAGTCAACATGAAAAACAAAATCACGCCGACAATCTTGGCGGTCAAAATCCCGATCCGCAGCAGCGCACCCACCCAGCCCACATCGGCACTCGATCCCGTAATGCCCCAGCAGTGCCAGCCGCCCAAAAACAAAATCACAATCAAAAACGACGCCGTGATCATATGCAGGAATTCGGCCACCAAAAACAATAGCAGCTTGATGCCCGAGTATTCCGTATGGTAACCACCCACCAGCTCCTGTTCGCATTCCGGCAAATCGAAGGGCAGTCGAGCTGCTTCAGCAAAGGCGGCAATCACGAAGACGATGAACCCCAGTGGCTGCGCGATCGCATTCCACATCCCCGTCTCCGCCTGCTTCTGAATGATCACGTCCAGGTCGAGTGAACCAGCGGCCAGTGTCACGCCGAGCAGCCCAAGTCCCATCGGCAGTTCGTAGGCGATGAGCTGTGCACTGGAGCGCAGTCCACCCAGAAAGCTGTACTTGTTGTTGCTCGCCCAGCCACCCAGCACCACGCCGTACACCGCGATGCTGGACAAGGCGAACACATAAATCATCCCGACATCAACTCCCGGTGCTACGATGAGTTGCACGGGGCGTTCCAGACCGGGAATCGCGGGAGTCACACTGCCAAACGGAATCACGGCAAACACCGCGAGCGCCGCTACCAAGATCGTGATCGGCGCCAAAATGTAGAGCCGCTTATCGACGTGGGCTGGAGTATATTCTTCTTTGAGAATGAACTTCACACCGTCCGCCATCGGTTGCCCTAAACCAAACAGACGGATCTTCGTCAGCGGAATACCGACTCGATTGGGGCCGATGCGATCCTGTACCCACGCTGCCATGCGGCGTTCGAGCAACACGAAATAGGCGGCCGCAGTCATCAACCCGCCGATGAGCGCAGCGATCTTAATCAGCGGTTCCAGGAGTTCGATGTAATTCATACGTTGATTGTTTTCCGAGTGTCAGCGGCAGCCCCATCCGTCAGCCGAATTTCCTGCTAAACGCTCGCCAGTTGATTGATCTTTAAGTCCAGTCCGACCGCCGGAATATCACCCGTGGCCGCCGCAAAATATCCGATCGCTCGAGCCAACTCCTCACGCACCTGCGCGGGGCGATAAAGTCCCGTCCGACCAACCAGTTGCCAGAACAGTGGCCCTTCGGCCTTCACTCCGGCAGGCGCTCGAATCGCCCAGTCGAAAGCTTGTAAGCGATCGGCGAAGTTCACGAACGAACCCGCACGCTCCACACTGGCCGCCGCCGGTAACTGATAGCTGGCTTGTCGCGCCAACGGCGTGGCGAACAAATCCTGCACGATTCGCAGAGGAATGGCGGACAACGCCGCGACAGCGGTTTCGCTATGCCAGTCGCCGCTCGGGTAACCGCCCGTTACCCAAATCGCGCCCAATTTTTCCGTGGCTACTCGCTCAGCCAAAAACGTTTCCCAGGTCAAGACATCGCCCGTCAGGCCGGCGATCACCTGCATCACGCCGCGTCGGTTCGGACACTTCTCAGCCCGAATCGTAAAGCCCTGTGCAAAGCGTTCGTCCTCACCAACCACCGGAACATGCCCCAGCACCAACAGCGCCGCCGGATCAACGGTCCGCGCGTAGCTGGCTAGCAAAAAGGCTTCTTCATTGGTGAGGAATGGAGAGAGGACGACTGCCAAGTGGCCGGCCGCCCGCAGCTTGCCATCAAGTTCATGGACCAAGGTGGTCCAGTCCGCAGCTTCATAGCCATCAGCATCCACCAGCGGCACAGCAGGCGCACTACCCACCGAGCGACTCGAAACGGCCTTGGTCGAGGCGGTCGGGGATGGAGCCGCAGCTCGCCGGCGCGGCCCTGCCAAGCGCTGCTCGTCATGCACATGCTTCCAACCATAACGCCCGTCGTCGCACATCCACCAGCCATTCACCTGCGCATTCTCGCGGGGCTTGAGCCGATAGACATGATCCTGATTCTCATCCACTCGAATCGAACAGCCGGTCGAACAGCCCGCACAAACATGGTCGTGCGACTTCATGAACCAGACACGCTGCGAGTAGAGGAAATCTTTGTCGCCCAGCGCTCCCACCGGACAGAGGTCCACCACATTGCCAGCCAGCTTGTTTTCCAGCGGAAATCCTGGGAATACGTCAATCTCTTCGTGGGCTCCGCGATTCGCCACCATGAGTTCTCGCGTGCCTGCCACCTCGCGGCAAAAACGCACGCAGCGAGTACACATCACACAGCGATCCACGAACAACGTGACCGAGTCGCCCAGATCGCGGCGTCGGCTGTTGAACGGCTTGATGTCCGCGCGACGCTCCTCACGACCATGCTCAAAGTGATAATCCTGCAGAGAACACTCGCCCGCCTTATCACAAATCGGGCAATCCACGGGATGTCGCAGCAGCAGATCTTCTTCCACCATCGCCCGTGCGTTTTGCACTTGCTTGCTATTCGTCACAATCACCGTGCCATCGGTCGCAGGTGTCTGGCAGGCCGGAACCAGCTTGGGCATCATCTGGATGGCGCCCGTCTGCGGATCCTTCTTCCCGGTCTCCACTAAGCACATGCGGCAACTGGCCACAACCGAGAGACCGGCGTGCCAGCAGTAATGCGGAACTTCCACGCCCGCGCGACGCGCAGCCTGGATCCCATTGAGCCGCTCGTTGGCTTGCAATTCAACCTCTTTACCATCCACGATCACGCTGGGCATATCTTGCCTTTCGGCCGCATTCAAGGAAGTTTGTTCAGGTCAGGTTCAGGTCGAGTCAGATCAGGTTCAGGTTCAGGTTCAGGTCAATTTCAAAATCAGTGCCGGTTTACCGTCGCGGCCTTGGGGCCCGCAAATTTGGCTGGCCGCAGCTCGTCGTTAGTGCAGCTCCACCAGTTGCAAAGCGGGAACAGGGTCCGTATTCATCCAACCTTGAGGATTCGTGCGTTTGATATAGGCTTCGAATTCATCGCGGAATTTGCGAATCGAATTCTTCATGGGCCAGGCAGCTCCGTCAGCCAAACCACAAATCGTGGTGCCCGGAATGATGCCGATGTTGTCGCCAATCTCCAGGATCAAATCCAGATCTTTGATGCGCCCCTTGCCCGCCACGATGCGCTGCATGAGCCGAAATGCCCAAGCGGTTCCTTCGCGGCAGGGAGTGCATTGTCCACAGCTTTCATGAGCGAAGAACTGACAGGTGTTGTGCAGAAAATTCACCATCTCAACGCTGTCATCGATGATCGTGACCGCGGCCGTGCCGAGTCCCAAACAACCGAATTTTCCGGGACCGTTGAAATCCAAGGGGCAGTGAAATTCTTCCGCCTTCAAAAGCCCCATGCTGATGCCGCCTGGCACCGCCGCCTTCGCCTTGCGGCCACCCCGTACGCCACCACCCTGATTTTCAAGCAGCTCCTGCACCGTGACACCCATCGGCAATTCATAGCAGCCGGGGCGATTCACATGACCACTGATGCAATACAGCTTCGGCCCGTAACTGCCTGCGTCGCGGGGATTCTTGGGATCCGGCGGCACTCCGATCGACTTAAACCAGTCCGCTCCACGATCCGCAATCTGCTTCACGCAGGCTACCGTCTCAACGTTGTTCACCACGGTCGGCTTGCGAAAGAGACCTTCCACAGCAGGGAACGGCGGCTTGATACGCGGCCACGCGCGCCGCCCCTCCAGGCTCTCAATCAGCCCCGTCTCTTCCCCGCAGATGTAAGCGGCCGCTCCCCGATGCGGGAAGATGTCCAGCGAATAGCCGGAGCCGAGAATGTTTTTGCCCAGGTAGCCCGCTTCATAGCACTCCGCAATCGCCGCCTGTACGCGCTTCCACGCCCGCGGATACTCATACCGCATGTAGAAGTAAGCCGTCGAGGCCTGCGTCGCATAGCAGCTCAGGATGAGCCCTTCCAGAACTTGGTGCGGATCGCACTCCATTAAAATCCGATTGTTGAACGTGGCCGGCTCGCTCTCATCAGCGTTGAGGCAGAAGTAAATCGGGCCTGGATGATCCTTCGGCAGAAACGTCCACTTCAGCCCCGTTGGGAAGCCCGCTCCACCACGCCCCCGCAAACCACTCGACTTGATCAATTCCTTAACATCGCTGGGCGTCATCGACCCCAGGACTTTGCGCAGTGCCGCATAGCCCCCCGTCGACTCATACACACGCCGCGTGTGACTGTCTGCGCGAGCAATGTTCGCCAGTAAAACAGGTTCGTGTTCGGCCACGGCGACAAGCTTCCTTGTTCTAGTGAGTAGTTGGTGCGGAAGGAGTGGAATCAGCCGACGCACGCGACGACAACGTGTCGCGCACAAAGGCATCCAATTTTTCCGGCGTCAATGGTCCCTGCACGTCGTCTCCGGCGAGCATGCAGGGAGCCAGTTCGCAGGCCCCTAAACATTCGGCGAATTCCACCGTGAGGTTGCCATCGGGAGTCGTTCCACCCGGCTTCACCCCGGCACGATGACAGAGGTGCTCCAACATCTGATCACCACCCAGCAGGTGACAACTGATCGACCGACAAACCCAGGCACGCACTTTTCCGTGCGGCGCGTCCTGTCGGAAGAAACCATAAAAGCTGAGCGTGTCCTGCACGTCGCTGGGCGCTAGTCCCAGGATTTCAGCAATTTCCACCACGGCCTGCAGCGGCACATAGCGCAGGTGGTCGTTCACCACATGCAACGCCGGCAGCGTGACTGCTTGCCGCGAAGGATAACGCGGAATGAACGCCTTAATCTCGGCGACCATTTGTTCGGTGAGTATCTTCTGTGGGGCTTCCGTGATCATCGGTCCAGCTCGGCGGCAATAATGTTCAAACTACCAAGAACGGCAACCACGTCACTGAGCGTGTGGCCACGAATCAAATACGGGAAGATCGAAAAATGCACAAAGGAAGGCGGGCGACAACGGGCTCGATACGCCACGTCACTACCGTCCCCCGCGATGTAGAAGCCCAGCTCGCCGTTGGGCGATTCGATCGCGCCATAACTTTCCTCGCAGGGCACCTCAAAACCGCGATTGGCCATGACCAGTTCAAAGTGCGTGATGGTGCCCTCAATCGTTTGATAGACCTGCTGCTTGGACGGCAGAATCGCCCGCTCATCCACACCCACATTCACCGGTCCACTCGGCAGATTCTCGATCAGTTGCCGTACCAGTTTCAAACTTTCTCGCATCTCGGCCATCCGCACGTAGTAACGTGCAAAACAGTCGCCCGCCCGAGCACAGCAAACCTGAAAATCCAAATCTGCATAAGCGAGATAGGGTTCATCTTTGCGCAGATCGCGAGTCACTCCGCTGGCCCGCGCGACCGGTCCCGTCGCTCCCCGACTCAGCGCCTCTTCCCGCGATAAATAACCCACATCTTTCATGCGATCCACAAAGATGCGATTGCGATTCACCAGCTTTTCCATCTCATCCAAGGTTTCGGGAAAACTTTGAATGAACGTGCGAATCTTTTCAATGACCAGCGGTGTCATATCGTGCATCACGCCGCCCACTCGCGTGTAGCTGTTCGTGAAGCGAGCACCACATAAGGTTTCAAAAATATCGTAGATCCGCTCGCGCTGATAAAACGCATACAGGAAAAACGTAAAAGCACCGACGTCCAGCCCCATCGCGCCCGTACTCAGCAGATGATCGCTGATTCGCGCCAACTCGCAAACCAGCGTGCGAATATAGGTCGCGCGCTTGGTGAGCTCGATCCCCAGCAGCTTCTCGACCGCATGATGCCACGCCACATTGTTGGCGATCGGCGAAATGTAATTCATGCGGTCCGTAACCGTGACATACTGGTTGAAATCCAGATGCTCTCCGATCTTCTCGAAACCGGAATGCAAATAGCCGATGTCCGGAATCGCCTCCACAACCCGCTCACCGTCCAGCTTAAGCACCAGACGCAACGTCGTGTGAGTAGCGGGATGCTGCGGACCAAAGTTGAGCGTCCAGAGGTAGTCGCCAGCGGACTCCCCGGCACCCGGTCCAACCAGTTCTTCCAGTGAGGCACGAGTCAGCGGCATGACCAAAATCTCTCGAATGAGTGTCAGTAAATGGCTTAGGCTTGGCCCCGTCGCAACACGGGAAAGTTATGCCGTTCTCCACGTCCTTGCAGCGGATAGTCTTTGCGCAGCGGGTAGGCCTCAAAGGCGTCAGGCATCAAAATTCGCCGGAGATCACCGTGCCCCACAAACTCAATACCAAACATGTCGAACACTTCCCGCTCCAGCCAATTCGCCGCTTCCCACAAGCTCCGCATCGACGGCACCGCTAACTCCGGTTCGTTCAGCATGACGCGCACCGTCAACCGCGCGTTCGTCACCGTCGAAGCCAGCAGATAGACAAGCCCAAACCGATCCGTGGCATCGCGATAATTCAGATAGTCGACGCACGTGACGTCGATGAGCAGATCAAACTGATACTCGTTCCGCAGCGCTGCCATGCACTCTGCCAGCGACTCACGCGGAACCACCACTCGCTGCTGACCACGAAACTCGGACCGCGCCAGCGCCGGCCAGCGTGCGGACAGTTGTTCCAGGATCTCAGTTGTTGTTGCCATATCATCTTTCCACTCTTAGACCGCGTGCCCCTATCCGACCAACCTAGCCGCTCGTTTTTGCCGGCGGGCAGAATCGTTGAGAGACGCAGCTAGCGGCTCCGAATCGCCGGTCGCACGGATGGTAAGACCGGTAACTCCACCAGCGCTCGCTTGGCCTGCTGCCGCTGCGGCACGTTGAACTCGTCGCCCATAATCGTGCCTTCGCGCTGAATCTTGTCCTGCAAGTCAATGATCGCCTGAATCAACTGCTCGGGTCGCGGCGGACAGCCGGGAACATACATGTCGACCGGCACAAAGCGGTCAATCCCCTGCACCACCGCATAGGTATCAAACACGCCGCCGGTCGAGGCACACGCGCCCATCGAAATGCACCACTTCGGTTCGTGCATCTGCTGCCAGATTCGCTGCAACACGGGCAACATCTTCATCACCACGCGGCCAGCCACAATCATCAAATCACATTGACGCGGGCTGAAGCGAAATACTTCCGCTCCAAAACGCGCCAAGTCGTGACGACTGGCACCCGTCGCCATCAGCTCAATCCCACAACAAGCCGTGGCAAATGGCATCGGCCATAGACTGTTTTTGCGGCACCAGTTCGCCAGCTCATCCAGCCGACTCACCACCACGTTCTCCGGTAACTCTATCGCCATCGGAAAACTCCCTTACGCCAAGCGTATAACCAGCCGAGAAGCAACAGCGTCAAAAACAACATCAATTCGGCAAACACCAGCCACCGATTCAGCGGATCACCACTCACGCCCCGCACCGCCGCCAAGCCAGCCGGATTACGACTCGCCACCGCCCACGGGTACAGAAACAGCAGCTCCACATCAAACAGCAAAAAGGCGACCGCGACCAAATGAAACCGCACATCAAAGCGGCGCCGAGCATCGTGAATGGGATCCATGCCGCTCTCATACGGCATTTCTTTGACCTGTCCGCTACGTTTGGGCCCCAGCAAGGTGCCGACGGTGAGTAAACCGACGGCCAGCAGGCCCGCCGCCAAGGCGAACAACAGAATCGGCAGCAAGAAGCTCCAGCCTTCCATAAGCTGACGGCCTCACTCAGGTTTCGAGTTGAAAAATAAGACTTTGTGAAGTTTATCACAAAGTCAGCGGACGGAAAACCCGACCGAATTGTTCCGGTCGTGCGGGCAGCATCGTAACGCTCCGCCGCTGGCCCGGTCAATCGGTAGCCCCGGGACGACGCCGGAAATCGATCTGCTACAATCCGCTCGCAGTCCCCTCACGGGGACCTCCCCAGCCTCGGCGACAACAGTTTTTAATCAGCGGAGAATCAACGATGGCGATCGATCTGGTGACCACGTTGGCGGACTTGGTCCGCCTGCCGAGCGTTAACCCGATGGGACGACCGGTATCAGGCGATATTTATTTCGAACATCGAGTGACCGCCTACCTGGAGTCTCTATTTACGCGATTGGGGGTGCGGTGGGAGCGGCAAACGGTGCAGCCGCAGCGCGATAACATCATCGCGCGACTCGACGGCGCTACGCCGCCCGAACAAGGTGGCCCACTCTTGATGCTGGAAGCTCATCAAGACACCGTGCCGGTGGATGGCATGACCATTCCTCCCTGGGAAGGTGCCGTGCGGGACGGACGTGTCTGGGGACGCGGTGCCTGCGACATTAAAGGCGGAATGGCCGCCATGCTGTGGGCCTTCTCGCGGCTCCTGGAACTGCCGGCCCGCGAGCGGCCGACCGTCATCATGGCTTGTTCGGTCAACGAAGAGCATGGTTTTTACGGCGCTCAAGAACTGGCGCAGTTGTGGCATGACCCGCAGCAGCGTTCACCGCTCTTTCCGCGTCAACCCGACGCCGTGCTCGTGGCAGAGCCAACACTGCTGCACGTCGTTGTCGCTCACAAGGGAACCGTCCGCTGGCGGATTCGGACGACCGGTCGAGCGGCGCACAGTTCGCGACCCCAGCAAGGTGATAACGCGGTCTATCGCATGGCCAAGGTGTTGGAGCTGCTCGAACAATATGCCGCCGGTGAAGTTGGTAAACTGGCCGCACATCGGCTCGTAGGCAGTCCCACGCTAAGCGTTGGAATTATTGCCGGTGGGATTAGCGTCAATACGGTGCCGGACGATTGCTACATCGAAATCGACCGCCGCGTCGTGCCGGGTGAGAATGCGTTGGCAGCTAGGCAGCATGTCATCGATTACTTGGCAGCCCATCTCCCGCCCGGCTCACCGTTAACTCACGAAGATCCGCAAACGTGCGGTAGCGGCCTGAACGACGACAACAACGCGGAGCTCGCCGCGCGCCTCGGGGCAGTCGCGAAACAGTACGGCGGCGGGGACGCAATCGGCGTGGCCTACGGCACGAACGCACCGGCCTATGCGGCGACCGGTGTACCCACCGTCGTCTTCGGACCAGGATCCATTGATCAAGCTCACACGCGCGATGAATGGGTCGAGATTGATCAGCTACTCAAAGGCGGCGAAGCACTACTGCAGTTCGCGCGCGAGTTCGGTCGCTAGCCCTCCACCTCGCACTTAATTCACCTCGTGAATCTCCAGTTCCGGCAAGGCCACTTTGGCTCCGTCGGAACTGAAAATGATCGGGACGATTTCCTTCGAAATGGCGGCGTCGTAGGTCAGCCCGAAGTATTTGTGCGCCGGCGTTGAGAGCCGCAGTGTCCATTTGAAGAGGTCGACTCGTAGCGTCTGCCAGAAGTTGAGCTTCGTGTCGAGAATGATTTCCTCTTCCCCCACCTCGATAATCCAGCGATTGGCGGCGATGGAGAGCCGTCCCTGCTGCGCGAGTTCATGCAACGCGCCGCGGATGTTCGGCTGTTCCATGTAACCATACGAGACAATGACCGAATCAATGTCGTGTCCCAAGGGGATCACTTCATAGCGATTTTTTTTATCGGCCTCGGCCACCGACATTTGATTCACATATAACAGCGTCACGTGGGACGGCAGCACGCCATACTTTTTCAAAAAGATGCGCAGCGTCACCGGGACGAAGTCGTCGGTGGAGCGAATTGGGCGGGAGCATAAGAAGACCGCCGCTCGATCGCTTTCCACCAAGCGGCGCTGTCCCTGCACGAGGGTCCGTGCCAGCGGCAAGTTCTCCTGGATCGCCATTTCTACGTCGTCCAGCATTTCCCGCAGCATCACCAGCCACGCAATGCGTTTACCTTCCTTGACACCAAAGTTATAGAACGACTTGGCAAGTTGCGCACGCCCCCACTGCCACGTGATCATGATCGTCACCAGCACGGCGGCCACCAGCACCGGCACATATCCGCCACTGGTGAATTTCAAAATGTTCGCCAAAAAGAAGACGAGGTCGATCGCCAGGATCGGTGTGAGCAAAGCCACAACCTGCCAGAGCTTCCAGTTCCAGCGATAATACGCCACATAACCGAACGACAGAGTGGTAATTCCCATCGTGCCGGTGACGGCGATGCCATACGCGGCAGCGAGATTTCCCGCCGAGCGAAAAATGAGTGTGATAAACACACAGCCGATGAACATCGCCCAGTTCACGAGCGGAATATAAACCTGCCCTTCCGCCTCGCGACTCGTAAACTTCACCGCATGGCGAGGCGTAAAGCCCAGCGCGATCGCCTGTTTGATAATCGAGAACATGCCCGTGATGAGTGCCTGCGAGGCGATGAAAGCGGCGATGGCGGAAATGACCGTGTCGACCGTCGTCATGGTTTGCTGCGCGGCGGGGTTCGCGAACTGCGGCGTGAGGGCATAGAACGTGTTGCCCCGAGGCGGTAATCCACGCTCCAGCAGATAGCCCACTTGGCCCGCATAGTTGAGCACCAAACAAGGCAGCACCAGGTAGAACCAGGTCCACATCACCGGCAAACGGCCCGAGTCAGCGGGAGCGATGCTGGAACCTTCCGGCACCATGTGGCTGGAATGCTTGGCAAAGTGACCGATGTCGGCATACTTCGCCTCTCCACCCGTAATCGCCAGGACCACCACTCCCAAGATGACCAGCGCACCAACCAGCGGAAATTGGGCTAAGAATTCCAGCGCGTAGATCGGGTTCACCGCAGCGAACACACCCGGATTGCGGATGATCCACGGCAGCGCTTTAAGTGCGATCCAGGGAAACCAGATAAACATCATGAAGTAGCCAAACAGCCCGCCGACGGCGCTGGTGCCACGCCACTGCGGCTTGAAGAGCACCCAGAGGCTCACAATCGTGGCGATCACTGCCCACTGTTCGCCGAGCGGTTCGTAGGCGCCCAGCATGCTGATCGGCGGTGTGATGATGCCATCCGCCGCCAATAGTCCGGCCGCCGCCACTACCAAATAGCCGATCACGCCGAGTCCCACGATCTTGCCGGTGTAACCTTTTAGCAGCGACCAGAGGGCGAACGTTCCGCCTTCTCCGCGGTTATCCGCGCGCATGATGAGCACGTCGTACTTGATCGTGAGAAACAGCAAGGCCCACAGCACGAGACTGAAACCACCCAGGATTTCACTGTCCGAAAGTAACCCCGCACCACCGTTGCGGAGCAAGGCATCGCGCTCCTCGGTCGGCCAGTGGTGATACTTCAGCAGCACCGTCTCCCGGGTAATCTCCATGATCGTATAGAGCACGGAAGTACCGATATCACCAAACACAGTTCCGGTGGCTTCAAGCACTCGGCGAAAGGCACCGTGACTGCCATGCCCGGCTGGCGCGGGCTCAGAATGCTTGCCAGCCTCAAGAGATTCGTTCATAAATTTCACTCGTAGGTTGCTAACAGCCTAGGGTGAACCGTTCACGCGCGCCTAGTCGGGGTGTGCCGGCATCGCCCGTGAAGAATCAGCCTCCCACCCACTTGGCGGCCGCTGAACTGTCGATTGCATTTCGCCCGACAACCTCGTCATAATCTCGACCTATCAACCAGTTAGATCCTGACTGGCGTCTCCCCTTCGTACCTCCTCTGGAGAATCTGTGATGAAACTTGCCGACTGGAAATTATCTGCCGTGGTCGTGCTCTCGCTATTGCTCGGAGCCGTCAGCTCGGCCACCGCTCGCGCTGCCGACAAACTGGGTTTGAAGGCTGGGAAAGTGGAACTCAAGTCGGCGGGACCGCTAGCTTTCGGCCCGCAAGGAATCTTGTTTGTGGGTGACACGAAGGCCGCGACGGTCTGGGCACTGGACACCGGCGACACCCAAGGCGACGCCAGCCAAGTAAAACTGACGATCGATGGCCTTACGGGAAAAATTGCCACGCTGCTCAAGGTGAGTGCTGATCAAGTGCAGGTAAACGAGATGCTGGTGAATCCGGCCAGTGGCCAGGTTTACTTATCAATCGCCGCCGGCGCCGACAAATCCCAGGCCGCACTGGTGCGCATTGACGCCCAAGGCAATCTCTCCACCTTGTCCCTCGACAGCATCCCGCACGCTCAGGTCGTGCTTCCCAATCCCCCGGAAGACAAAGTGGTGGGCGAGGGTCCGCGAGCGATGAATCGGCGGCTGGAATCGATCACCGATCTGGCCTTTTTCGAAGGCCGCGTGATTGTGTCGGGCAGCTCGGCGGACAAAGCCTCGTCCACCGTCCGTTCCATCAGCTTCCCCTTTCAGCAAGCTGATGCGGGGGCCAACGTCGAGATCTTCCATGCGGCGCACGGTCGAGTGGAAGACAATGCCACGATTCGAGCGTTTGTGCCGTTCATGATCGATGGCGAACCGAATCTGCTCGCCGGCTTCACCTGCACGCCGCTCGTCAAGTTTCCCTTGAATGGCTTGACCAGCGGCAAGAAAGTACGCGGCACCACGGTCGCGGAACTTGGTAATCGCAACCGACCACTCGACATGATCGTCTACAAAAAAGGTGGACGCGATTATCTACTCATGGCCAATAGCGCTCGCGGCGTGATGAAGATCAGCACCGAGGAAATCGAGCGCAAGGATGGTTTGACGGAACCGGTCAAGGATGGCAACACCGCCGGACAAAAGTTCGAAACGATTAAGGAGCTCGTCGGAGTCGTGCATTTGGACAAGCTCAACAGCACCCACGCCGTGCTGCTCGTGCAGTCGGCCGCTGGCAGCCCACTCGACCTGAAGACCGTGGAATTACCGTAGTTCGCCGGCCGATGTGCGGCCAACCACGGTAGGCGTAGAGGCGGTAGCGACGGCCTGCCGGACGAGAGTGTCAGGCGTCCCGTCGCTCACCCCTTATTGACAGCGGCGCAGTGCCCGCGAACAATAGCGACTCGCGTTGAGGATCTTTTGGAGTGCCTCCACGCGATCGTCTTAGCCCCCTTCGTCTAGAGGCCTAGGACCCCGGGTTCTCAGTCCGGTAACAGGGGTTCGAATCCCCTAGGGGGTACTTTTTTCTTCCTGCGGAACTCAAGCTTCGCGGAAGTTAGCTATCTGGCCGCAAGAGATGATTTTCGCAGGTCGCACGTGAGCCGCAAGCTGCGGAGAGTTTAGCGACGAGCGTCGCGCTGCACCGGCTCTCTCTGATTTCCCAAGTATGGCGGCGTGGTTATCCATGAAGTGGTATCAATTTTTTTCTTATTGGGGCGAAGCTGAATTGATGCCGAAGAGTGACCCGACATGCAGGCACTCCCAGGGGTAGCAGGGAAGAATGGACGTCACACAACGACGCTCCCTAGGTGATGTATGCCGTGGAATGGGGAGTCGGTCCGGTAAATTCGTAAAAGATGAAAGTGAACATGTAGCCGTCGCGACACCATTCGACTCGCCTACCAACGTGGACTCAGTGACGAGCGGAGCACAGGAACGCGCCGACATAGCCGTGGGAAAGTCCGGAGAGTAGTCCAATCAACCCAAGCGGCGGAACAGGTGTTTCCTGAAATCAATATTACTTTGCTCGCGCTGGGTTATCGCGTGCGTTCGCGGAGTGACGTTTATCGACGTTAACATTTCCACATTTCCCCCGTGTTACTTGTTCCGCTTCCGCGTATCTTCTTATACTGATTGAATCCTGCACTCCCTAAAACGGCTCCACCGATGACACTTCAAGAATCTCTTCGTGCCTTACCGCCGGATCAAAAGCTCGCAATCGTAACGGAACTCTGGGATGACCTAGCGGCATCAGCACCACTGGCATTGCCAGAAGACGAACTGACAGAGATGAGCCGCAGACGTGATGAACTGTTGGCCAATCCTAGAATCGCAATTGATGCCGACGAATTATGGCGCCGCGTTGATGGCGACTGAACGCTACCACCCACTGTTTGCCAGCGACTTGGCAGCAGCATGCACCTATTACGATGCGATCGCCGACACACTCGGCAATCGATTTCGCAGGAATGTCCGCTCGATCATTCAAACGCTGGTAGAGCGTCCGGAATCATTCGGTCGTATCGGCGGCGATTTTCGCGGTGCGTTAGTCCACCGTTTTCCTTATGTGGTTGTCTTCACTAACGATGGTGGTATTCCCACGATCTTTGGTTTGCGGCACGCCGCATCCGACAGCAGAGATTGGTTTAATCGTGCAATACCATTAACGAACGGCGAACCAGACGATGCACGTGAGCCGCCGAGTTGAGGTTCTTGAAGTGGTAAGTCGTTCGCGGCGGCCACGTGATCGCTACCGTTCAGTTGCTGCGGTGATTCGATGATGGCAACCACACTTTACGAAACCGTTCACCAGCAGCATGTCCGCTTTGGGCCGGGGTGGCGGGTGTCAGCGGGCGGCTGAGGTGTTTTGACGGAGGTGCGGCGGCGGCGCAGGGGGACGCTCGATGAGGGCTCGATGAGTGATCAGTCGGGCCACGTGGGAAAACTATTTCCTGCGGGAGCGACGTCGAGCTCGGGCGATTTGGCGACGATCAATGGCGTCGCGACGCTCTTCTACGCGATAGGCGCGCACGGCGGCTGGGTGAGTTAGCGCCCAGTTGTGCGGTAAGAGCTTACATTCCTGGGGCGTTGCCCCAGGCTCCGATGACCAAGGCCTTCGGCCAAGCGCCAGCGCTCATCGAAGTCATGGTGCGAGTACTACTTGCTCAAGGAAGTCGGTACTCCAGCCAGACCTTTGCAGGCGGCCTTTGATGCTTTCCGGCCGAGATTGAACCGCGCGGTGCTGGCCAAGCATTACCTCGCCACCGCTCAGCTACACTCCCAAATTTC
>JBJSXJ010000106.1:0-4133 GCA_046086325.1 Planctomycetota bacterium | reverse complement strand
CCAATGGGCGTGTCGCTCAGGTGATGAAGATGACAGACGCCGACAAACAGCGGCTCGACGAGCTATTTTTGGCGAGTATCAGCCGCTGGCCCACGGATCAAGAACGAGAGGCCTGTCAGCAGTTCCTCGCTGGGTCTGACTCGCTTGGCGAGGGATTACAGAATATCCTTTGGAGTTTGTTGAATACACGTGAGTTCTTGTTACAGCATTAGAGGATAATACCCCAACGACGTTTTTTCGGGGTTCGCTCCACGCTACGCCGAGAGCGATGGACTACCACAAAGAGATGGTTGGGGGATCGCCGAATCAATTAACCTGAGAGATCGAAGTGGAATCGAGGAGTTAGCATGCTCAGACGAGACTTCTTGCGCATCGGCGGACTGGGACTTTGCGGAGTGAGCGCATTGGATATGATTCGCGCTCACGCCAGCGCCGGTGCGGTCACTCCCAAAGCTCGACAGATGATCGTCTGTTGGCTTGGGGGAGGCCCACCGCATCTCGATATGTTTGATATGAAGCCCGAGGCTTCCGAGGATTATCGCGGTATCTTTCAGCCGATTGCGACGAAGCTGCCGGGATTACAGGTCGGCGAACTACTGCCAGAAATGGCGAAACGAGCCGACAAGTACACCGTGATTCGCTCGGTCACCACCATGAACAAGCCTGGTGATCATGCGCAGGCGCCCCTCTACTGGCTCACCGGTAACCCGCGACTTACGACGGGCAGCGATGAGTATCCGATGTACGGCAGCGTGATGAATAAGCTGCGGCCGGGGCCGACGGACTTGCCAACGTTCGTCGTACTCGACGAGATCGATGTGCATACTCACAACGCACTGGCTAGGAATTTTCTCGGCTCCGCTCATGCGCCCTTTGTCATGCAGCCGCTCAAGGATAAAGACGCGGTTACAAAAATGCTGGCTCCGCAATTGGAATTGCCAGCATTGGCCCACAACACCGCACTGCTACAACAGCTCGATCGTCGCCTCAGGCGCGATGATTCTCACGATGAACTGATTGCGGGATTGGATCAGTACCAGCAGACGGCGTTTAACTTGCTGAGGTCGCCGAAATTACGTCAGGCACTCGATTTGTCTCCGGAACCAGCCGCCTCCTTAGAGCGATTCACGCGCAACAAACCTGCCAAGGCACGTTATCCGATCGGCGATCCCTTGCATTTCCTGTTGGCGCGCCGACTGATCGAAGCGGGAGTTCCGATCGTGCATTTCAATTTGGGATATTGGGATTGGCATGGCGAGAACTTTGTCGCTGGGAAACAGCAGATTCCCATGTTCGACGCTGGCTTCGCCGCGTTACTCGACGACCTGGACGAGCGCGGACTGCTCGATTCCACCATCGTTCTGGCCTTGGGAGAGATGGGGCGCAAACCAAAAATCGATAAGCCGAAAGAGGCGAACGCGGGCCGCGATCACTGGGACTATGCACAATTCGTGATTGCAGCGGGTGGTGGTTTCAATCGCGGCTGTGTGGTCGGTGCGACCGACAAATTAGGCGAACAAGTCACAGACAAGTTTTATAAGGTCGAAAGTTTCGGACGGACGCTCTATCACCTTTTGGGCATCGATGCCAATACCGTGGTTCAGACCCCCGCCAATCGACCGGTCAAACTGATCGTGGAAGATGCACCGCTCATTAAAGAAGCCATCTCATAAATCCCTGAGTTTTACAGCGGCGCGCCGGGAAATGAGGAATTGATTGATGAGCAAGCGGCCTCCAGAGGACTCTGTTGAGACTAATCCGTGGGCGGTTGTCACCGGCGCGGGACGCCATTTTGTTCCAGTAGCGATGGTCGCTCTTTTCGTTCTATTCAGCGCTAGCCAATCGCCTTCACCGCTGGAGTCGACTGAGCCAGCTACGGCCACTCCCGCAACATCGCCACCACCACAGACGACGGCTGCAGGGCGAGTGGTTTTGCGTCGGCTGAATCGCGTCGAATACGAGAACACGATCAATGATCTGCTGGGCATCAAGATCAAAATCAAGGATCAACTTCCGCCGGACGGATCGGCCGATGGCTTTGACAACGCGAGCGCCGCTCACCATACCTCCTCATTCCTGATGGAAAAATACTTGGAAGCAGCCGACTCGGCGCTGAACTTGGCGATCTGCAATCGCCCGCAGCCACCACCGCGAATTCAGAAACGCTACAGTTTAAAGGACGGACATCCGGTGCGTGGTTCGACCGAAGATGTCTATCGCTTCCTGGATGATGGCGAAGTGGTTTGTTTCTGTTCCTCGGAATGGCATAACTGTTCGATCTCGCCATTCTACCCGTCAGATGGCGGAGAATATCGCTTCCGAATTTCAGCTTCCAGCATTCAGAGCGACAACAAGCCAGTTCCCTTTCGAGTGACCGTCAGCGGCACTCGACTAACGGGATTAAGCGGTTTGGTCGGTTATTTCGACGCGCTGCCCAACAAACCGCAGGTCTTTGAGTTTGTGCGGACGATGGAGCCGCGCACAACGATCGCTCTGCTGCCGTACGGTCTGGCCGGAGCGAACGTCGTCAAGAACACGGGCGGTGCCAAGTGGCCAGGACCAGGGTTAGCGGTGCAGTATGTCGAGATCGAAGGACCACTGCATGAGAGCTGGCCGCCCGCTTCCCATCGCCGCCTGCTGGGCGATCTCCCGCAGAGGACAAGCGGAGCTGCGAATTACCGTGATCGCGTCGAAGTCATCTCCGATCAACCACTCGTGGACGCCGAACGAATCTTGACGAAGTTTGTGCGTCGAGCGTTTCGACGCTCCATTACCGCTCCCGATATCGCTCCCTCCATGACGATCATCCGTCGTAAATTAGACGAGGGCTACTCGTTCGAATTGGCCCTGCGAGCGGCATTGAAAGGAATTCTGATTTCACCTGAGTTCCTCTTTCTGCGCGAAAGCCCCGGACCACTCGACGACTACGCTTTGGCTTGCCGCCTGTCCTATTTTTTGTGGAGCACGATGCCGGATGAGGAACTGTTCCAGTTGGCCGACCAGAAAACATTGCGTCAGCCCGAGGTCCTGCGCGCGCAGACGGAGCGTCTTTTGTCCGATCCAAGAGCGACAGCGTTCACGGAGAATTTTGCCGGTCAGTGGCTGGGCCTCAGAGAAATTGATGCCACGGAGCCTAGCCATCTGCTCTACCCTGAATTTGATCATCTACTCAAAGTGTCGATGATCCGCGAGACGGAGCTGTTCTTTGAAGAGGTGCTCAAGCACGACCTAAGCTTGACCAATTTCGTGGCATCCGACTTCACCATGATCAACGGACGCTTGGCTCGGCACTATGGTCTACCTGGGCCCGATGGCTGGGAATTCAAGAAGACGTTGTTGCCGCCGAATAGTCACCGGGGTGGAGTGATGACGATGGCGAGTGTTCTAAAGGTGACCGCCAATGGCACCACCACTTCGCCGGTGCTCCGAGGCGTCTGGATTCTGGATCGAATCTTAGGCACACCTCCGCCTCCGCCCCCCGATGACATTTCGGCGATCGACCCCGATATTCGCGGCGCGACAACCATCCGCGAACAGTTAGCCAAACATCGTTCCACCGAATCGTGCAGCATTTGTCATCGGGAAATCGATCCACCAGGATTTGCACTGGAAAGCTTTGACTGTATTGGCGGCTGGCGCGACAACTACCGAGTGACCGGGAATGGTGAAGCAGTCGTCGTGGATGGTCGCCGCATGCCCTACCACAAAGGAAAGAAAGTTGATCCTGCTGACGAATTACTCGACGGTGCGCGATTTGAAAACGTCGACGGCTTGAAACAGTTGCTGTTGCGTGACAAGCCAGCGCTGTCACGAGCGCTGGCGGGCAAGCTGCTCACCTATGCCACTGGACGAGCTCCTCAGCCAGCCGATCGACCTGTTGTGGACGCGATCGTAAAAAACGTGACGTCCAAGAATGATGGTTTTCGAACGCTGATTCACGAAGTCGTGCAAAGCGAAACATTCCGCACGAAGTGATCGGGTACAAGATGCTGCGACTCCTACGAGGTGACTCGATGAATTTTGACCGCCGAGTGTTCTTGAGAGCCGCTGGTGTGACCATGGGCTTGCCACTGCTCGACGCCCTCACATCGCGCCAGACAGAAGCGAGGGCTGCGCAAGGCGGGAACGTGCAA
>JBJSXJ010000105.1:0-6586 GCA_046086325.1 Planctomycetota bacterium | reverse complement strand
CATACTCTTTCATAAGGGCTTCGCTTTTCCCGCGATGCGATAGGCGAAACACCTCCTGAACCGTACCAATTTCTTTGTAGGTGTCGATGATCTGATCCCGCGACGGCTCGTAGGTCGTGATACCTGCCGCTAGCTGACCGCGGTTTTGAATATCCTGCAGCATTCGCGGCAGTAAGCGAGTGATCTCATCGGGACCGGCATCAGGGCAGAGCGGACTGACCTCGTCTCCCGGCAAATGATAGATCGCAGCAATTCCACACTCGTGATGAAGTTCACTCATCGAAGGACTGTCTCACCTGGTTCGGCGGGTGCGGATGAAAAGTCGAAGCGCGGGACGGTGGCAGAGCTTCTGCTCGACCACCCAACCGCGTGCTGATTGTAGGCCTGTAGCAGATTCTTCACAAGCAACGCCCGTGAACCTACACCGAAGTTTTACCGCGCGACCATGCGCACGACGACTTCGCTGAACTCTCCCGCTTCGTTCTTGCGTCGCACTTTCAGTTTCACAATGTCGCCGGCCGATAGCTCGCGACTCATAAACGTTTCCAGCGCTTTGATCTGTTCGGCTGGTGGAAGATTCAAGACTCGGTCATTGATCGTTTGAAACTGATCGCCGGCCAGCAGCCCCGCTTTACCCGCCGCCGCATTGGCTTCCACTTCCTTGATCACAACCTGCTTGTCATCGCCTTCGGTTACCCCAAGCTTTAAGCCCAAGCGGCCGGGGCGACGCGCGACCAGATCAACTTTGAGGGGCACTTCCTGGTCCCCACGGCGCACATCCACCGTCACCGTCGTACCCGCCGGATAGACTCCCAAGCTATTGCGCAGCTGAATGAAGTTGGGAATCGGGTAGCCATCCATCCGCAAAAACACATCACCCTTTTGAAAACCAGCCGTGGCTCCCGCCGTCTCTTCCGCAACATCTTCCACCGTCAGCGGACTATTGATTTTCGCCGGCTCCATGCGTACCGTCAGCCCCGTGAGCTGACCATGTTCCACATTTCTACCTTGGGCGGTTTCTAACTTAGGCAACCAGAGCTTCACTTGTCGAGCACTGATGGCATAGCCCATGCCGGTGTTGGAGCGCAGGCCCCAGCGGGTGCTGATCTGCCCGTTGATGCCCACCACCTGACCCTGGGCATTCACGAGCGGTCCACCCGAGTTGCCAGGATTCACCTCCGCGTCCGTCAAGATGCACTGGGTGTACGTGCCTTGCATGACATGCAGCGAAGAAATGATGCCAAACGTGAACGTCGGCGATTGATCGACCATGCCCAGTCCGAACGGGTTCCCAATCGCCAACGCAAAATCGCCCACCTGCAGCGCCTCGGAATCACCCAGTTCCAAGTAAGGCACTTGCTGATCCGGTTTGAGATCCAGCTTGAGCGCCGCGAGGTCCCCGAGTTTGTCCGTTCCCACCACGCGAGCTCGATAATGCTTGCCCTCCCCCGTACGCACATCAAATTCTTTTTGATTCTCGATCACGTGCGAATTGGTCAGCATCAGGCCGTCTGGACGGATCACGACACCACTGCCACCCGAAATGAAAATGTACGCCGGACGAACCTTGTCACACAGCGTTTTGATACCGGCTGTACCCGGCGCTGGACTGAGCGTTCCCTCAGCCGCCAGCACCGCGTGACTCACCCCCAGCCAATTCAAACTTGCCACCAATACCAGCATCAGCACTGAGCGCATCATTGACGTTCTCCTAGAGTCACTTTCACCGTGCGCGTGTCTTCGACCACCAGTCGACCTTCAAACTTCTCATTCGGCTTCAGAGCCGCTTTGATCTTCTTGAGATCATCCTCGTTCTTGATCTCCTGATCACCGATCATCAGCTTCTCGACGATACGAGGACGAAAGACTTTGATTTCGACTTGATCGCCCGGTTTGAAATTGGCCAGATGAGCCAGCATATCGCGCCAGTTATTGAGCTCCTCGTTGTTGATCGACAGAATACGATCACCCACTTTCAAACCGGCCTGATCAGCAGGAGATTTGGGAGTCACGGCACCAATCGTCACTTCCGTACTAAATAGTTTGCGCTGATCGGGACCAATTCCTAAGAACGCACCGGGTGGTTGCAAAATCGATTTACCACTCTTCAGCTCCTCCAGCGACTCCCGGAGTCGATCGCCGCGAGCCACCAGCGACACGCCCGAATTCGGCGCGGTCTGCCAACTGTTCAGCTCCTGATCCTGGAACAAACGTCCCATGACCGTCGCGGGACCCAAGGCGACATCTGCCAATCCCATAAAGCGGCCCTCCGCATCAATGATCGGTCCGCCCGAGTTGCCGTAATTAACCAGAGCGTCTGTCTGAAACTGAAAGCCTCGATTCCGCTGCGTCGCACTCACCATGCCGGGGTTGAGCGTGTAACGAGTTTCGGAATCCGAGACAACTCCCAGAATTCCCAGCGGTGCGCCCAGTTCCGGTACGGTCGAGTTGGCTTGCAGATCAAAAAATGGCAAGTCAGCAGCTTCAATCTTCAGCACGACTACGCCGAGCGGCACATGGCGGGAAACAACTCGAGCTTCCAATTCGCGTCCGTCCGCTAATTTCACGACTAGCTTCTCGATCGGGTTCGCCACCCGCTCATAGCCCTTAGCCGGTGGCTCGAGCAGTTGTTTGAGCGGATCCTTCAGATCGAATACTCGAACTGCATTGGTTCCCTTGTCGAGAAATGCCACATCCTCGCCCACGTTGAACTGACTCGTCACAATATGTCCATCGGCCGAGATCAGTAGTCCGGTCAGCACTCCTTTGGGACGCCGCAAAATCTGATTCGCCTCGAACAGCCGCAGCGCCTCAAAGTACGATTGCAATCGCTTGCCCTTTTCCTCGTCTTTCAGCTCCGCGAATTTTGGGATCTGCTGCACGACCTGTTCCCACGGAGTCCGCAGCAGCACCTCTTCGGGATATTTGCGACGAACGCTGATGGAGACCAAATGCCGAGCCACATCGGCGGCCTTCTGAGCGACGGGATCAAGCTGCGTGGCCGCCGGCGGCAATCCGGCGAGCGGATCGTACTTGACCGCCACCTTGCCCGCTTTCAGTGACTCGAGTTTATCAAGCAGAATCTTGGTAGGTACCGCCAATCCCTGCCAGCGTCGAGGCGAAATGTTCAAACTGATGAGGCCGCATAGCTGACCTGCCGAGTTTAAGATTGGGCCACCATCGGACCCCGGATTCACGGCCGCTGTGGTTTCAATCGCCACGCCGGCATAGAGACTTTCACCACCCCAGTTCTCGACCGGATAGACGCCGCTTACCGTCCCCCGACTAAAGCTCGGCTGACCATTGATCGACAGAAAATTATTGGCGTTGCTGAGCGTGTAGGCGGTCGAGCCAACAGCGGGAAGATCGCGCGCGAGGGAGAGACTGGGCAAGCCCTCAGCCTCCACTTTGATGAGCGCCGTTTCCAGCGCCTCGTTCGTTTCCACCAGCGTGGCCGAGCGACTCACGAAATCGGTGAACGTTACCTCGATCGCCGTCGCCCCGGTCGGCACAACCGTCGTCGATGTCAGAATGTAGCCGTTCGGACTGATGATCGCGCCCGTGCCGAAGAATGAGTTTCGGTCCTTTTGACTGTTGATGCCCACGGTGCAGGGTCGTGCCTGCTGGGCGATCAGTCGAGTCGCTTCGTCGTTGACGACCGTGGCAGGGGCCGCTCCCGTCGCAGCAGTCGCCGCGGGCTCTTGTGCTCGTATCACGGCAGACAAGCCGCTGAGAGAAATCAAGAGCGACCAAGTGACCAAAAACAAGAACCGAGTGCGATCCGTCCAAACCCGTGAAGTCATCGGTGAGTTGCCTTCTGCTGAGATTTCCCTCGGGAAGCCAGTCGCAGCGAAGACCGCGACCTTACTTCTGTTCGCGAAATGTCGACCAACTGAGATAACCAAGGCCGATGGAACTGATGATAAATGCAACATCCATCATCATGCTGGCCTTCCTGAAGGGGGCCATCCCCAACGGTAACGCAGCGTCGAGTGAAAATAGAAGCAGGATGAGAATGGCAGTGACCATCCCCGCCATGCAAAGCGCCTTCGACATGCGTTCCGTTCCTCATTGATGCAAGTCGAGCGAGACCATCTTCGCTCGAAACTTTTCCTAAATCGGCTGATAAGTATAATCGGAACTGCGCCGCTGTCATCCAGCCCAAGGGAATCCCCTTCTAGAAAAATTTTCTTGGAGACGGACCCCGTCCCACAATTCGGTCTGGCCCCAAAAATCGCCACAAACTGCCGACTCCCCCAGCCGCTCGCTCACTCTGCCCTCGCTACCCGCGAACACCGCCTCCCATCTTGCTTGCCGCTCACCCGTCGCTCATCATCCTTCATAACCCGAGAAATCAAACGCCGCCGCCCGGCCCAGTCAGCTACCTGCCCCCGCCCGGTCACCCGATTTTGAACTGGTTCCTGCCATGATCTCAGCGGAAAACCGTATTGCCGTCTACACCGGCTCGTTTGACCCCATCACGCTCGGTCACCTGAACGTGATCGCCCGCAGCGCTCGCCTGGTCGATCGGCTCATCGTGGGCATCGGCATCAATGTGGAAAAAACACCGCTCTTCAATCTCGATGAACGCGTCGAACAGGTCAGACGATCTGTCGCGCCGCTGGGTAATGTCGAGGTGCGGACGTTCTCGGGACTGGCAGTATCGTTTGTGCGTGCCTGTGGTTCCCGAGTGATGATTCGTGGCGTGCGCCCCCTGACGGATATCGCCGGCGAGTTCACGATGCAAATCGCCAATCGCCATCTCGATCCCGACATTGAGACCGTGTTTCTGGTGGCAGATGAAGAATTTGCTCACATCTCCAGTAGCCTGCTGAAACAGATCGCTCCCCTGGCGACAGACGAAATGCTCCTGCGCTTCGTGCCTCCCGAAATCCTGCCCGTGCTACGCCGTAAAATGCCGCGCTCGCCGTAATCAGGTAAGGAAAAGGGGAATCAGGCAATGAGCGGCCCGGACGGCCCCGCGCCTAAATACCGCTGCAGGTAAGCCGCGCGCTCCTCGTTTCTTTCCTTCGTATTCAGCACTCGCCCCTTGAGCTTCTGCAGATGAGCGGGCTGCGTGTGCAAGAACAATTTATTGATCGTCGCTACGTCAATGTCCGTGATGAGCCCGACGTTGATGCCCAATCGAATGCTGGATAGCAGCAGCATCGTTTCTTCGCTGCTGATCGTTTGGGCTCGCGAGAGCAACCCCTGCGCCCGACTCACTCGATCATGCAACTCTTTGCGACTCTGCTCCAGCAACGTGCGCCGCGCCTGCCGCTCATACTCGATGATCGCCGGCACAATGTCACTCACCTGTTTACGCAGTTCAAATTCGGTCTGCCCCAGGGTGATTTGGTTACTGATCTGATAGAAGTCGCCCATCGCCTGCGAACCTTCGCCATATAACCCGCGCACGGCCAGATTCATCTTCTGCAAGCTACGAAAAACTTTTTCAATTTCGCGCGTCATCACGAGTGCTGGCAGGTGCAACATGACACTCACGCGCAACCCCGTGCCGACGTTCGTTGGACAAGCGGTGAGATAGCCCAGTCGATCATGAAAGGCGTACGACAGCCGACGTTCCAATTCGTCATCGATTTGATTGATGACGTTCCAGGCTGGTTCCAGATCAAAGCCGCTGTGCATCACCTGCAACCGCAAATGATCCTCTTCGTTGATCATCACGCTGAACTGCTCGCGACGATCAATGAGCACTGCCCGCGGACCCTCGGCGTCCGCCAACTCCCGACTCATCATCTGCCGTTCGACCAGGAACTGCCGATCCAGCGGTGAGAGCTGAAAGACATTGAAGTAGAGCGCGTCTTTCCAAGACTCCGTTTCCATCATCCGTTCACGAATCTCGCGTTCAATCTGCGCTCGATCCTGTTCGCTGCAGCGCCGTACGAAGGGATAGTTCGACAGATTACGTGCCAGGCGCACGCGACTACTCATGACAATATCCGCTTCCGGACCTGTCCCCCGCAGCCACTCCCCACATTGCTCAGCCAACTCTTCCAGCTTCACGTTCGCTCTTCCCCTATTCCTTCCCTATCCTTCCAAATTGCGAATCTGATCGCGCAGCCGAGCTGCCGATTCATAATCTTCTCGCTCGACCGCCACCTGCATTTCGCGTTTCAAACGCAAGAGCTCACTGTGCTGCTGCCCAGCACGCGGCCCCACCTGCGGGCGCTTGCCCGAGTGCTCTTTGCGGCCATGAATGCTAAACAGCAGCGGCTCCAGTTCCGTCGCAAAAAAATCGTAATCCTGCGGACAACCCAGCCGCCCCTTTTGGCGAAACTCGCGAAACGTGATCCCACAATGAGGACAGGTACGTTGATCCAGTTCTTCCAGCTTCTCGGCCGCCTTACCAACTTTCGCCGCCTTACCGGTGAGCGACTTGCCAGTGAGCGACTTGCCAGTGAGTGACTTGCCAGTGGGCGACTTCCCCGTGGGCGACTTCGATACCTTACCTTTTTTGCCAGGCGACTTCTTCGGCAGCTCGTCCGTTTCCCCCTGCTCCGACGCCATCTGCTCCGCTAACAACTCGTCGTCCGTTAACGCCTCACCCGAACTGCCCGGCGAG
>JBJSXJ010000104.1:0-6411 GCA_046086325.1 Planctomycetota bacterium | reverse complement strand
GGCCGGACGGCTGACGCCGTGCCGTTACCTTTCGGCGCGATGCCATTTTTTGTAGCGGTACGGGCGTAAGCCCTCCGGCAGCGTTCCGAGACGCTCGGCGCTCGAAGAACGGTCGAGAGCTCCAAGGCCGGACGGCTGACGCCGTGCCGCTACTAGCTCCGAGGCCGGACGGCTAACGCCGTGCCGTTACCTTTCGGCGCGATGCCATTTTTTGTAGCGGTACGGGCGTGAGCCCTCCGGCCGCGTTCCGAGACGCTCGGCGCTCGAAGAATGGTCGAGAGCTCCGAGGCCGGACGGCTGACGCCGTGCCGCTACTAGCTCCTAGGCCGGACGGCTAACGCCGTGCCGTTACGAGCTCCGAGGCCGGACGGCTGACGCCGTGCCGTTACTAGCTCCGAGGCCGGACGGCTGACGCCGTGCCGTTACTAGCTCCGCGGCCGGACGGCTGACGCCGTGCCGCTACTTTCTGCGCCTGCTTGGCCGCTTACCCTGCCTGACGATACCGATTACTGGGAACCTGTTCTCAGCCAGCTCCAGAGCACCGCTCCCACCTTGGCCAGCGATTCGGGCGAGCATTTATCAGGCGTGTCTGCTTCCGTGTGCCAGTACGACGCTCCACCAATTCGAGGATAATCAAAGTCGATGATGTCGCAGGCCGGGATGCCCGCAATGTCGTGTAAGGCGAGGTGATCGTCGCGCACCTCATGCCGCGGACGTGGTAGAAACTCGTTCACACCAATCCGTCGAGCGGTCGCCCAGATCTCTTCGACCAAAGGACGTGTGTCTTTCCAGGTGACGCTATTCACTTCCTGGTAAATCTGTAACTGAGCGTCGCCGACCATGTCGAGTAGCACACCCCAGCGATAGGGGCGTTCGCGGAGGGGCTTCTCAGCGTAGTCAGCGGCGTACTGTCGAGCGAAATGTTCGGAGCCGAGGAAGAAGCGATCGCGGCGGTCATCATAGACCAGCTCCTCACCATCAAATAACACCAGATCAACACCCCAGCGAGCGTTAAGTTGAGGGAGATGTTGGGCTAATTCCATCAGGACTGCCACGCCACTCGCCCCATCATTCGCGCCGATGAAGCGGCCCTTGGGACGCTGGGCGTCACGATCGGGAAAGGGGCGAGTATCGTAGTGGGCACACAGGAGCACTCGTTCGCGTTTGTCCGGGTGAAAACGAATGATCAGATTCGCCAACATCACCGGCGCACCCGTCTCGGGATGTCGAATCTCAAACTCCTGGCGACTAAATTCCCCGCCTAAGGTGGCAAAGTATTTTTTGAGGAATTCCTGCTGGCGAGTCATGGCGGGGGAGCCGCTAGGCCGAGGGCCAAATTCACAGAGCGTCTGCAGATACCCCATCGCTCGCCGACCCTGAATCGGCGTGGTGCGCCAATTTCCGGAGGCGCCCTTTTGACCGTCCCCCGAGTTTTTTGTGGGTGGGCGAGTCAACAGGATGATGGCCAGCCCGGTGGCGATCGCCAGGCAGCCCAGCAGCAGATTTCGCTTGTCGATTCGCGGCATAGGGATGTTCATTCGAGGTGCAGGGTAAAAGGAGAATCAGCCGTACGAAGCTTGCCCAATCGAACTGACCCTATCTTGTAGCCGCTGGGACTAGGTTTCTACAATCCCGAACCTGTCGACAGCGGCTGCCCCGGAGCTTCACTCGCTCCCGGACGCTCCGCCATCGTTATCCGCTTCACCTCGTCGCCCGAGCAGCTCATTCGTCATGACCATTCCCTCCGTGGATCAAATCACCGCCATGCAGCACGAAACGGTGGTGCGCTGGCATTCTCAGCCGATCGACAATCCTTATGCCGGTTTTCTCGCCTTAGCCTGCGCGCAGCATGCTTTTAATTTTCAGCTCTGGCACGAAGAGGATATTGCTCGCAGTCCGGATGTGGGTGATAGTCGCATCGCGCAAGTCAAACGAGCGATCGATCGTTTCAATCAGCAGCGAAACGACGGTATCGAAAAACTGGACGATTTCCTCACCGAGGAACTCGCGCGCCAGTCTGTGCCAACGCCTAGCGAAGCGCCGCAGAATACGGAAACCCCGGGTAGTGCCATCGATCGCTTGTCGATCATGTCCCTCCGCATTTATCACATGCGGGAACAGACGGAGCGTGCGGATGTGTCGGCCGAGCATCTCGAATCGGTCCGCCACAAACTGGCCCTCTGCCAACTGCAGCATGCCGACTTAAGCTGCTCCCTGAAGGAACTTCTTGCCGATCTGTTGGCCGGTCGCAAACGACATCGCACCTATCGGCAATTCAAAATGTACAACGACCCCGCACTCAACCCCTACCTCTATCAAGTACGAGGTCGGTAGCTGAACGGGCAACCTGTAGTTGAACTCGCAACCCGTAGCTGAACTCGCAACCCGTAGCTGAACTCGCAAGAGTTCAGTCAAAGGGCGCCGCCTGTCTAGGAGCGTCTGAAGTCTTGCGACTTCAGCTACGAGGAGCGGTAGCTGAACTCGCAACGTGTAGCTGAACTCGCAAGAGTTCAGTCAAAGGGCGCCGCCTGCCACGACAGCGTCTGAAGTCTGGCGACTTCAGCTATGCAGTTTGCGCTAGATTTGGTCCATCCGAATGCAGCGTGCGCGGGCTTGAAGAAAGCGGGACTTGCGGAATCTGATTGGATTTACGCAATCAGTCCGAACAGAAGGAACCAAGACCGGAATATCCCTTGTTGAGTTGCGTGCCCACCGATCCCAACTCGGTTTATCCTGGCGGCAGGAATCCGGCTTGAAGGCAGAGAAAATCAAGGGCCAACGGCTCGTCGATGTATAAAGTCTCTTTTCCAGAGCCCGGGAGACCAGTGGATCAACCGAACCACGCAGGACCCAAAAATACCCAACGAAGTGGTGTCGAGACATTACGCCTGGCGGCACACCTGAAACAGGTGCAATGTATCCACTCCGTCGCCAGCTGCTTCCTTCACTCTTCAGTGTCCTTGCCAGGAATCGAACCTGGTCTACAAGCTTCGCGGGCTCGCGTGCGAATCCGGCACACTCCAAGGACGAATCAGAATCAGTACCTCACCAGGGAATCGAACCCCATCTTGCGGTTCCGAAGACCGCCGTGCTGTCCAGCACACTCGCGAGGCATCAGTATCCGAAGGGACTCCAACCCGCCGTTTGTTCACTGACTGAATAGACAGCGGAGCCTGTCTAAAGGTTCGCGAGTAAGTCGGGCGACGTCGCATTCGCGAATTGTCGACGGCGGAAGGCCTTGTTACCATGATGCCGCATTTAGTGTCCGTGCAGCTGTTTTTTTGCGATTCAGAGTTCCTGTTTGGCTAAGGGAGAAGAGCGTGATTCGAGACTTGGTACAACGTCGCTGGCCTGCGTGGGCACTCACAGGTTTCCTCGCGGGATTGGCAACTCCCGCTTGGGCAGCGGGGGCTGAGGCGACGGAATCACTGGGCGCCAGTATGCCCCTCATCACGATCCTGCCCTTTGCCCTGCTGCTACTCTGCATCGCCATCATGCCACTCGTCTGCGGTCATTGGTGGGAACACAATCGCAATAAGGGCATCATCGTGGCGATCCTGGCGATTCCGATCGCCATCTACCTGCTCGCCGCCTGCGGCCATCACGGACAGCATGTCGCGATTGACAAAGTCAAAGAGTACATCTCCTTCATGATTCTGCTCTCGTCGCTCTTCGTGATCAGCGGAGGCATCTATATCCAGGGGTCACTCTCGGGTACGCCACTCATCAACACCCTGGTGCTGGGAATCGGAGCGGTGCTGGCGAACTTCATCGGCACCACCGGCGCTTCGATGGTCCTCATTCGACCGCTACTGCGTGCCAACCGCATCCGCACTCGCAAAGCACACATCGTGGTCTTCTTTATCTTCGCCGTTTCGAATTGCGGCGGACTTCTCACTCCGCTGGGCGATCCCCCGCTCTTCCTCGGATTCCTGAAAGGCGTGCCATTTACCTGGACGTTCGCCCTGTGGAAAGAATGGCTAATCGTAAACGCGGCTCTGCTGGTGATCTTCAACGTCGTCGACCAGATCATCCTCAACCGCGAAGACAAAGAATTGCCAGGCGATCAATTGGAGATGGTACAGCAGCACGAACCACTACGGATTCACGGTGGTCTCAACGTGCTCTTTCTGCTCGGTGTCGTAGTGACCATTTTCTGCTCGGGTCACTTTGGCTGGTCGTTCGGAGTCGCCGAGATCTGCATGGCTGGCCTGACGATTGCCGCTTATTTTCTGACCTCTGCTGAAAACCACGAGAAGAACAAATTTGGCTTTGGGCCGATCATCGAAGTGGCAGTGCTCTTCTCGGGCATCTTCATCACGATGGCGCCCGCACTGGAAATTCTCAATGCCTGGGGGCAAGGTGAGCGGACAGTGCTGGGACTGGGGTTTGGTTTGAAGCATCCCTGGCAGTTCTTCTGGGCCTCGGGAATCTTGTCGAGCTTCCTGGATAATGCACCGACCTATCTCACGTTTGCAGCCACCGCGAGTGGCATGGAAGGGATTGCTACCGAAGGTAATTACCTGAAAGAACTGATCGGCAAAGGGGAACTCGGAGTGGACCTGCTGGCTGCGATTAGCTGTGGTTCGGTCTTCATGGGCGCGAACACCTACATCGGTAACGGCCCTAATTTCATGGTCAAAGCCATTGCTGAAGAGAATGGAGTGAAGATGCCCAGCTTCTTCGGTTACATGGCCTACAGTGGCTGCGTACTGATCCCGCTCTTCATCATCGTGACGATTGTTTCGTTCCTGTAGGTTTCGCGGCGATTGATTTCCTGGTGGTAACGGTTTAGCAGTTCTCTACGACGGTGCGGTCTTCAGCTCGAGGTATCAGATGAAGTTTGCCATTTGCAACGAGACGTTTTTGGACTGGCCGTTTGAGAAGGCGTTTGCGTTCGCTCGGGACTGTGGTTACACAGGCCTGGAATTCGCGCCGTTCACGATTGCTACCGATGTGCGAGAGATCAGCGAGGGGCGTCGCGCCGAGATACGGCAACAAGTGGCAGCCGCCGATCTGCAGACCATCGGCCTCCATTGGCTACTGGCGAAGACTCAAGGTTTTTACCTCACTACACCCGATGCTGAAGTGCGGCGGCATACCGCAGGCTATCTGGGCGAACTGGCTCGCCTCTGCCGCGATCTCGGCGGATCACTCATGGTTCTGGGCTCGCCGCAGCAGCGCAATCTGCTGCCCGGCATCTCGCATGAGCAAGCAATGCAGTATGCCGCTGATGTTCTGCAGCAAACCTTGCCAGTGTTGGAAGAGTGCCAGGTGACACTGGCCGTGGAACCGCTGGGGCCGCAGGAAGGCGATTTCTTGCGCACGGCGGCACTCGGTCGTGAGCTCATTGAGATGGTCGGTTCACCTCAGGTTCGTCTGCACCTGGATGTCAAAGCGATGTCCACGGAGTCGCAGCCGGTACCGACGCTCATCCGTGACTTCGCACCATGGCTGCACCATTTTCATGCGAATGATCCGAATCGTCGCGGCCCCGGCATGGGCGACATGGATTTCATCCCGATCTTTAGTGCCCTGCGTGATGTAAATTACGACGGCTGGGTGTCCGTCGAGGTGTTCGACTATGCGCCCGGTGTCGAAGTGCTCGCTCGAGACAGCATGGCTTACATGCAGAAATGTCTGCAAGCGATCCGCTAACGCCGGGCGGGAGACACAGGGCAGGCGAAAGACTTGTTTCGCACGGAGACTCGGAGGCGCGGAGTGGTTAGTGATTAGTGATTAGTGGTTAGTGGTTAGTGGTTAGTGGTTAGTGGTTAGATCCGATTATCTTTGTCCTGCCCCGCATGGAACTGGAATTCACGGGCCCCGGAGTTAGCATAACTTCGAGGAGCCCTTTTCATGAACGAACCGAACGAACGCAAGCGGCGACATTTTTCAGACGATCAGAAGGCGACGATCGTCCGACGCCATCTGGGCGACAAGGTGCCGGTCAGCGATTTGGCTGACGAGTACCAGATTCAGCCCAGCTTGATCTACCTGTGGGTCAAACAGGTGCTCGACCAAGCCGAACGGGCCTTCCAGCAGTCGCCGGGGAAGCGCGGTCGTCCGGCCCGCGATCCCAAAGACCAAAAAATCGCGGTGCTCGAGGCGCGCGTCGCCCGGCAGGAGTCCAAGTTAGCGCAAAAGAACAGCGCGATCAAAAGTTGGAGGAAGCTCGCGCGCGTCGACAACAAAATCGCGCTGCCGCCAAAGCGGTTGCCT
This sequence comes from Planctomycetota bacterium, assembly GCA_046086325.1. Classification (GTDB taxonomy): domain Bacteria; phylum Planctomycetota; class Planctomycetia; order Pirellulales; family Pirellulaceae; genus JBJSXJ01. Next base: position 189 of record JBJSXJ010000104.1, on the reverse strand, counting down.
GACGTCCCGACGACAACTACCAAGGCCTAGGGCCTGAGCGGAGGATAGGGCAACGCTGAGGAGCGACCCGAGCGCCGACTCAGGGGCCAAGACCGAAGGCGCGGCAGTCCGCCAACTCGTGGACTGCCGCCCTTCCACCTTCGGGATTGGCACCTACGCGCTAAACCTTCGCGGCACGAGGCCGCGATC
>JBJSXJ010000103.1:0-6993 GCA_046086325.1 Planctomycetota bacterium | reverse complement strand
CCGATCGCTCCGGAGGAACCTAGTCAACAGACGAGCGCACCGGTCGTTCCGGTGGCTCCAGTGGCTCCGGTGGCTCCGGTGCCTCCGGTGCCTACGGTGGTTCCTGTGGCTCCCGTGACTGCCAGCCCGATGCCCGGTGCCGCCCATGAGCCACCAGCGGTCTCTAGCTCGTCCTCAACAACACCCATGAGCGCCGCGCTAACCTCGTCAACCGTTGCCGACACGAGTATTCGCGTGGATGTGGATTTGGTCGACCAGCTCATGACGCTCGTCGGCGAACTGGTGCTTGCCCGCAATCACATTTTGCAGGTAAGTGCTGGCATGGAGCATGATGGACTGACGAACGCCGTGCAGCGCTTAAGTCGCCTCACCACTGATTTGCAGTCGAGTGTGATGAAAACTCGCATGCAACCGATCGCCAACGTGCTGAATAAATTCCCTCGCATTGTTCGTGATTTGTCGTTAGCGGTTGGCAAGAAGGTGCAATTTGATGTCGGCGGGCACGACACGGAATTGGATCGCTCATTGCTCGAAGCGATTCGCGACCCACTTACCCACATGATTCGAAATGCCATCGATCATGGCATCGAAGATCCTGACACTCGTGTCGCGGCGGGCAAATCACCCGAGGGCCATCTGCAGCTACGAGCTCACCATGAAGGTGGCAAGGTGGTGATCGAGATTCAAGATGATGGCCGAGGCGTGAATATTGAGCGAGTGCGAGAAAAGGCGCTGAGTCAGGGGCTGATTACGCCCGAAGTGGCGCTGCGCATGAATCACAATGAGTTACTCAAGCTGATCTTTTTGCCGGGGTTCTCCACGACGGACAAGGTGACGCAGTTTTCCGGTCGCGGCGTTGGCATGGATGTGGTTCGTACCAATATCGAACGGATTGGTGGTACCGTCGACATCGAAAGCCAACTCGGGCAGGGCACCACGGTGCGGACGAAGATTCCCCTGACACTGGCCATCATTCCCGCACTGGTGATTCATCACAGTGGGGAGCGCTATGCGATACCCCAAGTCAATCTGCTGGAACTGGTACGGTTAACTCCTGAACAGGTGCGCACGACCGTCAGCCGAATTCAAGAGACGCCCGTTTATCGCCTTCGTGGTTCGCTCTTGCCACTGGTATTCCTTGATGAGCAGCTGCAGCAAAACTCATCTCGCACCGCCGATACCGATTGGAACATCGTCGTTGTGCAGGCCGATGATCGACCGTTTGGAATCGTCGTTGATGCCATTCGCGATACGGAAGAAATCGTCGTTAAGCCGCTGCAAAAACAGATCAAGACCTGGGCTCCATTTGCGGGGGCGACGATCATGGGCGATGGTCGTGTCGCCTTGGTCCTGGATGTCATGTCGTTAGCGCAGCGAGCGGGTATTTTGTCTCGCGATGTGATGCGCGCCTGGAGCCGAACGGAAGAGAATGTTGAGTCGTCGGCACAAGTGGACACTCCTCCGCTCTTGATTTGTGAAACGCGTCATGGCGATCGCTTGGCACTCGCCCTGCAACAAGTGGCTCGCCTAGAAAAGTTCCAGGTGAGCGACCTGGAGCGGATGGGAGGAGATTGGGTCGTGCAGTATCGCAACGCGATCTTGCCGCTCATTGATGTATCGAGTGAAGTTGCCGGTGAACCAACACTGGATGTCAGCCAATCGACGGCGGAGATACCGGTGATTGTGTTTGCGGCCGGGACCCAGCCGGTCGGTCTGATCGTCGGACAGATCGTCGATATCGTCAGCGAATTACAGGGCAATTGCCTCCCCTCTGCGCGTCCTGGAGTGCTCTACAGTGCTGTGATTCTGGGACGAGTGACCGAGTTTCTGGATGCGGTGGAATTGGTTCAATCGAGTCTCCAGATGCCGCTCGCACGCGGTCGGATGAATCCGTTACTGAATTCAACATCCTTGAAGTCGAGCGGCCAAGCATGAACGACACTCGACAATTCTGCACGTTTTCTCTTGGTGATCAGTACTTTGGGATCGACGTCCTGCAGGTACGAGAGATTGTGCGTCCACAGCCCATTACGATTGTGCCTTTAACCCCACCAGCCATTCGCGGGCTGATCAATCTGCGCGGTCAAATCGTAACCGCCATCGACACTCGCCTCCGACTCAACTTAGCTCCGCGATCAACACCCCTCACCATATCCACTGCCGAGCAAGTGAATGTAGTTGTGAATACGGCCGAGGGATCGATGAGTTTATTGGTGGATGAAATTGGCGATGTGTTGACGCTGGACGATCATGACTTTGAACCGCCGCCGCGCACGCTGTCCGCCAGTGCCCGGGAAATGATTCTCGGAACGTACAAGCTTTCCGACCGTTTGCTAATTATTCTCGACGTGGAGCAACTCGCGAGAATCCCCGCTCAGACGTAATACCACGAGAACACCGGACACCGAGAACACCGGACGACGAGAACACCGGACGACGAGAACACCGGACGACGAGAACAACGGACGACGAGAACAACGAGACTTCCGGACCACGACAACCACGACATCGAATTCACGACCGACAACCTTGCCAGTCATTTTTTAGGACTCGACGAATATGGCCAAGAAACCTGCTGCTCGCACCGCCAACCAATCTGCCACTCGCGCCCCGCGCTCCTCCCGTTCCACGACTGGTGGACGTGGAAGCAATCGCAGCACTTCCGCTGCTCAGGCACCACTCGAAGCACGTCGATCGGCGGCAACCCAACTGCAATGGAAATCGCTGGCGGCTCAAACGCTCGACAGCGTGCAGGTCAACATCATGATGGCCAACACCGATTTTGAAATCATCTATGTGAATCCCACGGCCACGGAAACGCTGAAAAAACTTGAAGCTCCCATTCGTCGCATCTTCAACGTCGATATCACTCAGCTTGTCGGGATGTCGATTCACCGCTTTCATCGCGATCCGGCGCACGTGGAACGAATTTTGAAGTCGGCGACGGCGCTGCCTCACAACGCTGAGTTCAGCTTTGGGGAAGTGACGCTGCAGACGCGTATCAACAGCGTCAAAAATGAAGAGGGAGACGTGGTCGCGTATGTAGTCGCTTGGGAAGACGCGACGTATCGACGTCGGTTAGAGCTGGATTACGCCGGACAGATTGATGCCATTCAAAAAACACAGGCCGTCATCGAATTCGATTTGGATGGAACGATTACGAATGCGAACGGAATTTTCTTAGATCTCATGGGCTATCGATTGGAAGAAATAAAAGGCCAGCATCATCGTATGTTCTTGGATCCAAACGACGCGCACGGTTCTGAAGAACGCCAGTTGTGGCTTGATGTAGCCGCCGGAAAACAGCGGTCGGGTGAGTTTAAGCAGCGGACGAAGAGCGGCCAGGAAATCTGGATTCGAGGATCGTATTTCCCGATTCTCGATAAGGGTCGGCCGTTCAAAGTGGTGAAATATGCCGATAACATCTCCGTGAAACGGCAGGTGGAACTGTCGCTCGATTCGATGGCGCAAACCTTAGCTGGAGCGGCTCAGGAATTAACATCCGTGAGTCAACAGATGGCAGCGAATTCGGAAGAGACTGCAGCTCAAGCGAGTGTCGCATCGGCAGCAGCGGAGCAAGTCAGTCGCAACGTGGAGACGGTGGCTACTTCTGCAGAAGAGATGGGTGCCAGTATTCGCGAGATCTCGAAGAACACCAGTGAGGCGGCTCGAGTGGCGACCTCGGCGGTGAAGGTAGCGGAGCGTACGAATTCCACGGTCTCCAAGCTCGGTGAGAGCAGTGCCGAGATCGGGAATGTGATTAAAGTGATCACGTCGATCGCACAGCAAACGAATTTGTTGGCGTTAAATGCAACGATTGAGGCGGCTCGGGCGGGAACTGCCGGGATGGGATTCGCCGTGGTGGCCAACGAGGTGAAAGAGCTGGCGAAGCAAACGGCCAAAGCGACGGAAGACATCGGTCGTAAGATCGATGCCATCCAAACGGACACCAAAGAGGCAGTGGACGCAATCGGTCAAATCGGAGAGATTATTAGCCATATCAACGAGATTCAAAGTTCGATTGCGAGTGCGGTGGAACAGCAGACGGCGACCACGTCGGAGATTTCACGAAGTGTGAACGAAGCAGCGCTCGGCAGTCGTGAAATCGCCTCCAACGTGACGGGAGTGGCTCAAGCAGCTCGTGGCACGGCCGAAGCAGCCGCCAACACTCGTGGCTCGGCCGATGAACTTTCTCATTTGGCACACGAAATGCAAAATCTTTTGGCGAAGATCAAGAACTGATCGATTGAGACTTGAGGGGAAACCTACTGCGATGCAGGCCTTGGTAATCGATGACTCTCGTGCTGTCCGCATGCTGATCGGGAAAATCTTGCGCGAGCAGGGGTTTACGGTGATCGAGGCGGGAAATGGACAGGTGGGATTGGAGCAATTGCACGCTCATGCCGACGTGTCGCTCGTGCTGGTCGATTGGAACATGCCTGTCATGGATGGCCTGGAGTTTATTCAGCGAGTGCGTCAGATTCGCGCTTGGGATCACGTTCAGATTGTTATGGTGACCACGGAAACGGAAAGCGAGCAAGTGCAACGTGCGCTGTCAGCCGGTGCGAATGAGTATGTCATGAAGCCCTTCACTCCGGAGGTACTGGTAGCGAAACTAGCGCTGCTAGGTGTGTACGAGGATTAAGGAAATCCACGGGATGGAAAAGATGCGAGTGTTAATCGCCGACGATTCAGTCGTCGTGCGACGCGTCGTCACGGAGGAACTTGGTGCTCAACCGGACATCGAGGTGGTGGGAAGTGCGTCCAATGGTCGCAGTGCACTCGAAAAACTCGCACAGCTCTCCCCAGATCTAGTCATCCTCGATATTGAAATGCCAGAGATGGATGGCTTAACGGCCTTGCCGCAGATGCGCAAATCGCATCCACACGTCCCGATTGTGATGTTCAGTTCTCGGACGATTGATGGCGCGGCGGCGACGATCGAGGCGCTCGCGCGAGGTGCGGCTGATTTTTTTGCCAAGCCGCAAAGTCTGGGTGGCTTAGAGGCCTCTCGTCAAGTCATTCGCAACGAATTGATTCCGGCGCTACGTGCTCTGCACGCCCAGCGGAAACGGCTGCAAAGTCGACTTAGTGCTGGCGCAAAGCCAACCTCAAACCTTTCTCCCTCGTCTCCAACCGCTACCGCAACATCTGCCGCTTCTACGTCTGCGATAGCTTCTCCGTCTCCGACCGCTACTTCCGCAGCGACGAAAAAAAACTCAGAGACTTGGTCTGCCAGCGGATTGGGAATGGGAACTGCGATACGGCGTGAATCTGCACAGCGAGTGGATCTCGTCGTGTTGGCCGCCTCGACCGGTGGACCCAATGCGCTGGTAGAGATTTTTGCTGGTCTGCCGGCTCAGTTTCCGGTGCCGCTGCTGATCGTACAGCACATGCCACCCATGTTCACACAAATGCTCGCCGAACGACTCACCAAGACTTCCAAGATACCGACGTTTGAAGCACAGTCAGGCACGCACTTGGAGCCCGGTAAAGCGTGGATTGCTCCCGGTGACTATCACGTGGTAGTGGGGCGCGAAGCGGGGCGCTGGCAGCTGAACGTGAATCAGGAGCCACCCGAGAATGCCTGTCGACCGGCTGCCGATCCGTTGCTGCGATCGGTTAGTCGCAGTCATGGTAAACATTGTTTAGCGGTGATTCTGACGGGCATGGGCCAAGATGGATTACGAGGCTGTGAGTCGCTGCAGTCGGTTGGTGGTCAAATCATCGTGCAAGATGAAGCGAGCAGCGTGGTTTGGGGCATGCCAGGATATGTGGCCAAAGCAAGTTTAGCGGAACGAGTTCTTCCTTTGCCTTTAATCGCTGCGGAAATTGTGCGGCGAGTGAGGCATGAGCGTGGCTGAAACAACGATCACACCTGCTGATTTCGCATTCGTAGTACACCTCGTCCATCAGCAATGCGGATTAGTTCTGGAATCCGGTAAAGAGTACCTCGTGCGGACTCGACTTACCCCGGTTGCCGCTCGACTGGGACTGCCCAATCTCCAGGCGCTATTACAGCAGTTGCGCGAAATCCCGCCCCGGCAGACGAATCGGCATCCGCTGGTCGTGGCGACCGTCGAGGCGTTGGTGACCACAGAGACTTCTTTTTTTCGTGACCTGCATCCGTTCGAAACGCTGCGAAAAACGGTCTTGCCCGCACTCATCGAGCGACGTCAAGCGCAGCGAACGCTCAACATCTGGTGTGCGGCGAGTTCCAGCGGACAGGAGCCCTATTCGCTGGCGATCCTGCTCCATGAACACTTTCCTGAACTGACCACCTGGCAAGTGAATTTTTTAGCCACAGATCTGTCGCAGGAAATGCTCGCACGAGCACAAACTGCACGCTATTCACAGATCGAAGTTAATCGTGGTCTGCCCACTAACCTCTTGCTCAAATGGTTTCGTCAGGAGGGTACCTCTTGGCAATTGCAATCACCGGTTCGGGATGCGGTGCGCTTTCTCCCTCTCAATCTGCACCAGCCCTGGTTCGCAATGCCCAAGTGGGATTTGATTTTAATGCGAAATGTCATGATTTATTTCGATAGTTTGGCGAAAAGCTCGATTCTCAAACGATTATCTCGTAGCCTGCAGCCCGATGGCTATTTGATTCTGGGCGCAACAGAAACTACGTTAAACCTCAGCGATTCATTTGAGCGAATCGAATCGCTAAAAACGGGATTCCATCAATTGCGGGCATCGCATCCTCCGAAAACTCATGCCACAGGATTAACCTCGTGACCGATCGGAACTCTGACTCTCACCCGCATTCCAGTGCTGTCACCGTGCCTGAGCCCATCTTTCAGGCATTTTCCAGCAGTGCTGAAACAACGTTTCGGGAACTCGTTCAACTGGAAACCACGATCGTACCAGTCACACTGGCAGCGGCCGACGATCTCATATCGTTCTGCGACAATGAGGCCACGCCAACCGATCGAGATCGAGTGCTGATTGTGGCAAAGTTGGAACTGCAGCAATTGACGACAGGAATGC
>JBJSXJ010000102.1:0-17488 GCA_046086325.1 Planctomycetota bacterium | reverse complement strand
CATCGCTTGATCGGTCGACCAATCACGGCTCTTGTCTTGCCCCATGGCCGCTTGTCGCCACGCTTCCCACGACGGACGTTTGCCGACCAGATCGGACGTGAGCGACTTAGCAATCGCGTCGACGATAAATTCGGGCGCTTGCACTTCCGTTGCCAGCGGTGCGGCGGGTGACTTGGCGTCCGCTTGCCGCCGCTGCTGGAGTCGCCAACCGGTGATGAGCCAGCGAGAGAACTGCGGCGCCCAGCCTTCGCTTAAACGGCGCGTGGCCGCATTTTGAAATTCATCCAGCTTCTTTTCCTGTTCCTTCATGCGGGCGGTCGCATCGTTAAAACGCTGAACCTCGGCGGCCGGCACCAGCGGCAGTTCTTGGTACTTGCTGCTGGCAAACACGCCCGCTAACCCGTAGTAGTCACGCATCGTGATCGGGTCAAATTTGTGATCATGGCAGCGGGCACAAGAGGCGGTGAGTCCCAAGAAGCCACGTGTCAGCGTGTCGACTCGATCATCAATTTCATCGGCGAGTGCCTTGGGAGCGCAGCCGGCATCCGCGTAATAGACGGGGCCCAGGGCGAAATAGCCGAGTGCGGGCAGACGGGCAAGGGCGGAGTCGGGGTTCGCCGGCGTGCTGTTCGGGGCGTTGTTCGGGGCGAGTAAATCGCCGGCGACTTGATCGAAGACAAATTGATTGTAGGGACGATCCTCGTTGAACGAGCGCACGACCCAGTCGCGATATTGATATCCGCTGGGATAATTCCGCGCTTGGAATGTGTGGGCTTGATCTTCACCGTAGCGAGCAACATCGAGCCAGTGACGGCCCCAGCGTTCGCCATGAAACGGAGAAGCGAGTAAACGATCGACGATCCGCGCCAAGGCGTCGGGTGCATCGGCAGCATCATCGCCGGCATGGGTAATGCTGTTCGCGCTGGTGCTCGCTACGGCCTTAGGGGCGGGAACGAATTCCTGCAGTGCCTCGGGACTGGGCGGCAGACCTGTTAAATCAAAACTGGCGCGGCGCAGGAGCGTTAGTCGGTCGGCAGCTGCGACCGGCATCAGCTGTTCCGACTCCAGTCGCTGCAGGATGAAATGATCGATCGCCGCACGACTCCAGTCGCCCCGGCGCACGCTGGGGAGCGGATGTCGTCGCGGTGGAACGAACGACCAGAACTTGCGATCGGCAGCCGTGATCATACCGCTCTCACGGATGCCGCTGCCGCTGGAAGAATCGGTCGCATCCGACTTCGGCCAGGGCGCACCCAGGGTGATCCACTGTTTGAGGATTGCCACGTCGCCGGCACTGAGCCGACCACTGGGAGGCATCTGATAATCACCTTCATACCGTACCGCTCGCAGCAATACGCTCTCCTCGGGCTTGCCTGGCACCACAACGGCGCCGCCGTCACCGCCAGCCATCATTCCGGCGGCAGAATCGAGTGTCAGTCCACCTTTCTTTTGGCCTTTGCCGTGACAACTGAAGCAATGTTCGGCCAAGAGCGGTCGCACTTTGCGTTCGAAGAACTCGTCGCCCGCCTGTTCCGGCACTGGCTGCGGCGCGGCGGATTCCTGAGCGAAGGCGGGCAGGAGTGTGGGCACTAGTGAGAGCGGGGCCGAATGGATGGAGAGTAGTCCGCTGAACTGGGCGGCGACGAGGAGGGCGCCCGCGATCGTGATCCAGGGCAAACGTCTGACCAGAAACAAGTTCCGACGTGACAGTGGCATCGGTGAAGATCTCCTGGTCGGCGTGGCGGGTTAACGGAGAGCGGTGGGAAAGGGTGCGGCGGGACGGGGTGGGGCGGGACAGGGTGCGGAAAAGGGGCCCTGCGAACGTTTCATCGTAGCCCCCCGACAAGCGCGCTGCAAGAACAGAGTTGGCGACATTGATGTTGTCGTAATGACTCTGAATTCCTACACTTCCGGCCGCAGGGTGCTGCGAAAGGGAGTTCGTGTCACGTGGGGGAGGTTGAGGGGCGATGAGTATATCCGTGGTTGTGCCGGTTTATCAGGAGCTGGATAACGTACGTCCGCTCTGCGAAAAACTCACCTCGACCCTGCGATCCTTTGGGCGGGAATACGAGCTGATCTTTGTCGACGATGGTTCGCGCGATGGGACCGTGGACGAACTGCGCCAATTGGCCGCCGCTGATCCGCACGTGAAACTGGTCCTCTTCCGCCGTAACTATGGTCAAACAGCAGCCATGGCGGCGGGCATCCAACACGCCACGCTCGATGTGGTCGTCACCCTGGATGGCGATCAGCAGAACGATCCGGGCGATATTCCGATGATGGTCGAAGCCTTAGAAGGCGGTTATGACTTGGTGCATGGCTGGCGTCGGGAGCGACAAGATCGATTTCTGAGCCGTCGCCTGCCGTCGATCTGTGCGAATTGGCTGATCAGTCGCGTGACCGGTTTTCCCATCCATGATCTCGGCTGCACACTCAAAGCGATCCGCCGCGAAATCGCGCAAGAGCTGGAGCTGGTCGGTGAAATGCATCGCTTCATTCCGATTCTCGCTCATCAGCGTGGAGCCCGCTGTGTGGAAGTGGTGACGCGTCATCATCCGCGGGTGCATGGCCGCACGAAGTATGGAATCAATCGGACGTTTCGTGTGCTGCTGGATTTGTTCACCGTCAACTATCTGGTGCACTATGCCGGGAGCCCGATGAAGTTTTTTGGTCGAGTGGGGCTGGGGTGTGGCGCGGCCATGGGAATGGCCTGGATGCTGACGCTGCTAATGAAACTGGGCTGGTCGGTTCCGCTGGGAGCGAATCCGCTCTGGTTGACGGGCTGGGCTCTGGCGCTGGCCAGTTTGCAATGCCTGGGCCTGGGGCTGCTCGCCGAAGTGCAAACTCGCCAGCGTCTCGCGCTCAGTGCGCTGCCGCACGGGGTGCCGAGTGCCGGGGGGAACTATGCGATTCGTGAACGAGTGAACTTTTCATCGACGGCCGATGATCGCAACCTGTTGGGATCGCGTCGTCGAGCGGACACGTCTGCGACGATGACTCCGCGAGTTACTCGGGCCGCTTAGCGTTGGCGGTCGCATCGAGTGCGAACCACCAAGCTGGCAGCCAATGATCCCACGAGATCAAGAACATAAAGGCGAACAGCAGCGGCATAAACAGCGGGCCCATCAGGAGACGAAACCCGAGCAGCATGGCGAAGGCTGACCAGCCGATGATGATGCGAAACCAGCGATGAAAGAGCCAGAGCACGCAGCTGAGTTCTAAGATCACAGTGCTGATGGCGAGGAATTGACAGGCGAGCGGGTATTGGGCGAGGTAAAGTCCCCAGCGGGTGGGCGCCATGCCGCCAAAAAAGTAATGGTGCTGAATGAGCTTCAGTCGAAGATTTTCGGCTGACATCCATTCCAGTCCGGAGTTTCTCAGCTTAGCGACGCCGGCCATCACGAGAATCAGCGCCATCGTGATCCAGATTAGTCGAATTGGCCAGCGATAGTCGCCACTGGGCGCTGGTCGCTCGCCACGACGCCAGGCATCCAGCGACAGGCCGTCGCCACAGCGTGAACAAGCCAGGATCAAGAGGATCAAGATGGGCAGGGATTGACTATGAAAAAGCTTGCCGAAACTCTCGGCCATGCTGATCAAGATGAAGGCGAGTACCGTGGCCACCGTCGTGCTTAGGCGGGTCCAGAGGCCCAGGCAACTGGTAATGAGTGACAGGATCCAAATGCCGTGTAGGACGCTTACGGCTTGAGGTGTGGGGCGGGCCAGCGAAAACCAGTCGAACACGGTTTTGTCGGGCATCCAAAGTGCGGCGGGTAATTCCGCATATTGACGGAAGTCATCGAACCCGTAATAGACCGCCAAAAAGCCGCAGTACAGGACTCGACAGACACTCAGGTTGATCACCGATTGAGGCTCAAACAGAAAGCCCATTACGGGATATCGTCTCTCATCACTTCGCATAATAGAGTCCTGCTGGGATCGCTCACATTGGTCGCCCAGTCGTTGAGTTCCCAGGCACAGAGATAGACTCGCAGACCGCGAAATTGATCATCACGACTCCGCCGCACCTGTACGAGGGCTTGGGTGGCGGCCGCGAGTGTTCCTTGTTTGTAGTGAGCTTTGAGAGTCGGACCGATGCGCGCTGGGGAGAAGGGAGGAAAGGCGTGCCAGTCGAGTTCTTCCGTCCCGTCCTCGCGCAGCACATAGCACTGCAGTGCCTCGAGCTTGGGTTCCTGCGTTACGCCGCTGTACATCGAGTAGTAGCAGAAGGGAAAAAGATCCTCTTGCTTGTGGACCGGCCAGAGGGAGAGTCCCAGGTAGAGGCAGACGAAAAATAGTGCCGCGTACAAGCGTCGTTGGCTCGTGCCGTGCAATCGCGCATCGTGGGCGAAGGCGATGGTGCGAATACCGGCCCAGTACAAGGCGGGTAGGCCAATCGCCACGGCGGTGGTGGCGACAATCGCCAGCTTTCGCCAATCGCGCAGATATTTTTCCAGCGGATGTACATCGCGTCCGGAAATCAAAGCATTCAGAAATGATAGCGACCGCTCTTCGTACATGCTGCGGATGAGTGCCGGACCGACAACCAGCGCTACGACTAGCGCCAATGCCAGAGTCAGCAGATAGGCAACGACTGCCAGCCGCGAGGGTCGAGTCATAAAGGAGCACTCTTACAGTACGCCAAGGAACAAAGTAAGCGGAGCGCTACGGCCCCGAGTGGGCAGGAATGTAACATTCACAAAAGTGATTCACAAGTCGCGCGTGTCGCGGACGCCGGGTTGGGGTGCGGCGTTACCGCGAGCGACACGGGAAGGGCTTGCGCGCTACGAAAGTCATCATGGTTAGGATTGTGGAGGTCCTATTCCTTCGTGTCTTCGTGCCTTGGCGTGAGCTTGCCTTGGCGTGAGCTTGCCTTGGGTTTTCGTTCATTCCAGTAAGCTCACGCCAAGGCACAAAGGCACAAAGAATCGGCGCGTAATGAAACTGGTTGGTCGCTGGTGCGAGAGTGGCACCGATCAGGAGAGCCAAGCCTAGAGCGTAAACCCCTTGCGGGTTGGTAGTTATGGCGACGCTAGGCGAAGAGTGGCCAAGAATGGCGAAGTGGTCAGGGCCGGGATCGAACCGGCGACACATGGATTTTCAGTCCATTGCTCTACCAACTGAGCTACCTGACCTCCCATGCTCCTTGACGAAGCAGAGACGAATAGTCTAACCCGAGAACGATTCCATGCAAGATGGGTTCATTCGGCGTTAACAATTTCCAGCAGCTCCACGGCGGGCACTCCGTCACAATAAATCAGGGCCGTGCGACCATAACAGTCTTCGCCGTCAGCCAACCCCAACAACGCCCGTAACTCACCACTCGGCGTCACTCGCCATAACGAAAGGAGCCGTACCTTGCGCAGCACATTATGTTCGATCAGCACGCGGCCCAGCGGCACGCGTTCGCTTTCAATCTCGCGGCGCACGTCATCCGATAAGCAGCTCAAGTTCAATCGCACCAGTCCCACCAGCACTCCGCGACCATCCTGCGGGCGAGTCAGCACGATCTTACGCGAATAGTGAGTAGCCGTGCGCTGCACGGCCAGCACCTGCACCTCCACCGGTCCACCGCATCGCGCTTCACACGCCACCGTCATGTGTTTGTCGTGCGCCAGCAACTGGCGATAAAGCGCTGGCAACTCCGCAGCCACGCATTCTCGAAACTGGCCCAACTCGTCGGGCGACGAGTAGAACAGATCGAGCAGCGATCGCAAATCAGGAGTCAGCGGAGCAGTCACGGGGCGGGGGTGCCTGGGAGCGGTTAGGGAGTCACCACGGACGGCGGCGGACCGATGCTGGCAAGAAGCGTCAAGGGCGCCGTCTGCGGTGCCGGTTCACTCGGCCGTTCCAAAACCGTATCGATCAGGTAGTAGAACAACCGCCGCAGCTCTTCACATTCCATCTTGTCCGCAATCGCTTCGGCACGCTCCTGATGTTTCTCCACCAAGCGCATCGCCGTCTCGAAGACGCCCGCTTTTTCGTAGAGCGAACGAATTAGGGAGACGCGTTCGAGTGCTGAGCGCTGAGGGTCGGCTGCGAGGCTCAAAAGCTGTTCTTGTTCCGCCGGTGACAACGCCTCCAGGGCCAAAGCCCAGAGCACTGTTGGACGCCCACCGAGCACATCGCCGCCCATCGCCAACTTGTTGTCACTATCCGACTGCCAGTCTTTCAAGTCGTTGAGAATCTGGAAGGCAACGCCCAGATTGCGAGCGAGTTGCCGGGTTGGTTCGGCCATCTCCGCGAGCGGCCGTGCCAGCCGAATGCCCACCGCAAACGCCGCCTCAAACGCCGGCGATGTTTTAAGCGCGTAGATTTTGAGGGCGTCGAGTGGCTTGAGCCGCTTGTTCGTGGCGTCGCGCCACAATAGCTCCGCGCCTTGCCCCTCCGACAATTTCATGTGCGCGTCGGCCAAGCAATCCAAGATGTCGGCCGCTACCTCCGCACCTAAGCTCTTCGTCTCGCGACTCACCAGCCGATACCCCAGTCCAATCAGATAATCACCGACGTTAATCGCGGTGGGAATACCGAAGGAGCGGTGTAAGGTTTCGCTGCCATACCGGAACTGATCGTTATCCTCGATGTCATCATGGACGAGCGACGCTTTGTGGAACGTCTCGATCGACATCGCCGCGCGACGCACCGCATCGGGAATCTGATTCACGTGCGTTTCGCCGGAAGGAAGCGTACCCTGGCCACCGGTGAGGGCATCGTAAACGGCGAGCGTGATGAAGGGGCGCGAGTGTTTGCCGCCGCGTGACAGGAAGTCATACGCGATCACCTCGGTACCGGCGATCGCATCGAGTCGACCGGCGGGTGCTGCGCCCAGATCCGCTAAACGTGGTCCGCCACGCAGCCGCGGTGCTAGCCGCTCCAGTTCATCCGGTTCGAACATTTTCGTCGCTGCACGCATCAGGTGCATGAACGTGCGAGTTTGGGGAGGAGCTGCCACGGGCTGAACGTTCAGCATCTGATGAACCCACGGCTGATCGACCGTCGTGTTGCGACAGTCGCTCGACAGCAGCGGCACCGCCATGCAGGGAATGCCAGCCAGCAGAATTTTATCGATCGCTTTTTCGAGCACATTCAAACAGGCGACGCCCATGATCGCGTCTACGTGACCGCTCACGATGATTTTCAGCACGATCGGTGAGCCTTCGGCGACGAGCACTTTGTAGCCCATCTTTTCGGCCTGTCCGCGAAAATCAGCGATACTGCAGGCGCCGCATTTTTCGCAGTCTAAACCAAATTCGTCGTAGTCGGCCGGACAGCCTTCGGCATGTTTCAAGCAGTGGGGGAGCAGGAAGAGTCGGCGCGACGGCGGAACAGCCGCCACTTGATCGCGCCAGAATTCCGATGCAAACACCACCATCAGCCAGCCAACATAACCCTCTGCCAATCCTTGTTCCGTCAGGATACGCCGCACGATCGTTTCCATCTCGTCTTTGGAGAGAGGTCGCGACCGATCGAGCTGCGCGGCCACTTCGGCGCAGCGGCTACGTAGCTTCTCGCGCAGCTGCAGTGTGCCGGGCACATCTTTCAGGTGAGCGGTCTGGCGACGGCGCGAACGACGGGGCGATTCGCCCGCCTCACTGGCCTCGGCGGACATCGCCGCAGGGCTACCGGAAGCGAGGGATTCGGCTGCGGATTGTGACGCAGAAGCTGAAATCAAGAGTTCATCCTTGTGGCTGTTGCGAATTCACGACCGGCGGGTGTCGATCGGCAGACGAATTTGGGCGGGCTTGATGCAGTCGTAACGCACGACCCAAAGCTGCGACCGTAAAGGTTAACGGGTACAGTCTTTCATAGTACCACAATTTGGCAAAGTAAAAGCCAATCGGGGCACTCACCAAGTGGCCACCAGTTTCGACGGTCCGCGCGAGCCAGTCAAGTCCAGCAGTCAGAGCCGGGTCGGTCGCCGCGTCTGCCGCCCCCGCCAGCGTCTCCACCGCCAGCGCCGTCTCTTCGACACTTCCCCAGGATCCAGTTGCCTGCCGAGCCGACCGTAACCAATCGATTCCCCGGCGACTGCCAGCGTCTGCGGCTCGCTGCCAAGCCTGATAGGCGAGCAGCACTTTGGCCGTGCCATAGACCGGATTCTCTTCCTGTGGGTGATCCTGATTGCCAAACCAGAGCGGCAGCCAAGAGCCATCCGGCCGCTGCTGCCGCGCCAGATACGCAAAGCCGCGATCGGCTGCCGCTTGTAAATGTGGGCGGAGCGGAGTGAGGCTGGGCGAGTCGATCCAGGCCCGTATCGCTCGCAGCACGTGCGCCGTCAGGTCGGAACCACTGCGGTCGAAAGGTAACTTGCCCCAGCCCCGACAAAACGTCGGCCAGCCGCCATCGCGATTCTGGAGGCTCAACAGCCAGCGCAAACCAAGTTCCACCGCCGCCGTCACGCGGGCGTCGGTGGCAGTCGACTGCGGCTCATCTGCGGAAGAACGCTGGTCCGGGGAAGAACGCTGCCAGGCGGCGAGTGCCAAGAGTGCGGCGGGGGTGTCGTCAGCATCAGGCACTGCGCCGCTTAAATCGCTCCAGCCCCAGCCACCGGGATCGGCATTCGTAAACGGATGAACGGAGCGATTCTGACAATTCAGCAACCATTCCAAACAATCGTCCGCCTGCGAGAGTGCATCGCGCCAGTGGTCATCGCGAGCACTCAGCGCGTTGATCGCCAGACTGGTATTCCAGGTCGCCAGATTGGTATCGATGGGCCAGCTGCCGTCGGGACGCACCGAGTCTTCGATGAATTTCAAACCCTGCTGCGTGACCGCATGCGCCGCTCGGCCAGTAGCTGCCAGACTCATCACGACGAAGCTGGTGAGCGGAATCGCTTCCAAGTAGCCGCCGCTGTCGGGCTGCATGCGCCGCAGCACGTTCATGGTCGGGGTGATGGCGAGTCGACGGAGCCAACGCAGGGGCCAGAACCAGGGCGGCTGATGAAAAAACTTGGCCTGTCCGATCGCGACGAGGGCGGGAATGGCGTAGCTCACGACGGGCATGCGCACCAGGCGATACCAACTGGCGGGCAGCGCTGCACATTCAAATGGGAGCGCTGAAACTTCGCGCCAGGAGACGAGTCCCGCGAGCGCCGTGTTCGTGAGAATCGGTACGGCAAAGGTCTTGTCACGACCGTACCGCTGCCGCAAACCAGCCACTCCACCTTGGCGGTTGATGTACTCGTCGGCGCGGGCCAGAGCGGCCGCATGACGCCGCTCGGCCTGCGCCAGATGGCAAGCTGCCTTGACCAGCATCGTGGTGGCGATGTTCGAGTGACTCCGATCGGTGTCGCCCCAGCCACCATCCGCATTCTGGTGATCCATGAGCCACGCTAAGCCACGCTCGATCAGCTGCCCGTGTGGTGCGGAGCCCGTGCGGGCGAGGGCCAGGGCGCTGATCGCCGTGGCGGTTGAGAGGGCGGAGGTGGAAAGTTCGCCGGTCCAGTGACACGCTCCGTCGCGAGCTTCGCGGAGCTGTCTGGCAGCTTGCTCGTAGGCCTGCTGAAGTCGCTTGAAATCGAGGGTGCTGGTGCTCATTCACGGCCTCGCCACCAGGCATCGAGTTTGCGGCGCAGCATCGTCACTTCGGTCGACTTATCCGCGGCGCGATTGTGAGCTTCCAGCGGGTCAGTGGTGATGTCAAACAGTTCCGGCTGATCGCCCGGCTGATTCACGGGATCGGGCACGATGAGCTTCCAATTGTCGTCGATGATCCAGCGCCATCGTAAACTCGACTCCGGCTTTTCGATGTCGACCGCGTTGTGCGTAAAGCATTCACCATACAGGGTGCGTCGGGCGGAGCGAGCGGCGGGATCGAGCAGGTTGATACCAGTCATCTCGGGGGTGAGCGGAAGACCCACGAGTTTCAAGATGGTGGGAGCCAAATCGATGGAACTAGCCAGTTCAGGTGCTGGCTGCGGCTTAATCTTGCCGGGCCAGCGCAGCATGATCGGCGTGCGCAAGCCGCCGTCGTAGGGCGACTGTTTTGAGCGCGGCGCATACTTGGGCTGCTGCGGATCCTGAATCCAGCCATTATCAGTGACGTAAACGACGAGCGTGTTGTCGGTGAGCTGACGCTGCTCGAGCGCATCCAGCAGCTGGCCACACGTTTCATCAAAGAACTCGACCATCGCCCAGTACCGCGCGACATGGATGGAATCGGTGAGTGCGCGATATTTTTTCAGCAGTCGTTCCGGTGGTGTGTGAGGATCGTGAGGCAACATCGGCGCGTACCAGATGAAAAACGGTTTTTGCTGACGCTGCGCCTCATCCATGAAATCATAAATCGGTTGCATGGTTTTGCGGCCGATCTGAAGACCGTTGTCGCCATGTCTGCCACCTTGATCGGGATCACCCTTGGTCATGCCATGCGTAAAGCCACCACGCTCGTAATGGCCCTGCCACCACTTGCCGGTTTGCAAACTTAAGTAGCCACGTTCGGCCAGCAATCGCGGCAGCGTCGGCACACGCTCGACATTTGCGATCATCCGTTGGCGAGCGGCGCGAAACGATTCATCTTGATTCGCGGCCGCTCCCGTTTTTCCCGGCGGCAGCGGCGGATCGTTGCTCGTGATGCGATGTTGATGGGGATAGAGTCCCGTGATGATCGACATCAAGCTGGGACAACAGAGGCTCGACGGCACATAACCGCGCGTAAAGGTGAGGCTTTCAGCGGCGAGGCGATCGAGTCGCGGGGTGCGGATCGCGGGATGTTGTTGAAAGGAGTAGTCCGTCCAGGCTTGGTCATCGGAAATGATGAGCACAATGTTGGGCGGCGAGGCAGGTTCGGCAGCGAGCGCGATCCGACCGGTGAAGCTCGCGGCCAGCGCGAGCCCCAGGCTGATTACCAGCAATAGCAGCCAGCCGGGCGATCGGTGAGCGACGTTGAAAAGCCGAGCGTCGCGAGGGTTCGCGAGGATTCTATTTCGGTGGGAGGAAAAAACAGGCATCAAGCGGGCTCGCTGCAAAAAAAGAATCATGATCCGGGATTGGATGAATCCGATTCATCCGTCAGCCCGAAGCGGAATTCGCGCGGCTGCGCGATTCGTCGCCAATCGGTCGCGGACATAATAATGGAATGAGTCAGGGCGCCCGCATTGAACGCGACGCGATCTAAAACCGTGCCGATCGATTCGTCAGCATACAGATCGTAGGGCAGGATCGGGCGACCAAACGGTGGCACGCTACCGGGTACTAAACCGGTTTGTGCGCGCAGTTCGTCGGGCGTGGCGAAGCGCAGCTTTTTGGCCTGCAACTGGCGTTTGATCGCACTGGAATCAAGCTTCAAATGGGCTGGCAGTACGAATAAGGCGAATTCCGCGTCAACTTTGAGCAGCAGTGCTTTGGCACCGACGAAGAGCGGTTCGCCGCGCACGCGGGCTGATTCTGCCGAGGTCAGCGTTGGTTCATGCTGCAATTCACGAAAGTTAATTCCGGCTTGCTGCAGCAATGTACTTATCGCTAGGGGAATCTCGGACATAACCAACCGCTCAGTCAAAGGGAAGGAGACAATCAGGATGGTGGCGGTGAGCGTATGTCGGCAGGCTATCGCTGTCAATCAATCTGGCTGTGAGCGGCCGCGATCCTGGCTTGCCTCGCCAGCTCTGGCAGCTCACAATCCGCTCTTCAATCCACGAACAGGCGAGGGCAGCGCGATGGTTGTTGAGAAGACAAAAATTCCAGGCTTACTGGTGATCACTCCCAAAGTGTACGCGGATCCGCGAGGGCATTTTGTCGAAGCGTATCATGACGTGCGGTACGGTGAGCTGGGCATACCGGAGACCTTTGTGCAAGACAATCTGTCCCGCTCGGTGCAAGGCACTCTGCGCGGACTGCACTTTCAGAATCCCCAGCCGCAAGGCAAGCTGCTCTGGGTCGTGAGGGGCGAGATCTTTGATGCGGTGGTCGACCTGCGCCGCAGTTCACCTACGTTTGGGCAAAGCTGGTGGATTACGATTGGTGATGCGAATCGGCAGCAGATTTATGTTCCACCCGGCTGTGCACATGGTTTTTGTGTGACGAGTGAATTTGCGGATGTGCTTTACAAATGCACGGATCGCTACCATCCCACGGGAGAAAAATCACTGCTCTGGAATGACCCCGCACTGGGGATTCCCTGGCCGGTAAGCAAGCCGCTGCTGTCGCCCAAGGATGAAGCTGGCTTGCCGCTCAGCGGCTGCGAACTGTACGAGTAATCGTGATGAACAGCGCGGTCCCACAGCAAACGAGTGACGATCCGCCACTGAGTGACAATCCGCCACTGAGTGACAATCCGCCAACGACTGACAATCCGCCCCCGAGTGACGAATTGCGATCGGGCGATCATTCATCGCCTCTGAGAGCGAAAGAACAGCTGGATTTTCGCACTGCCTGTTGGTTTTGGTGGAGACTGGGGTGCATCAGTTTTGGGGGACCCGCAGGACAGATTGCGATCATGCATGCGGAGCTGGTCGAGCGGCGGCGCTGGATTTCGGAACAGCGTTTTCTGCATGCACTCAACTACTGCATGCTGCTGCCGGGCCCGGAGGCGCAGCAGCTGGCGACGTACATCGGCTGGTTGCTGCATGGGGTCCGCGGCGGCTTGGTCGCGGGCGGTTTCTTCATCCTGCCGAGCCTGGTTTTGCTGCTGACACTCAGCGCACTCTACCTAACCTGGGGACAGACGCCAGCGGTGGAGGCAGTGTTGTGGGGAGTGAAGCCGGCAGTGGTCGCAATTGTGCTGGCAGCGGTCTGGAGACTAGGACGACGAGCGATTAAAACCGGCTGGCAACTGGCACTGGCCGCGGCCGCCTTTATAGCGCTCACCTTTTTCCATGTTCCTTTTCCCATCATCGTCCTTGCCGCTGCTGTGATCGGCTGGCTGATATCGCACTTTGTGGTCATCCCGTCGTCCGCACATGGACCGAGTAAATCTGTCACCGGCGATCACGTACCGGCGTTGATCGACGACGACGACCCGCCACCACCGCATGCTGTCGCCAGTCGAGGTCGCTTGCTGCGAACGCTGCTGAGCGGGCTGATCTTGTGGGTGGGGCCGGTGAGTGTGCTGCTGATGCTACGCGGCACGGACGATGTTTTCACGCAGATGGTCTGGCTCTTCACCACCGCAGCACTCGTCACCTTTGGAGGTGCGTATGCGGTGTTGCCTTACGTGGCGCAGCAGGCGGTCGATGTGCGGGGCTGGCTGGGACGATCGCAAATGGTCGACGGCTTGGCACTGGGTGAGACCACGCCGGGGCCGCTCATCATGGTGGTTTCTTTCGTGGGATTTGTGGCTGGGTGGCAAGCCAGCGAACTCGGCTGGGCCGGCGCGGTAATCGGTTCGCTCCTCGCCACCTACTTCACCTTTTTACCTTCATTCGTCTTCATCCTGCTGGGTGGACCACTGGTCGAACGGATGCGCGGAAAACTGCGCTTCAGCGCGGCACTCACCGGCATCACCGTCGCGGTCGTGGGAGTCGTGCTGCATTTGGCGTACTACTTCGGACGCGAAGTGTTTTGGAAGGCGAGTGGTGCTGAGCATTTCATCGACTGGATCGCGGTCGTCATCAGCGCCGTCACCCTGGTGGCACTCGTCCGGTTCAAGGTCAGTCTCGGGTATGTCGTAGGCACGTGCGCCGTTCTCGGACTGCTGCACCGTGCGCTGTAACAATCGCCGCTGCACAGAGGGCACAGAGGTCACAGAGGGATTGAAACACAGAGGCACAGAGGTCACAGAGGGATTGAAACACAGAGACACAGAGGGCACAGAGGGATTGAAACACAGAGGCACAGAGGGCACAGAGGGATTGAAACACAGAGGCACAGAGGTCACAGAGGTCACAGAGGGATTGAAATACGAAAGAAAAATCAGCAAGTGACATCTAAAGATTTCATGATCAATATATTATTTTCTTGAAACATCCGAGTGTCTCCCTCCCCCCTCTGTGATCTCTGTGCCTCTGTGTTTCAATATCCCCACATATTCCCCCCAGTCTTCTAGACTTGAGTAACCCGCATGCGCGCCGCGTTGATTTATCCTCATCAGTTGTTTCCGCAGCATCCGGCGATCGGCACGGCCGGCCTCTGTTTCCTCATCGAGGATCCGCTTTTCTTTCGTCAGTATCGTTTTCATGCCGCCAAACTGGTGCTACATCGCGCTTCCATGCAGCAGTATCGTGCGCAATTGGAAAAAAGTGGGCGGCGAGTGGTTTATGTGGAAGCAGGACAGCTGCCGCAGACGGCTGATATTGGCCCGCAGCTACGGGCTGCAAAAGTGACTGAGGTGTGTCTGGTCGACCCGAGTGACGATTGGCTTTTGCGACGACTGCGAGCCGCTTGCCAGACTCACCAAATCCGTTTGGACGTCCTCCCGGATACCAACTTTTTGACACCCGACTCGGTTTGGGATGAATTTGCTCAGCATCGAAAACGCTGGTTTTTCACAGACTTCTACTTACAGCAGCGCAAGCGACTGGGCATCTTACTGGAGCGCGGCGATAAGCCTGTGGGTGGAAAGTGGAGTTTCGATACCGCCAACCGTCGCCGCTTGCCCAAAGACTTAACCGTGCCGGCTACTACGTGGCCGCAGCCCACGTCGTCCGTCCGAGAGGCGATTCGTCATGTGCAAGCCACGTATCCCCAGGCGATTGGCAACGCCGAGCGGTTTCATTATCCGACGAATCGAGAAGAAGCACTGGCTGGTCTGGAAGCATTCCTCGATGAGCGATTCGCAGCGTTTGGTGAGTATGAAGATGCGATTGATTCTCGCGAGACGTTTTTATTTCACTCGGTGCTCACACCGGCGTTGAATGTCGGCCTGATCTCAGCTCAGGAGGTCACGGCCGCGGCGCTGCGACGCAGCGATCAAGTGCCGCTCAATTCTTTGGAAGGATTTATCCGGCAGGTGATTGGATGGCGCGAGTATATGCGCGGTGTCTATCGGCAATTTGGTGTGCGGCAGCGAACTCAGAACCATTGGAATCACCAGCGACCGATGCCACGTTCATTCTATGATGGTACGACCGGAATCGAGCCCGTGGATGTGGTGATTCGACGAGTGCACGAGCACGCGTACTGTCACCATATTGAACGCCTGATGATTTTGGGCAATTTCATGCTATTGTGTGAAATTGATCCAGATGCCATTTATCAGTGGTTTATGGAGTTCTTCATTGATGCTTATGACTGGGTGATGGTGCCGAATATTTATGGGATGAGTCAACATGCCGATGGCGGACTCATCACGACGAAGCCCTACATGAGTGGCTCGAGTTACGTGCTGAAGATGAGTAACTTCAAGCGCGGCAGTTGGTGCGAAATCTGGGATGCACTTTACTGGCGATTTGTCGCTCGACATCGCGATTTTTTTGCCAGCAATCCCCGCTTGTCGGTCATGGCAAGTCAGCTGACGAAAATGGGAGCCAAGCTTGCTCATCATGAAACCGTGGCAGAACGGTTTTTGAATCAATTGGGAGGCTAGGATGTTCTCACGGTTGCGACAGCGCGTCACGGTCCTGCAGGTAGGACTTTGGGTTTGGTAGGCGAGTGCGATAGGATCGGTTGGGACGTTGGCGGGCCTGGCGGCTGATCCGCCACGCACTTGCCGACGAAGCCAACCGTCGGACCACCTCGAATTCCTCTCGTGCGTGTGATAGAACCGGGGCCGATGAAATTTGGTTTTGCTACTTCCCGAGTGATAGAGGGCATTCAAGATGGCTCCGCGGTCCCACACGATCTATGAAATCTCGTGGCCGGATCTCTTTCCCGGACTCATCATCCTGCGCACGGTTCGGCTAGCATTCCGGCCTTCGATTTTGCTGCTGGCTTGTTTGGGAGTAACGTTGTCGCCGCTGGGCTGGCGATGTGCGGAATTCTGTTTCTTAAGCGGCCAGGATTTTCCCGCTCGTCCGGCCGTCGCGATCAGCGGTCAGGAACTGGACGCGCGTTCGGAAAAGGCTCTACAGCTGAAGTCGCTCGAGGACATCGTGGAACGCAATCGTCGCTGGCCGGCGATGGCGCCGAGTTCCGGTGGTTCTGAGGCAGGCTTTTTTTGGCCAGATCCGCGGCCCTGGACGAACCCCGCTCGCAACCCGCTGGTTCATTGCTATTACCAAATGACGACGCCGCTACGTGTACTTCTTTCGAATCCTCAGTTGCCGCTGCGGTCTGTGCTTTACTTGTTGGTGGGTGGTTTCTGGACGGTTGCGTTATGGAGTGTGATTGCGGGGACGATTACCCGAATTGCCGTCGTCCGGTTGGGGCTGGAAGAAGGCCTGTCCCTGACCGCTGCGTTTAACTTCACGACAAAACGTCTGCGCTCGTATCTGCTCGCTCCGCTCTTGCCACTGATCGGTGTCGTACTCATCAGTGCCGGAGCCTGGCTGGTGGGACTCATCGCACGCGCGGACATCGGCCTATTATTTGTGGGATTGGTGTGGATCTTGGTGCTGCTGGGCGGGTTTTTGCTGGCTTTGATCTTGATCGGTTTCGCAGCCGGGTGGCCGCTGATGTGGCCCGCGATCGGAGCGGAAAAAGATGGTGATGAATTTGAGGCTCTGCATCGATCGCTGCATTACCCCTTTCGCAATCCGCTGCGCTATCTCGTTTATCTAACGCTGGCGTTGGCGATCGGTTTTCTGGGTGACTATGTCGTGCAGTTGATCGCTCAAGCGGCGGTTTACCTGAGTGAATGGGCGGTCAGTCTGGGGCTGAGTGACGCGCGTGCTCAGGAGGTTTTTGGACGCGCCGATTCATCGTCGGCATTGGCACGCGTCGGTATTGATCTCATTCAATTCAGCAAACGCCTGCCAGCGCTGATGGCACAGGGGTATCAGTTTGCGTTTTTCTGGTGTGCGGCATCCGCCATTTACCTCGTCTTGCGACTCGACACCGACCAAGCGGAATTCGATCAAGTCGTGCGCGATCAGGTTACCGCGAGCCGTGAACTGCCGCCGTTGGAAACGGACCAATCTGGTGTTCAGCAGTTAGCAGCACGGGCCAGTGCGTCGGCGACAACAGTCGCTTCCGACACCCCCGCCACTCAGCCACGCCACGAAGCTCGGTCGGACGGCGATACGTGATGGGCTGGCGCCGTGGTGCGACGGACTTTTAGTCCGTCGAGAATCTAGGAACGACGGACGGGAAGTCCGTCGTACGAGGGTGGGATGGACTTCCAGTCCGTCGGGAATCAGGAACGACGGACTGGAAGTCCGTCGTACGAGGGTGCGATGGACTTTTAGTCCGTCGAGAATCTAGGAACGACGGACTGGAAGTCCGTCGTACGAGGGTGCGATGGACTTTTAGTCCGTCGCGAATCAGGAACGACGGACTGGAAGTCCGTCGTACGATCGTGGGGCCAATTCCCACCGCTCTCGACCGCGGCCGGACGGCTGACGCCGTGGGTGCTACTCGAGCGACTCCTGGTTCGCAATGCGCGACAAGAATTCTTCCCGGATCTCTTGGCTTAACCCAGATAGCGGCGGAGGAGCTGGGGGAAGGTGGCGTTGAAC
>JBJSXJ010000101.1:0-46893 GCA_046086325.1 Planctomycetota bacterium | reverse complement strand
ACCCGCTGCTGGCGGTTTTTGATGCTCCCCAGCCTGCCACCACGCGTGGCCGCCGCGACGTGACAAACGTGCCCGCTCAGGCCCTCACCTTACTCAACGACCCCTTCGTCATCGATCAAGCACAGAAATGGGCCGCTTCGCTGGTCGCCGCCCGCGGTACCGATTCCCCAGCGGCGAATCGTACAGATCGAGTGCGACAGATGTTTCTGGTCGCCTTGGGCCGCCCGCCGGACGCTGAGGAATTAGCCGCGGCGTGCAGTTACCTTGACGAGTTGTCGCAGGATCATCGTGTGGCTACCGGTGACCTGCTGACCAGCGTGGCGGTGTGGCAGGACTTTGCTCAGTCACTGTTTTGTCTGAAGGAGTTTCAGTATGTCCGCTGATCGGCTCGGCACAGAAGAGGTCGCCATCAGTCGGCGCTCAATGCTCGCACGCAGCTCGATCGGCTTTGGCCTGACCGCACTCGCCGGACTGGTTCCTGGCTCTTCTTCGGCGGCTGATTCAGGTACAGCTTCAGGCGCAGCTTCAGGTACAGCTTCAGCGACTCGCGCGGGAATTGGACGTGCGAAGAGCGTCATTTTTTGCTTCATGTCGGGCGGCGTGTCAGCCGTTGACACCTTTGATCCCAAACCACGACTCAAATTGGATCACGGAAAGCCGATGCCGGTTCCGGTCAAGCCGACGATGTTCAACGCCAATGGCAACATCATGGCCAGCCCCTGGGAATTTCAGCAGTATGGCGAATGTGGCTTGCCCGTGAGCGAGCTGTTCCCGCGCATCGCCAGCTGTGCGGACGACTTGGCGGTCGTGCGTTCGCTGACGAGCATTGCCAACGAACATGCGCAGGGCAACTATTTTCTCCACACCGGCTTTTCGCTCGCCGGTTATCCCAGCGCCGGTGCTTGGGTGAATTACGGACTGGGCAGCGAGAACGAAAACCTGCCCGGATATGTGGTGCTCGCCAGTGGCGGCGCACCGCTGGGTGGAATTGGCATTTATGGGAAAGGTTTTTTACCGGCGGTGCACCAGGCCTCCCTGCTGGATCCCAGTCAACCCGAGCCCCTCACCAATATCACCGCACGCGAGCCAGCAGAAAGGCAGCGGCGGCGCCTGCGCTTCGTCGAACAGCTCGATCGGCGGCACTGGAGTGGACCGGAACTACCGCCTGCGGTGGAGTCAGCGATCCGAAATTATGAAACGGCGTTTCGCATGCAGACGGCCGTCCCGTCGCTGATCGACCTGACGGGTGAAACAGCAGCCACTCGGCAACTGTACGGCTTGGATTCACCCAACAAGGAAACGGCCGCCTATGGCCAGCAGTGCTTACTCGCGCGGCGCCTGGTCGAGCGCGGTGTGCGTTTTGTAGAACTTACCTGTTTGCCCCGCCCGGCGGAGCTGGGGCAGATTGGCAATCCGTGGGACCAGCATGGCGGCCTGAAGACGGGCCATGCCGAGATGGCGCAGCAAGTCGATCAGCCCATTGCCGGCCTGCTCCGCGACTTAAAGCAGCGCGGGCTCTTGGAAGAAACCTTGATCGTCTGGGCCGGTGAATTCGGTCGCACTCCGTTCGCCCAGGGAAGTGACGGTCGCGATCACAATCCATTTGGCTTTAGTGTCTGGCTGGCCGGCGGTGGAATCCGCGGCGGGACGGTTTATGGAGCGACCGACGAGCATGGCTATCACGCCGTGGAAGGCCGAGCGACCGTGTATGACTTGTGGGCCACTGTCTTGCATTTACTAGGTATCGATCATGAAGCGCTCACCTATCGCTTTGGAGGCCGCGACTTCCGCCTCACCGACGTCCACGGTCAAGTGCTCTCCGCGATCGTCGGATAAGAGCCCCTCTTGCTTTCGCTCGACGATTCGATAAGCTCTCATTCCGACACTTGTTAGAATGTCGTAATAACCAGCATCCACGCGCGGACTGGGCCACGTTTGTGATTCCCCGTTCTCTTTACTCACCGGAGTCGCTCAATGAACGCGACTGTTCATCCAGTTTTGTCTCGGCGGGAAAGCACAACTGCGTCGCTGTGCCAGCTCCGGTCCGTCCGGCAAGGCTTCACGCTGGTCGAGCTGCTGGTGGTGATTGCGATCATCGGGATTTTGGTCGCGCTCCTGTTGCCCGCCGTGCAGGCCGCACGCGATGCCGCCCGCCGCACGCAGTCCCAAAACCATCTCAAACAAATGGGACTGGCAATCGCCAACTTCGAAAACAGCTATCGGCATTTTCCGACGAGTGGCGGATATGACTACACCCCAGGTATCCCCGGCAACTCGGCCCCCTACCAGACCACCTCCAACGGAGTGCTAGTTCCCTGCCCCAACGTTTACACCGTGATTCCGGGCTATGGCGCGTTTCGGCCCCGCTGGGGGAACCCCGCAGCGCAGCCTAAATACCAGCTCGGTTCGACCTTTTATTCAATCCTGCCGTTCCTGGAACAACAGGCGTTATTCGACGACCCGCTGCTCTGCTACAAAACGCCCGTAGCCGGGTTTTACATGCCCAGCCGCCGTCGCGGGCTTTATCAAGTGCCAGCTACTGATCCGGTCTATCCGGGGTGGACGTACAACGACGGCGGCCAGGGTCCCTCCGCGCGTACCGATTACGCGGCCAATGAAATCGTCTTTTGCACGACCTATTCGGGCTGGGGAAAAGTCTACGGCTATCAAGACCTGCTCGATGGCTCCAGCAACACGATTTTCCTGGGCGAAAAGGCGATGGCTGCCAACGCCTATCAAGCCGGGGTGTTCTACTGGGATGAACCGTGGATTCTCGGTGGCAATGGTGGAGTGGGCCGCTGCGGCTATGAACTGTATAGCGACATGGCTCTCAAGAAATTCCCCGATCGCGCCTCCGGCGCGGGCTGGAACGACGGACAGTACGGCTGTGGCGGCGGCAACTGGGGCACTCCCAGTCCCGGTGGCCCTCAGTTCGTTCTCGGTGATGGCAGCGTCCGCCTGATCGCTTTCACCGTCGACAAGAATGTGATGTGGAACTTGATTCGTCCCTACGATGGCACGCCCACCACCGGCTACTAAATCCTCTTCCTCCGTCAACATTTTGCAGCCAGTTTTGAACCATGTCAGCTACTCACCCACGCTTGTGCTTCGTCGCCGACTCGTTCCCTCGGTTCACGTCTGGACGGCGCCTGCTGCCACCGCTGCTGCTCATCGCCATGGTCATCGGAGTCATCGCCCCGACCGCCGGTTGCGGTTCAGCCAATCGTCCTCAACTGGTACCCGTCACCGGCCGTGCAACGCTCCAGGGGCAGCCTTTAACGGCCGGCGCGATCATCTTTCATCCCGACTCCGCCAACTCTTTTCAAGACGACAAACCAAGCAGCTTGTTGCAGGTGGACGGCAGCTTCACGATCAAGACGTTTCCCTTCGGCGACGGCGTTCCACCGGGCAAGTACAAAGTGACACTGGCGCCGGAACTCGCCAGCCGCATCCAGCGCCCCGAATTTGGCGATCCCAAAACGTCGCCGTGGAACGTCGAGGTGCCTGAAACCGGTTTGCGCGACCACGTATTTGCGATTCCATGACTTCACCAATCCATCACCAGCACGACTTCTCTCGCTGATTCATTCCCCTCCCAGATAGGATCCTCGATTCATGACCCAAGTTGCTTCCGCGATCCCGAATCGGACGCCCCGCGAGGCGCTTACCCAGGTCAAGTTCCATGCTTCGCTGAACGTGGCGGATTTGCCGCGATCGCTGGAATTTTACACGGCGCTCTTCGGCGTTTCCGCCGTCAAAGCGTATGACGATTACGCCAAGTTTGAAATTGAAAATCCGCCGCTTGTTCTGTCCCTCAAGCCCAAACGAGCTTGCGTGGGTGGACCGCTTAATCATCTGGGCCTGCGACTCACCTCGTTAGCCGAATTGGAGGCGATCCTCGCACGACTCCAGCAGGTGACCACTCGTATTGGCCGTCAGGATGATGTGCAGTGCTGCTACGCACGACAAACCAAGCTTTGGATCACCGATCCCGATGGAACCCTGTGGGAAGTCTACGTCTTACACGACGACGTCGTGAACTGGGGTGAAAAACACAACAAAGTAAAACTCTGGTCGGCCCCGCTGAAGGCGTTCGGCGTGAAGGGAGTACTGGCTCGATGGTGGAACAATGCCTTCGGCAGCAAGTGTGATTCGCCGCAGGCGACATTGGAGGTGGAACAGTCCCCGATTCCTGCCGACACCTGTTCGGTTCCAGCGTCCAGCGAGCGGCACGTCGATACGTCGCCCAGCAGCTCATTCAAATCTGATCAGCCGTAAGCTGTTCCGTTGATTTCGCGTCAGCCATTGATTTCACATCCAGCCCACCGAAGATCCGGGGAAAGGCGAGCATGGCGAACGGTAGTTCCGGGACCGACTGGCAGTTTTGGTTTGAACTGCCGCTGCACTGGCTGGCGGGCGCGATCCGTAATGGACATGACATCCTGCGTGTTTTGTACATCTTGAAAATCAATCCGCTACCCGCTGGGCTGGTCAATACAAATCACCCTTGGGTGACCGGTCTCGCGCCCGAATCAGGCACGCCAATCTGGTCTCAGAATGTGATCTATCGGTCACCTAAAAACGAACGCACGGAGGCCATTTCCGACGAGACAGTGGTGACCGCAACCGGCCGCTTTTTAGCTCATCGAGTGCGTCAATCGGCGGTGGTGCCCGAGTTATCGCAGGGCCCTAACCGGCGCATGCCCCATGCCATCAATTACATGCACGGAAGTTCCCACTACAACAGCGGACTGATCATTTTCAACGACATTCCAGATACCTTCCGACACATCAACAACGCCTCGTTCCGCCGCGAACTGCGGCGTTTTGTAACCCTAGAGCGGCGCGAGGTTCTGTTCCTGCTCCGTGATCGCGAATACGATCCCAAACAATATGCCTACCTCTCCTGCTGTATGCGGTCGCGGTTCCGTTGGTTCTGCAATCCCAACGGACCAGGTCCGCGCGTCTTATGGGGAAATTACGGCCCCTATCCGGCCGCGAATTTGATCACCGGCCACTGGGCCGATGATGTCTTCGCACTCATAAAACCTGACGGAGCGAACGCTGTCATACGCCCTCCGATCAACACGCAGCAATTTTTTCAACAAGGATCCTATGCCACCGGTCGCGACCATGCGATCAGGCCCGAGATCTTGCTGGCCTGGGCCAGCTACCTCCGAGTGCGTTTGCGCGGTGCGAAAGGTGGTATGTTCTTCATCGATCGTCGCCGGATTTATCGCGATCAAATCGCCCAGCGCACCGCTCAAGGCTTAGCCGCCGAAGAACGCGCGCAATTCTAAATCCGCGTTCTACCACTCCGCACACCCTCGCTCGACGAAAAGCCATCGCAGAGCCCCAGTTCACTCATCCAGCCAGCAGGCCATCGGCACATCGTCAACCTTGGCCTTGTGCTTCCTGAGCACGGTCGCGCCAGAATTCGATCTCCGCTGGTATTCCTGTCGCCGGGTCGCGCAGGAACGCATCGCGGCTGGGGTATGAGTAGAGCGTTCCTGTTTGCATCCGCGCGAATGAATCGCCGATGACCACAGCCTCCTTCACGTCGTGCGTCACGAAAATCGACGTGAGCAAATGCTCGCGGCTCAGACGCGCGAACAGCTGCTGCATCTGCCCGCGTGTTTTGCCATCCAGGCTGCAGAAGGGCTCATCCAGCAGCAGCAATCGCGGCCGAGCGAGCAGCGCACGACCAAACGCCACGCGCTGCCGCTGCCCCCCCGACAATTCCCACTCGCGTTTTCCCCCGTGCGCCTGCAGCTCCAGTGCCACCAGCATCTGCTGCACCGCCTGCTCTTTCTCTGCGCGCGGCACCTGCCGTAACTCCAGCGCAAACCCCAGATTCTCGGCCACCGTCAAATGCTCAAACAGCAGCGGCTCTTGATCCAAATAAATCACGCCCCGCTGCTGAGCGGAAACGTGCGTCAAATCCACTTCATCCCACTCGATCGCTCCGGACTGGATCGCAATCGCACCCGCCAGCGCGCGTAGCAGCGTCGTCTTGCCACAGCCTGATTCACCCAGCACCACGAGCGTCCGTCCCGACTCCACGCACAGCGTCAGCCGATCCAGGACTAACTGGTCCCCATACGCCACCGACAGCTCGCTCACCACCAGCCGACTACCGGCCAGCCCGGGCGACCGCGACGCCCCCGGCAGCCCGGTGTCTGTCGTCGATTTCATTCCCCCTTTGTCCGCCGGCTGCAGGGCCGATTCCTTGCGCTCCATACCCACCTCAAACATCACGAAATAGCGACTGGACTGCTGACCGATTCGTCGACGCCACGCGCGCGATGCCGCTTAACAGACAGCCCGCCACGGCAGGAACTACCAGCACCAGCGAAGCGAGCGCCGCTTGATTTACATTCGCCTCGCGCACATACGCAAACAACCGCATCGTCACGGTTTGCACTTGCCCCCCACCCACGATCGCCACCAATCCATAATCCATCCACGAATAAAGAGCCGCCTGGACGAAACAGACCAGCACCAGCCCGCGCGCATGCGGCCAAATCGCATGCCGCCACACATCCCAGCGGCCACCACCCAGCGTGCGTACGAGCTGCTCGAATTGTGCGCCGCGCGGCGTCCACGTCGTACTAAAAAAAACGGTCGCCATCGCCGTGGCAAATAACGTTTGTACGACGACCACTCCCGTGTACGTGCCCGCCCACTGCAGTCGGACAAGTAAATCATAGAGCGTCACTCCCAATACCACCGGGGACGCGGCAAAGGGAAGGTAGAGCAACCAGCGGCCGAACCATGTCGGCGTACGGCGCAAGGCGCGACCGGCGAACAGCCCCGTCGTCGTCGCCAGCGCGCCGACGGTAACGCTGAGCATCACCGACGTGACAAGCGCTCGCGCTAACCCATCCCGCTCCTGCGCCAAGCGTCGCCACGGCGCGAAATCCAGGCGATCCGGTAACAGCTGCGCATAGCTCCAGCCACTCCCCAGAGACAGGATGATAAGTAAGAGATAAGGAACAAGAATCGCCAGCGCCAACAACCAGCGAAGTCCGAGCGTTCGTCTATTCATGCGGTCCTCCGTCGCCAGCGGAGCATCACGGCCACTCCCACCCCGATGAGCAGCAAGTAAACAACCGCCAGTGCAAATGCCTGCGGTCGCTGCTCCAGATCGAATTGCCCGAAGCGCCGCTGAGTCAGCACGGAAAACATCTGCGGTGACTGGCGCCCCAGCACCAGTGGCAATTCATACGCGCCCAGGTTGGTGAGAAACGCCAGCACACACAGCGGACGAACTCGAAACCACAACATCGGCAGCGCCACGTGCCGGCGCGCCTGCCAGCTTGTCGCCCCCAGCGACTCCGCCACTCGGCAATAACGATCGATCCGCCCGGCACTCCAGCTCCGCCACAAAAACATCAGCAACAGCGGCCAAGTCATACTGGTCTGGGCCACGATGAGCCCCATCGACCAGCGGTCGTTCACCAGCACCGGAAAGTCGGCCGGCGAGTTTATCAGTCCACACCACGCGGCCACTCGAGCCACAAATCCGCCCGGATTGAGCAGCTGATAAACCAGCAAGGCTGTCACCGCAGCCGGAGTCGCAAAGGGAAGACACAGCAGCGACACGACCCAGCGGCTATGTCGAGCGTTCGGCCACAGCAGCATGAACAGCAACGCACCTCCGGTCGCCAACAGCGTCGAAATCGCCGCCACCGCGCAACTATAAATCACGCTCTGCACTAGCCCACCGGTCGCCAGCGCCGCCGACCAATGCCGCAGCGTCAAACCGGTGCTCAAACGCCCGATCAGTCCCACGCTATACAAACCGGAATAACTCACCGACCAAACGATCGGCAATCCGACGAGCAATGGCACGAGCAGCGGAATGACTCGTGAGCCCCAGCGCTCTGGGAACCACCACCTTCCTCGCAGTGTTTTAGCGCCCATGCTCGATGATTTCTCGCCGGAAGTCTTCATGGAGACGAATCATCAACTGCGACGACGGCTCCATCAAGGCGTGTTCTTCGAGTTCGGCTCGAGGAGCAACGCGAGTTCTACCCGTGAGCTGCTGGAATTTGCCGCGCCACTCGTCCGGCAAAAGCTTCTCGGACAACACCGTACCATCTCCCCAGGTCTGTGGAGTGGCCTTGCGCCACTGGGCCTCCGGTGAGATCAGGAAATTGATGAGTACCATGGCAGCCGCTTTCCGCGGTGAATTGCGGGGAATGCCCAGGTAATGCGAATTACGAATGGTTCCCGTATCCAGCGTATAAGCTCGAGCGCTCTCGGGCAGCACCCCTTGCATCACTTTGTTATCCACTTCGCCATCGTTGTTACTCATCGAAAAATCCACTTCCCCATTGGCCAGCAGTTGATGCAACTGCGCCACATTATCTGGGAACGTCTCGCCCGCACGCCACAGATGAGGTCGCCAGCGGCGCAGCTGATCCCATAGCTTATCCGCCGCCGCTTGGTACTTCGCTTCATCAAAAGGACCCTGTAGCGACTCGGGACCACCCGCCAAGTCGATGAGCAGACATTTGAGGAACGTCATGCCGGTAAACGACTGATCAAACGTAAATCGACCAGGATGCGCGGTGATCCAGGTTTCCAGTTCGGCCCGTGTACGAGGCGGATGGGTGATTCGCTTCGAGTCATAAATAATCGCCAGCTGCACATTCCCCCAAGGACACTCGAAGCCCGCGACCGGCTCCTGAAAATCATACGCGATAAAAGGATTGTCCCAGTCGATGAATTGATTGTTGGGAAGCCGCTCGGTGAAGGGACCATAAAGAGCATCCAGTCGCCTCAACTGGTAAAAGTTTTCGCCATTGATCCAGGCGACGTCGATGTCACCCTGCTTTCGCCCCGCTTCTAAATCAACGATGAGTTTATTGATGAGCGCGCCACCATGCAGCCCGACAATCTGGAGTTGGATGCCGTAGTTTTGGTGGAGAGCGGGCGCGACGAAATCGCGCATGTAGGCATTGATGAGCGGATCGCCGTCCCACATCGCCATGCGCACCGTTTGACCTTGAGCCTGTGCAGCAATCGACTCCCACGATGCCGCGGCCGTGATCGCCTCGTCCGCCGCCCGCCGCTGGTCCCCGCAGCCCACCACGGCGCTGAGGACCACAGCGTTGAGGAGATAAGTGGCCAGCGGGGCGGCGATTTCCCAGAGGCCGATAGATCTTGAAATCGAGCTGAATCGAGTTGGATGCATGGTGAGGCGCGGGGGATGATGTGGGTCGCGCGAAACGGGATTTGAAACACAGAGTCACAGAGGGAAGTTTAAACACAGAGGAACAGAGGGCACAGAGAGAATTTAAAACACAGAGGCACAGAGAGAATTTAAAACACAGAGGCACAGAGGGCACAGAGATTTTTTGTAATGGCACTTTCATCGATCTGATTTTCAGGCATTTTCTCTGTGTTCTCTGTGCCTCTGTGTTTCAATTCATCCCTGTGTTTCAACTCCTCTCTGTGACCTCTGTGCCTCTGTGTTTCAACTCTTCTCTGTGACCTCTGTGCCTCTGTGTTTTAAACTCCTCCGGGGATCAGAGCACCGATGTTGTCCCAGAGCTGCAGGCGGGCTTCCAGAGATTCGACAGCAGCTTGCTCGGCTTGCTGCCAATTCGCTTCGTCGTCACCGCAGACCGCAGCGACAAGACGAGCGGCCATTGGTCCGTGCTGCTCACCATCCAGCTCGATGTGCCGACGCAAATAATATTGCAACGTATTCAGCGTTCCATCGTGACTCACGTTAAGCTCATCGACCACTCGCTGAAACAAACCGGGCAGCAGATCTTCGCGCCCGAGGGTAAAAGCGGACGCGACTCGCGGCAAACTGCCACTCGCAATAATCTCGAATGTGGTCTGTACAAAATGCGCCGTTCCAGCGGGTAACGCTTGTCGCTGGAGCGCTTCGCTGATCGATAACCCGCCGCTCAGATCCCCGAGCCACTGATCGATCGCGCTGGTGTCCGCTCCACATTCCTGCATCGCCCGCCGGTACAACTCGAAATGACTCGCATACCCGCCCGCCCCATCTTCATCACTCTCCTCGCCGAGCACAATTTCATTGATGAGTCGAGTGGCGGTGGTGTCGGGAGCGGGCCGCCAGGGAACATCGAGCCCACATAAGTGCCGCTGCAGAGTTTTCAAGAGCGACATGAAATCCCACACAGCAAAGATGTGATTTTCCAGGAACAGTCGCAGTCCGGCGAGCGTTTCCAGTCGCCGGTAGAGCGAGTGCGTGAGTAACTGCTGTCGCAGCGGTTCAATGCGAGCCAGAATCTGATCGTAACGAGCGCTATGAAAGGGCTTAGTCATCGCCTGCGAACCTTGAACAGGATGCGTGGAAATGCGCGACGGGAAGTGGACGAGCAACCGACCGGTCACAAGACTGCAAATTGGACTCGGAGTCAACCGCACCGGGCCGACGACCATAACGTCGGCTGCGGGGCACGCTGCGGAGACGGGTGAGCGCGGGGGAGACGGCGAACGCGGGAATTGTTGCGCACGGAGACGCGGAGGCCCGGAGATAGTTGCTACAGCCGAGCTGGTGCGGGTACGATCGGAAGATCAAGGAGTTGACTCATTACCACCCATTCAGTTGAGAACGACCAACAGTCCCGAGACGCCAGTCGTCCCTCGCCCCCTGGGGATTCTCGCTCGCGGCTCATCGCCATCGGCGATATTCACGGACATGCGGCGGCGCTCCACACGCTCCTGGAATTCATCGCTCCCACGCCCGCCGACACGCTCGTGTTCCTCGGCGATTACGTCGATCGGGGACCGGACACCAAGGGTGTCATCGACTTGCTGCTGCAGCTAATCGACAGCCAGAGCTGCGCGGTGATAACGCTGTTGGGGAACCACGAAGAGATGCTGCTGCAAGCGATCCAGCGTCCCTCGGCGGTGGCGGCTTGGCTGCAGCATGGCGGCCAGGAAGTTTTGCGTTCGTATGGCGTCGCGGACGTGACCGCCATTCCCGCTCATCATCAGCAGTTCCTGCGGTCGCTGCAGCGTTACTACGAGACGGATGACTTCTTCTTTCTGCACGCCAATTACGCTCCCAATTGGCGGGTCAGCGAACATGATTCGCGGACCAGTCTGTGGCTGCCGCTGGATTCCATTCCCGCGCAACATTATTCCGGCAAGACAGCGATCCTGGGCCACACACCTCAGACCTCCGGCATGATTCTGGATGCCGGCCATGTGATCTGCATCGATACCGGCTGCGGGTTCAGCGGACCACTCACCGCCTATGACGTTTATTCGCGGACCAGCTGGCAGGTAAGTCAGTCGGGCGACCGTTTGTAGAGGCCCGCTGGCATCCTAGAAGTCGTACCAGATGCCGAGTCCCACCGCTTGTTCGGAGCGCTGGTAGAACGAGAACTGGGGACTTTGGCCGTTGAAATACTGAAGGCCGAATCGGAGCAGCCGAGCGTTCTGATCGCTGAGCCAGCTCCAGCCAGACTCCAGCACAAACGTGCCACCGAAATTCACTTCTTGTCGCAAGTGGCCGTTGACGGCGAAGAACGGCGCACCGCTCCAGCCCGTCGGACGCACCGGTGCGTAATCAAGCCCGAACTGCAGTTCCCAGGGATCGCAGACATCACTGTGAAAGGCCCACGCCACTTCGCCATAAACTCGCAATTCGTCCGTCAAAAAAACCGTTTCACCCAGCACGATGCAGTCACGGGAATAATTGAGTCGGTCGTAGCCGGGATTCGCCAAGAGGAACTCGTCACCCAAATGCGAGCTGAGGTGATAATAGCCAAGCTTGGTGCGAAAGGGACCATTGCCCCAGGTGAGCGGCACGCCGGCTCGGAAGTCAGCCGAGTGCAAGTTGACATCGTCGGGCACATCCAGCCGCGGCTGGGCCGACGCCTCGGCATCCACTTGAAAACCATCCGGTCGCACGGGATCTTGATTGCCATAGCGCAGCAAACCAATCCGCGCTCCCAGCACCGCATCCCAGGTCCAGCCTTGGTCCTTGATGTAGGTATGCTGACTGGCAAGCCGCGATTCTTTGAGTCCCGCCAGATACGACTTGTAAATCAAACTCGACGGCAACAACTGCCAGCTCCACGCATCCCCATCGACGAGCCCACCGTAGCCATAGCCATTCGCCCCATAACTTGGCGCACCATAACCATTGGCACCATAGCCTGGGGCCGCCGCAGCGCCGGGAGCAGCTAGCGCGGGATCAACAGCACCAGGGCCGTAACCGGGCTGCGCCACGATCCAAGGGGTGCCTGGCGGAGCACTCCGCGGAACATTCAGTCCGGCACCGGGCGGGGCTGCCGGATAATCGGCGGTGGGTGGTAGACGATCTAAATCCAAGTAGCCGCCGCGATCGCTGGTCGGTTGCCAGACAAGCCGATTGCCACCGGGATCCGTGACGGACGAGGGTACATTCGTCACGGGCAGAGACTGCTGCGCGGCAGCGGGACGGAGGCTGCCGACAAGTACCATCAGAGAAGCGATGCACGACCAAGCACAAGCGTGCCTGGCAACTCGATAAGCATCAGAAAGCGACCGCCTCATTCCTTCATTCCCTCCTTGGAATGTACCCCGCGGGACTATAGCGATATCGGTCAGACTCAACCAGCCAGATTCGTCCCAGGTTACGGCCCGCTACAGAGACGCTAAATTAACGTCACCGGCCGTTACTCGTAGTCGCCCCAGAAAGCCTGGCGAAGATACGCACACTGCACACGCCAGGCAGTTTTCGTTTGCGACACAGCCGACCGAAAACCGGCAAGACAAACAACCTCAAGAGTGCTAGCAATTCAAGTAAACCAAACAGGCCAAGCAAAACAGGCGAGCCAGGCAAGTCACGTGATCTAGATAGCGCCGGGCAGCCCAACCAGAGACACGAGCATGGCGACAAAAGATGCGGACTTGGCAATTGTGGGTGGCGGTATCGTAGGCCTAGCCACCGCCTATCGACTTGGGCAGCGCTATCCCGACCTGAAAGTGCTGGTGATTGAAAAAGAAAAAACGGTGGGA
This sequence comes from Planctomycetota bacterium, assembly GCA_046086325.1. Lineage (GTDB taxonomy): Bacteria > Planctomycetota > Planctomycetia > Pirellulales > Pirellulaceae > JBJSXJ01. The sequence goes on along the minus strand of JBJSXJ010000101.1, from coordinate 33,894 downwards.
GCGCATCAGACCGGTCACAACTCGGGCGTGCTGCATTCCGGCATTTACTACAAGCCCGGTTCGCTGCGAGCGCTCAATTGTCGCGCGGGCAAGCAAGCGATGGAGCGATTTTGTGCCGAACAGAACATTCCGCACGAAATCTGCGGCAAGGTAATTGTGGCGATCGATGAGTCCGAACTTCCGCAGCTCGACAAAATCTATCAGCGGGGACAAGAAAACGGAGTTCGCTGCGAGCTGGTTGGGGCCGAGCGGCTGCGAGAAATTGAGCCGCATGCGGCGGGGATTCGAGCGATTCACGTGCCGGAATCGGGCATCGTGAATTATCGCCGCGTGTGCGAGCGATTAGGCGAGTTGCTAGTGGAGCGGGGCGGAAAGCTGGTTACGGGAGCGGCGGTGGAAGGTGTTGTGAATCGACCGGACGGCGTGATTCTGCGTACCAGCGGTGGCGAATACACCGCCACGCATTTGGTCACCTGCGCCGGGCTGCATTCCGACCGAGTGGCGAAGTGGACGGGCCAGCAACTGCAATCGCAGATCGTGCCGTTTCGGGGCGAGTACTATGATTTGATTCCGGCGGCAGAGCATCTCTGTCGGAACCTGATCTATCCGGTACCCGACCCGAATTTTCCATTTTTGGGAGTGCATTTCACGCGGATGGTGGACGGGGGCGTGGAGTGCGGTCCGAATGCGGTGTTGGCATTCGCTCGAGAAGGCTACGGCAAACTCGACATCAACCCGCGCGATCTCTGGGAATCGCTCACCTTTCGCGGGTTTCAAAAACTGGCCTTCAAGCATTGGCGCATGGGACTGCAGGAAATGTGGCGTTCGCTGAGCAAAGAGGCTTTTGTGCGGGCCGTGCAGCGGCTGATTCCCGAGATTCGTTCCGAGCATCTCGTTCCAGCGCGGGCGGGAGTTCGCGCGCAATCGCTGGGGAGTGACGGCGCGCTGGTCGATGACTTCGTGATTGTCGAAACCGAGCGGGCGGTGAACGTCTGCAACGCACCGTCCCCCGCCGCCACCTCGGCACTCAACGTTGGTCAACTAGTTGTCGACCGACTAGCCCCGCGGCTGACCGCCTGGCGCCGGCAAGATGCGGATTGAGCGTGGGCGAAGAGCAGCCTGTCTCCCTTTTGATGACGGGACGGAATCGAGGCGGCGACGTGATCGCGGGGCGCTGGTGTGAGCTGATCGCCGCCGTGTGAGCTGATCGCCGCCGTGTGAGCTGATTGCAGCCGGGCTTGCGGGGCCGCGGGGAGGCCTGCTCGCTGAATCTTTCGCGCGGTACCCAGCGACGCGTCAGCATGTTAAACTCTTCCCCCAACGAATTGGCGTTGAGGCCCAGCGTTCGAGGTCTGGCTGTTGAGGCCCGGCGTTTGAGGTCTGGCATTAGCGGCCGGGCCTGGGCCCAAGGTCTATCAGACGTGCCGATCGCCTCGGGGCCGTTCGTCCACTCATCCCGTTTCCTCCCGCACACGGATAGCTCGACAATTCCAGCTAGACAATCATGGTTACTTCGGTCGCGATTCAATTGACGGAACGATTCCGCACGCTGTTGGGCACAGAATCCGTCTTATCCACTCATTCCGATCTAGTGGTTTACGAGTGCGATGGTTTTGTGATCGAGAAAACCTGTCCTGACATCGTGGTTTTTCCGCGCACCACCGAGCAAGTTTCGCAGGTTGTGAAAGCTTGCGTGCAGGCCGGTGTGCCGTTTTTGCCTCGGGGAGCGGGCACGTCTTTGGCGGGTGGCTGTCTGCCGGTGGGCGGCGGAGTGATGATCGTGCTGACACGCATGAAGGCGATCGAGGAGATTAACCTGCGAGATCGCTATGCGGTGGTGCAAGCAGGCGTGGTCAATGTGTGGCTTACGAATGCCTTGAAGGGCACGGGCTTTCACTACGCACCGGATCCATCGAGTCAGGGAGCCTGCACGATTGGTGGGAACGTGGCGACGAATTCGGGTGGACCGCACACGCTGAAATATGGCGTGACCGTGAATCATGTGCTCGGCGTCGAAGCGGTGCTGGCCGATGGGCGCATCGTGCGTCTGGGTGGTCCCGCCGAGGACGCTCCCGGACTCGATCTGGTCGGCACGCTCGTCGGCAGCGAAGGGACGCTCGCCATTGTCACCCGCATCTGGGTGCGACTGACGCGGAACCCGCAAGGTTATCGCACGCTGCTGGGGATTTTTGATTCGGTCGACGATGCGACGAATGCGATCAGTGAGATCATTGGGGCGGGGATTGTGCCAGCGGCTTTGGAGATGATGGATCAAGGGATTTTGGAAGCGGTGGAAGCGGCCTTTCAATTTGGTTTTCCACTGGATGCTCAAGCCATCCTGCTGATGGAAGTGGACGGGCTGGAAGCAGACCTGGATGCGCAGCAGGAGCGGATCATTGAGCTTTGTACGCGGCGTGGCGCCCGCGAGGTGCGACTGGCCAAGGATCAGAAGGAACGGCTGAAGCTGTGGAAGTGTCGCAAGCAGGCGTTCGGAGCGATCGGGCGTTTGAGCCCCAGCTATTGCACTCAAGATGGCGTGGTACCGCGCACTCAGTTGCCGCACATTCTGCAGCGGATCACGGAAATCGGTCAGAAATATCAATTGCGAATCGTCAACGTGTTTCATGCCGGCGATGGCAACATTCATCCCATCCTGTTATTCGATGAACGCGATCCCCAGCAGACGCATAACGTGCTGGAGGCGAGCGGCGAGATACTCGAAGCTTGTTTGAATTGCGGCGGCAGTGTGACCGGCGAGCATGGGATTGGCGTCGAGAAGATTGCGTTCATGCAAAAGATGTTTACGCCGGCCGACCTGGAGGTGATGCGTCGCTTGCGCGAGGCGTTCAATCCGCGGAATCAATTGAGTCCGGATAAATTGCTGCCCACGGCGGCTGGCTGCGGCATGGAGATGAAACATCCAGGTCGGCGAGCGGCGCTGTAACGGCGGGTGTGAATTGGGGTGGTGAGTGGTGAGTGGTGAGTTGATGGGGATATGCACGTGGGAAAAGCAGTAGCGAAAACAAATGCGGGCCAGGTGGAAGCGAACGCGTCTGGGGCAGGAGCCAGCGGCGCGGCCTTGTTGCCGCTCACTCGAACCGTCACGCCGACCGAGGTAGCCGAGGTGGCTGCGACGCTGGCCGACTGTTACGCCAGCGCGACGCCGGTCTATGCCTGGGGCGGTCAAACGAGTTTGGATTGGGGGCTACCGGCCAAGCGTTCCGGTATCGGTCTGGCGCTTACCGGGCTCAACCGCATCAGCGACTATCCCGCCCGTGACCTCACGATCACCGTAGAAGCGGGACTCACGTGGAGAGCTCTGCAGGACCGTTTGGCAACGGAGAATCAGCAGCTGCCGATCGACGTACCGCAAGCGGAGCGCGCGACCGTGGGAGGCGTGATTGCGACGAACTACAACGGGCCGCGACGCTATGGCTGCGGGACCGTGCGCGATCACGTGATTGGGATTCAGGCGGTGGACGGACGCGGCACGCCCTTTAAGGGTGGTGGCCGAGTGGTGAAGAATGTGGCGGGCTACGATTTCTGCAAGCTGCTGACGGGCTCTTTGGGAACGCTGGGCGTGATCACTGCCGTTACCTTGCGATTGAAGCCGCGGACCGCTAGTTCCGCTTTAGTCGGCTGCGTGGTGACGAGCGACGAGCAAGCGGAAGCGCTACTCGCCTCCATCAGTCGCTCGGAAACTACACCGGTGGCCGTCGAGTTGCTGTCGGGACCGGCGTGGCAAGAGAAGCTGCAGGAATTAGGTGCGCGGCCGACGGACCGCTTATTGGTTGTAGGGCTGGAAGGCACGCTGCGAGAAGTGGACTGGATGGTCGGTCGACTGCGGACGGAGTGGCAGAGCGTAACGTCGCGCGAGGTGGTGGATTGGCGCGACACGCTGGCACAGGCGTGGTGGAGTCGCCTGACGGAGTTTCCGCAGGCGGGTGATTCGCCACTCGTGATTAAGGCCTCGGTGCGACCGAGTGGGACGGTACCGATGATGGCGGCAATCGAACGTCTGGATCCAGGCGCGTCGTTGCAAGCGCATGCGGGGAACGGCATCGTGATTGCGCGGTTGAGTCAGATTCCAGCCGGTGGACTGTCGCGAACGCTGGTGGGACAGCTCCAGCCGGTCGCGGCCGCTCAGGCGGGGCATATCACAGTCTGGTCGAATCCCGGAGCGGTGGAAGCGACTCACCAAAGTGTCTGGGGCGGGATGGGGTTATCGTTTGATTTAATGACGGCGGTGAAGCGGCAGTTCGATCCACTCGACCTGCTCAATCCCGGCCGCTTTGTGTATGTCGAGTAACGACTAGTGAATGGAAGTTATGAAAACAGATTCGTCGACAAATCCGGGCGCGGGAATTGATTACGAGTTGTTCCTGGACTGTGTCCACTGCGGACTTTGCACCGCCTCATGTCCCACGTATGTGGAGCTGGGGGATGAGAATGACAGTCCGCGCGGCCGCATTTACCTAATGCGTTCCGTGACCGATGGTCGGCTGGCACTCAATCAGGAAGTGCGGCGGCATTTAGAGTTGTGTTTAGATTGTCGGGCTTGTGAGTCGGCCTGTCCGTCGGGCGTGCAGTACGGCAAATTAATCGAGCCGTTTCGCGTGGCGATGGAGCAGACGGGTGATGCGCCAAAGAAGAGTGGTGATTGGTTCCACAAGTGGATTTTGTTCGGGCTGTTTCCGTTTCCCGAACGACTGCGGAAGGCGCTGATTCCGGCGCGGATCGCGCAGCGCCTGGGGCTCGATAAACTGCTCGTCAAAACCGGGCTGTGGAAGCTTTTGCCGCCGCGACTTGGACGCTTGGTCACGCTGCTACCGCCGCTGCCCAAGCCCGAGCCGCCGCTGCCGGCATTTCTACCGGCCAAGGGGCGACGGCGCGCACGCGTAGCCTTGTTTACGGGCTGCGTGGGCGATGTGATGTTTCGCCCTACGAACTGGGCGACTGCTCGAGTGCTGCAGGAGAATGGCTGCGACGTCGTGGTGCCGCCAGGACAAGTTTGCTGTGGGGCGATTCACTTGCATGCCGGCGCCAGCGATCCAGCGCGCGAACTGGCAGATACGAACGTAGCGGCGTTTAAGCCGGACGAAGTCGACGCCATCATCATCAATGTGGCAGGCTGCGGTTCGATGCTCAAAGATTACGGGCATCACTGGCACGATGCGGCGGAGCCGGCACGGCGCCAATTTGCGGCGAAGGTGCGGGATGTCAATGAGTTTTTGGATAGTCTCGGTTTAGTGCCGCCGCCCGGTGAATTGCGTCTAACGGCCACGTATCATGACGCTTGCCATTTAGCTCATGCACAGAAGGTCCGGGAGCAGCCGCGGCATCTGCTGTCGGCGATTCCCGGCCTGAAGCTCGTCGATCTACCGGAATCGGAACTCTGCTGTGGTGCCGCCGGCACGTACAACTTGACGGAACCCGAGATGGCCGAGCGCCTCAGTCATCGCAAGATGGAAAACATTCTGTCGACGGGAGCGCGCGTGGTGGTCACGGCGAATGCCGGTTGTCTGCTGCAGATTGCTCGCGAAGCGCGGATGCGCGGCGAGGTGCTGAAGATTGTTCATCCGATCGATTTGCTGGATCTCAGCTACCGTCAGGAAACGCTGGCGTAGGCCAATTGGAACCGCCACTTGGTAGCGGCAGATAAGCCTGTGATACCGCGCCATCCACGGCTGCGCGGGCCGCGCGTTCGATTTCACGCTGCCACGCCTCTTCCAGCAGATCGGCGACGGTTTGCTCGAAGTCCGGCCAAGCGATGCGCCGCGGTAGCACTCGATGCACACCGATGCGCTGGAGCTGTTCGGTGGAGCCAGGTTCGTCGGCCAGCAGCAGCACTCGCGGTGCCTGACCAGCGCGCCGCCATCGCTCCAAGAGCAGCGGCAGACCAGGCGTCGGTCGCTCATGGGCCATGATCGCCACATGACAGGGCTCGTGGAGCGATGGGCCCCAGATCGAAGATGGTCGCGGCACGTGGCGCACCTGACAGCCCAGGGTCTGCAAATGGTTGAGGGCCAGATCGGCCCAGTCAAAATCTTTGGTAACCAAAAGTATCGCTCGACACGGTGACATGATCCGATCCTTCTCGGCAGGTGAATTAATTCAGGGGAGCTTTCGGCGTTTGGTTGGGCTGTGACACAACCAGCAACTGGTTTCTGACTTCCTGCACGCCTGGGACGGCCGCGACGACGTGCTGAGCGATCTGTTTGAGAAAGAAACTAGGCACTTCACCTAATAAAAAAATGCAGGGGCCGGCGGCGATTAAGGTGATCGCATGCAACGCGGAATAACTGGACGCACCGAGTGCCGCTGCGACACGCCGCGGCAGATCGTGGGGAGCGGCTAGTCGCCGTTGCCGCTCACGTTGTGCATGGTCCAAGGACACCATGATGAACCCTCCCTGAGTGAGACAATGGCCCCCGATTGAGATCGCGGCGGACCGAGCTAACGGCTCGCAGCGAGCAGTTGCTCCACGAATGTTTTTCTGGTCCGATCAACCGCGTGAATCAATGTAGAAATCGCTCTTTTTTCGTCAATCAAAAACGAGCGCCCAAGGGGGTAAATGCCACGAATTGGCACGCTCCCAGGAAGCGTTATTAGCGAGAAAACAGGAGAGCAGCGTGAAGGCTAGGCATGGCAACTCTGCTGCCATCGCTCTGCTTTGTGCAGCGCGGTCTCAGCCTGTTTTTCCGCCGCATCGGGCGTCAAGATTGGGGCAACTCCTGCCCTAGCGGGATGGCCCTCCACCCGACCGGCGTACGTGTCGCGCGCGCCGTCTGGCAGCGCCGTTGACCAAGGTGCTTCGTGAGGTGTAGATTGCTCGCGGTCGCTGCCCGCTCGTGGCATTCGTCCGCTCAAAATCCGTTCTCACCAAGGCAGTCTGGCGAACAGCGTTTTGAGCTCTCCTTTTGAAGTCCTTTCCTGTTCTCAGGAGGGGATGCAGTTGAAATTGCTATGACTTATCCGATCACGATCCTGGTAGCAACTCATGGTCGCCCCGATTTGTTAGAACGCACCTTGCGGTACCTCGCGGCCTGCGAGTTGCCGGAGGAGTATGCGGGCATCATCATTGTCGAGAACGGAGGTCGGTTTGGCGCTCAGGCGGTCGTGGAAAACGCTCCGCCTCCGTTGCGGGCACGATATCTCTACCAGGAATTAGGAAATAAAAGTCGAGCGTTGAATCTGGCGATGGCGGACCTCACCGGAGCCGCGCTGTTCATCGACGACGATGTGCGTGTGAATCCAAACTTCTTGATGTGCTACGCTCACATCCTGCGAACTGCCCCGCTGAATAAGTTCTATTATGGCGGTCCGATCGAAGTTGATTACGAGGAAGCGCCACCTGAATGGCTGAAGAAATACCTTCCCTTCTCCGCCGTGGGCTGGCGCCCGACAAGTGAGCAGATTACATCTCAGGATTTCTATTTTCTGGGCGCGAACTGGTGTGCGCTGATTGACGACTTGAAGGCGATTGGTGGCTTTGTGGAATGGGCGGGACCGGGCACAGCGCTGCGCGGACAGGAATGGCAAATGCAACACCAGATGATGAAAGCCGGTCTGCGACCGGTTTATCTATCCGAACCGGTAGTTTGGCATTACGTTCCCAAGGAGAACTGCACACCCGACTGGGCGCTGCAGCGCGCCGAAAAAGTTGCGATTCATCAAGGTTTATACTACGAGGATTCGGCACCAAAACTCTGGGGATTCCCGCGCTGGATGTATTTCGCAATGGTGAAGCATTATGCGCGCAACTATTGGGCACGCTTGTTTGAGCGCGATCCGGAAAAGCGTCATCAGATCGCTCGTGAGTTGTATGTCCTGCGCGGCATTTTCAAGGGCATCCGCGGCCATCAAAAAGGACTCAACTCCAATCCCGCGGCAGCTAAACACTAGCGCTGCGGGCCCGATAATAGCGGCCTAGCGAGTGACGATTTGTAGCCGCAAACCTCGCCGCAAACCTCTGTTCTAGCGAACGACTTTGGTGGTCGTAAAACGGCGGATGACGAGCAGCAGAGTGATTCCACCCAGGATGGCCAGCAGGCGATAGCCGCGTTCTACCAGCGGCTGATCCAGGCTGCGAGCGGTCAGTGCCAGATCGGCGCGCGGCGTGCGAAACAAATACTCGCGGCCGCGACCCGGTAAATCGACCGGCACCCCCGCCAAGTATCCTTCGCCAAACTCGGCCGCCAACGTCCCATCCACATTACTTCCCCCGCCGCTACCACCCAGCGCTCCCGACAGGTCTCCACCACCCATACCACCACCCATACCGCCGCCCATGCCGCCCATGCCGCCACCACCACCACCAAATCCACCGCCCCCTGGGCCGCCGCCAGGCCGCCCCAGCGAACCGCTCGCTGGCCCCATCATGCCTGGCATGTTTCCTGATCCCATGCCACCCGGCACGGGACTCGCGCCACGCTGGGGCGCGTTGGCAAGATCGCCAAGATTAGCCGCTCCCGGTGGCGTAAAGGCTGGTGCCTGGCCACCCGTTGCCGGTGTCGTCTGATTGCGGAAATAAAAACTGTTCGTCGGATTCAAACTCTCCTGGAACGATTGACTTTGTTTTTGTGAATCTAGTCGCTGTTGGTAGCGGCGATTGAGTTTCACTTGTTCATTCTCAGCCACATCATTTTGTGTGTTCACCTTCGAATCAGCTGCTGGCTTCTGCTCGGCGCCCAATGCGCGCTGATTCGCCTGTTGCGACAATTGCTGCTCTTCACCGCCAGCTTTGCCGCCCTTGCGTCCCGCCACCCGCCCCGACGCCTCACTGCGCACGCGCGCCACGCGCCCCTCGGGCACCTTCGTCGTCAAACCATTCGTGGCGAACCAATTGCCGTTGAACCCGTCTGCATTCACGCTGCTTTCAGCCGGACGAGCAGCTTCCGCCGAGAAGTTCTCACCTAGTTCCGTCACGACATTGTTGGCCCGCTTATTGAATTGATTCAGAAAGGCACCGTTGAGTCGATCACGGTTTTCGACCTGCTTTTGTTCCAGCTGCGACTGCGCCAACTCTTCCTGCTCGACCTGACTGCGCGACTGTTCCAGGGCCGAACGCAAGCGAGTGGAATTGCGACTGTAAGCATCATTTTGATAGCTTTGCGTCAATTGCTGTTGGACCTGAACGTCCAACTGTTTCAGGTTGCCGCTAGCGCGTAGCTTGAGCAAATCGTCGCCACTCGAGCTACGCAGTAAATCTGATAAGCGCGTGAGTCGCTTGATCTGATATTCCAAACCACTCGCTTCATACTCTCCCCGATCCCCAACTTCACCGAGCGATCCGGTGAAATTGAACCAGCGCTGCTCGGACGGCAGCAGCAATCGCACTCGACTGAGTTCCACATTGATATTCACCGTCTTCAAAAACGGAAAACTGACTTGGCGGAACCAGCCCGGCTTGGTCAGTTGTCCCGCATACGTGATGACCACGGGATAATCGAGATCACCCTGAGCGGTTTTCACGAGTGGGATGAGCACTCGATGCTGTCCGCCGGCGGCCGCCTGAGGTCGCACCGCTTCACCGGCAACTTGCACGGTCCAAATCGTCGCCCCTGCCGGCAACTCCACCTCCAAATGCTGCTCGGTGCCATTATCAACTTGATAAGTCTGTCGTCCGCGATAGGTGCCGCTTTCGTCAACCTCAAGTTCTGTCTGTGCGAGTGCGATGCGCGCCTGTACGGTCTCGACCGTTGTGCGCGTGCGCAGGCGATAGGGCAACTGCACCTGAGTGGCTTCGCCGCGCACTTGATAGGCCGCCATCACCTTATCACCAAGCACCGTGGACAATCGTGCCCAGGCTTGCTGTTGACGCGTGAGAGCTTCGAACTGCTCGGTGCTTTCCACCACCAGTTCGTCTCGAGCGGATGATTCAAACGCCACCAGACGCTGATCGGTACGCCCCGTGAGCACACGCGGAACGGTCGCCAATTGCACCTCGCCATTGACCAGTCGATCTTGCTGCACCAGCACTCGATATTCACCCATCACTTCGTCTTGTAGCTCCAGCTTTACCTGCACTATTCCAGCGGGCCGGTCCGTAATGAGCTGGCGCCGCAAAAGTGGAGCGGAAATCTGCGCGTCCCGCAGCGCCGCGGGCAACTCGAACTCCAGCTCGCGCACCCCCGCTTCTTCAATGCGAAACTCCACCAAGATCGTTTCCTGAATCGTGCGGCTGCTGACATTCACATTCGTGATCGTGTGACAAGCAACTCGCGGCTCGCGACGCACCAATTGCAACGCTCCCGAGTAATTTGCACTGCGGTGAGCGAGTGCCAGTCGAGCGGCGGCCCGCTGACTTTCCACCAACCACGTGTTCGCTTGGCTCAGCAGTACCGACTCGCAGCCTTGCAGCTTGGTCGCCCGCACTTCCACCGCTGGATCGACTTGCACCACCAAGAGTCCTGTTTGGCGATTCACATCCAGCAGCTCCACTTGCGGCAATGGCAGCTCCGCTCCCGCCACACGCTCCAGTCGTCCTCGGACCACGAACTGTGCCGTCCCCTTCACCGCATCGGGTAAGAGGATCGTGAGCAGCTGCCGCTTGGACTCCGGCTGACCTTCCTCGGCGGCAATCGTCCAGCGCAGCGGCACGGGACCACTGACTTCAACTTGAGTCAGTCCAGCCGGCAAACGCAGCAGCAACTGATGAACAAGTTTCTCTCCCGAACTCATCAGAACCTGACTCTCCCAAACCGACCGCCGCTCTTCGATCTTCAGCAGCGAGCGAAACTCGGCGCTCACTTCGCCACGTGCGATCGTGGCCACCAAGCGGGCGGCATAGCCAGGATTCTTGAAGCGCAAGGTTTGCAGCGGTCGAATCGCCAGCGGACTCTCTTCCACCACGCCGGCGACTTGAGACAACGACTGCGAGGCTCGTTCGGCCGGCGTTAGTCCTTGAATTCCCTCTAGGTGCACATCCAGATTCACACTACGGCGCACGGCGATCACGCCTTGATGGAGCACCGCGTCGCTCACCATCACCACCGGCAACGCCGCAGACGTTAAATCTCCCGAGCCCACTCGTCCCCGTCGGCTCAACACCAGCGTCAGCTTTTCCTGATCGACCGCCTGCTTCAGCAGCGTGACGTTCACCTTTTGGGATTTACTGGCAGCGGCAGCGTTGTCATCTTTGGCGGCCGCCGCTTCCTCCTCGCCACGCGCACTATTCCAGCCACGCACGTTATCGCCGACGACGCGTTCCACCAAATAGTCACGGGGAACTTCCAGCGTAAAACCATCACGGCGGCCGCGCGGAAACTGCAACTGCAATTGCCACACCAGTCGCAAAGCGTCATCCCGCACATCCCATTCAGCATTCGATTCCACGGTCAATCCGCGATCCACTTCACCGGTCGAAACACGCGGTCGCCAAGCGAGATTAAGCTTCCCATCGCTATTGAGCGCCGTCTCAATGGGCTGGCGATCCTGAGTTGTTTCATAGCGCGAACGATCCGTGACATCACCTAAGCGAACTTCGGTACCAGCGGCGGCGACGCGCAGATTGAGGGCCGTCGTCAGGCCATTCGGCAGACGTCCCTCCGCCACTCGCCACCCACCACGACGCTCCAGTTTCATGCGCACCTGAATCGTCACCTCATGCACGCCCTTACCGGGCAGTGATAAGGTGATCACGCCTTGCTGCGGTGGACTGTTGGGAGGCACAACCATGCGCAGGACGGCGGGGCGGCCACCAACCGTCGCCGTCACAAATACGCCGCCCGTCAGCGGCAGTGGCACATCCAGCGGCTCCGCCGTGAATACCTTAATCGTGAAGCGTCCCTCCAATAGCAGATCATCGCTCGCTTCCAGCACCGCCGCATAGCTTCCTTCACCCCACGCATACGTGGCTGGCGGCGGCTTGATCAGCGTGCGCTGGTCGGGATATGCCAGATTCCATAGCTCCTGATATTTCGCATAAGGAATGAAAACCTTTTTGGCATCTTGAGTCGGCTGCTCGGCCTGAGGATCGTACGGCAAAATGATGGCCTCATCGGGCACAACCACGGGCGGCGGCGGCGGGGCCGGCTGAGCCTGTACGGACGCCGCACTCACGCTCAGCAATCCGACAATCAACAGCCCACTCAGCGTCGACGTAGTCGAGCCCGCCAGTACCGCTCGACGGCGCCGCGCCCACCGCGCCACCAGCTCGCCGTACGCGGCCTTGATGACGCAGCAGGCGGCCAGTAGCGAGTTGACGGAAAAGAGCGGGTCGGCGAGTGTTGAAAGTTCATAGTGCCAGATGCCAATGAGTGGCAGGATGCCCGCCACCAACCAGCCCACGATCAGCCAGCGAATCTGACGACTCGCGGCACCACCCATGATCCCCATCCAGAAAAGCCCACCCCAGATGACCGCTAAACTCCAAGCCAACATCTGCCAGCGTGCGCGCGGGATGATGGAAATCTGCAGCTTTGGCTCATTTCCTAGACTCTGAAATTGGATCGGTGCATGAGGAGTTTGATTGATCACGGTAACCAAATCGATGGGCAAACTGCGTACTCCCTGCAGCGCCCACAGTCCCAGTGATTCGTCTTCCCGTCCCAAGGCATCAAAATCATCCGACGCCTGCTTGGCCTGATCGCCATCGGCTAGGGCATCGTTGGGTGTCGGCAATTTCGTCGCCGGAGCCTCATCGGCGCGACGTTCCTCAGATCTGCTCCCAGACTCCTTTGTTGGTAAGTCGACCACTTGATCCTTGCCGGTCGCGGCAGGGTCACGACGGTCCGCTGCCTCGAGCTTATCGCGCGCCCGTTCCTGTTTAGCCAGGGTCGATGCCGACGCTGGCTCGCTGGCCGTAGGAGCTGGCATTTCGGGTGCCGAGGTGGGGGGCTGCCCAGGGGGCGAACTTCTGCCAGCCATCGTCTTCTCCATCATCTGCCGCTTCTGTTCGAACTCCGCCGCTCCCGCAGCATCGTTCCACCTGCCCGACAGGTTGGCGCTCATCGTTTCCGCGCCCTCTGAATCGACCACTTGCCAGGAGTTTTTTGCGGCTGGGGCCATCGCCCCGCCCATCGCCAACGCACGATTCATCACTCCTCCGAATCGCTGAGTCCGCGCGATGGTCCAATCTGAAACTCGCTCCACACGAGTGGCCAGCGTAGTCCAGGGTGCCGGATGCAACTGCAGATTCTGTCGAGTCTCTGGGTCGACCCAGTTTGGAAACACCGTGCCGGTCGCTGCGGTGACTTGATATCCAGACGGCACCAATACGCGCCACTGCACGTCCGCCAGCGGCACTTCCTGAGGCGTTTCATCCGCCGATTCGCGCAACCAGAGCCGTGGTGCCTGAGCCTCGACGTTACCGCGAAAACTCAGCGGCTCCACCGGCGACTCATACACCACTTGCACATCGCGCAGAGTGGCGGCGGCTACCATGGGTAGACTTAACAGCAATCGCTCGCCTTCCCGCTGCGGCGCCAGCGGTGCTTGATTCAGCATCGCGGACCACAACTTTGCCTGCTCCGGCATGCCCAGTTCCAAGAAGGATGATTTCGTACGCAGCGTGAAACGGGCCGCCGTGATCGCTCGACCACTCGCGCCGACAAGCGTCACCAGTTCGGCTCGCTGCACAATGGTCGACGCCAGTCGTAACGATTGGCGGCGTTCCAGATCGATGGTGCCCGAGGGCGGTGTGCCTAAGAATCCGAAGGCACCGAGCATCCGTTTTCCCACCTCATGATCCGCCTCCGCCAATTCTCCTTTGTCGATTTTGCGCACTCGACTGCGTCCTTCGAGTTCCACATTGAGCTGCGCGTCAACTTCGCCGGCCGTTTCCACCGCCATCAATCCTGACTCGTAAGCCACCACGCGCGGATCCGCGCGTAAGAGCGGCAGCACTAATCCTTTGGGCTGCGATGCCGGCAATCGCTGCTGAAAATCAATCCGCAGTCGTACTTGTCCTTGCACATAGTCACCCAGGACCACCCGCCACTTCCGCCAGTCGGAATCGAGCTCCTTTTTCTCGGCGGGAGGCTCGCTTTCATCCGCCACCGCCGCAGCGTCGTCAACGATACTGAACTCTTTAACCTCGATCCCATCCAGGCCGCTCACTTGAAGGGCCTTGGGGGTGGCGCGAGGTAAGAGAAATGTAAATTCCTGGGCTCGTCCGCGCTCGGTCTTCAGCACCAGCTCGTAATGCGCGGTCAGCGAATCCGCATCATATTTCAGAAAAGAAAACGTCCGCGCTGTGATCACCGGCAATACCGGCTCCACCGTGAATTCGGCCGCGTAATCCGAGCTTTCATGGCGATAGGCAAACGAGGTGGGAGTGCCTGCCAGACCATATTGCTTCTTTTCATTTTCATCGAGCGGGGTGACGGCTCGAAAGCGCTCGGCGGCAGCCGGTTCAAGTTTGAAATCCTGGTCCGAGTGAATGGCGATAGCACCATCAAATTGAGTGGCTCCCCGCACCAGAAACCGCGGAAAGGGTACCGCAAACTTTTTATTCGGCCAGGCATCCAACCACCCCTCGGGCGTCGCCTCGGCACGAAAATAAATCGAACTCGTCGCCTGCGGCACCAGCCCCGCTGGCAACCGCACATGAATATGCCGAGTCCCCTGCTCTCCCGCGTACTCTTCAAAGGCCAGATTCGCACCCGCTTCGGTGGAAACTTGCAAGAGCACCCAGCCAGCAGGAATCTCCATGTCGAAACGAAAGACTTTGTCGACTTCAGGAGTAAGAGCAAAGCCGCCGCGCACTTCCCAGGATTTTTTGCCGACCTGGAGGAGTAAGTTGCCGGTGGCTCGTAAGGCCGCCACCTGCTCCCGCAGACGCGCCGACCAGCGATAATCCGCCTGCGGCGCATAATACGCAGCCACCGTTCGCACAAGCGGCGCACCGGGCTCCGCCGTCTGCACGCTGGTCGGTAACGCTTGCCACAAATGCCCGGCATCGATCGGTAGCAGCCCATCGCTGCGCACCGAATCAACATCCCATTTCGGCTCCGTAAGCAATCCTAAGACGGCAACATGCGAGTTGGTATCGAGCGGCTTGAGTGCCGGGAAGGTCCACTGGGGTGCCGGTCGCCCCAGACGCGAAGCGAGCAGCTGCACCGTCACCGGCTCGGCCGAAGTCGCCGGTTCGCGCAGCACCAGTTCCAAGATCGCTGCTGCGCCAGGTTGAGCCGCGGCGGCTGGCTGGCCGGGCTCTGCCCCCGCTGCCTTGTCACCCGCTGCCTTGTCACCCGCTGCCTTGTCACCCGCTGCCTTGTCACCCGCTGCTGGTAGCAAACTCCACCGCGCCAGCAGTGGAGTCTTCACGTCGGTCACTTCAAATCCGGCTGGCACTTCCCACCGCAGCCGCTCCACAGCTCCATGTAACACCGTGAACGTCATCGTCGCATGCAGCCGCTCGTAACCTTGCGTCAGTTCATCAATGAGTACGCTGCGTGCCACGACAACTCGATCGCGCTGCAGCTGCCGATTGTTGAGCGTCATGACGAGTGGTTCGGCGCCGCGATTCGGCAGCAACTCGAATCGCGTCACTTGCGTGTTCGCATCAAAGTCGCGCTGCCGCACCGCCGCTCCACTCTTGATCTCGACGTTTCCGGGAACGGTGAGTTGCCAGCGGGTGCTGGGAACCTGGGGTAATTTGGCCGACAAGCTTTGCAAGGCTGCGGTCGTTTCGACGGCTGCCACCCATTCCAATTCCAATTGCTGACGACCAACTCGATCAACAAAGAGCACCACTTGATGTGGATTAACTTGGGCCATCGCTGCCGGCTGGCTATCGAGCCGCGCACTGCGTACGCCGACTCCAGTCCATTCCAGGTTCAGCGCATGGACGCCAGGCTCGAGCACTTCCACGGTGAGAGTGCCGCGAATCTTCGCTCGTTCTTCGCCCATCTCCACGCGGTAATCCGCCGCAATGATCGAAGCGGCGCGCGGAGCGGCCGTGAGGGCGGTCTTCTTGGCCGCTTGCAATAGCTGCTCGTATTCCACTCGCGGCAAGAACACTCGCTGGGGAGCGGATTCCAGCACCACGGGCAGCTCGCTAAAGGGGACAAAGATTTCGCGCACCAGCGGCGCAGGGGCTGGCGGCGCGGGTGCTGGCGGCGCGGGGACTTGCTTAGCGGGCTCTTGGGCGTTGGCCGCCAGCGGCCAGAGCAGCAGACTTAAACATCCGATCGCGCACAACTTCCACCAAACGCTACTCAGAACGCAACGAACTGTGGCGCGACATACTGATCCGCAACGAACTGATGAACAACGTACCCGTGCGCCCCATACTGGCGCGACTTGGCTGCAGGATTTCATTACTTCGTCTCCTGATCGGGTTCGTTCGATTCGGCCACACCAGGCTCGGCAGACTTCGGCATCTCCACCGTGGCGATAAAGGGTGAAGAACCCTCTGCCGCGGCGTCGGGCTCGATTTTCAATAACTGAGAAACTTCACCTGATGTCCCGCCCACCACGGCACGGTCCACCGTCGGCTCGCCGCCCGTCTGCCAGCGCGATCGCCACCAAGAACGCAGGTGAGTGACTCCGCCCTGCAACGTCCAAATAAACGCCCATAATCCGCTCACACTTAGCGATGCACCGTCGATCAACTGCTGACCGAGTGTCGGCAAAAAGACCTGACACAGCAGCACCGTGAGAACCAGTCCGAGCACCAGCGAGATGCGCTGATTCCAGTTGCCGCGCAGCCCCAGGTAGCCGATGATCACGAGCAGGCCGATGATCATTCCATGGAGCACCAAACGTCGCACTGTCACGAGCTGCAGCGCGTTGTCGCTCGCCGCATCCGGTCGCAACGTGGAAAACAGATAGCGATAACCATCCACGGGGAAATCATCCACTGCCACAGTTGAAGTCCCCGCTGGAGTCATTTTCTGAAGCAGTGCTGAATCGTCGATTTTACCGCTGGGAACTTTTTCCAGCGGCGTCGTTCGGATCCAATCGAACTCCTCAGACCACGAGCCGTTCCAGCCCACCATCGTCCACTCGCGTGGTACATACGCGACGAGATGAATTTGCTGAATCGCTGGGTCTTCCGAGAAACGCGGTAACTGGAGCCGCCCCGATCCCTTGGGCACCGTGTAGCGCAGCTCCACCAGCACCTCTTCGGCCCCCGACGACGCACCGGGCGAAACCAGCGGGATGAACAGTTCACCGCCATCGCCGACTTCCAAATCCTGTCGCCTGCCAAATACCTTCAGCGGCTGCGTGTCGAGCACGTAATTCGCGGGCAACTGCACTCCGATGCGCTGGCGCACCGATCGAATCACATACATCGCCTGGACCGCCAGGTCGCCGTTGCGAGTGACGACCATGCGCAGCAGGGCGCGTTCGATACTGGTGCGTTTAACATCTTCCAGTTGATAACGGCGTAACTGCAGACTAAGCCGCCAGTCGGGCTGCTGAAACTCGAAGGCCCGTGCCACTTGATCGACGGCCACATTGAACTGCAGGTCATGCTGATGATCGATGGGCCGAATTCCAACCGGCTCTCCGGTCGGCTGGATGTCCAGCGTCTCCGCTTTCGTCACCAGAATCTGCCCCCACGCGCGATCCAGATCGGCACCCGCTGGTTGCAATCGTGGTAAGTCGATCGAGCGACTTCCGCCTACGGCTAGTTCCTCCAGTGGCACTTCCCAGCTGAGCCGAATTTCACGCTCGCCAAACAGTTCCGTCTCCCCCGTGAAACTCCACGCCACCCATCCATCCGCGGGCGAAGGCTCCGGTTTTTCAATCACTTTTTCCCGAATCGCGGGCGTTTCGTTGTGCAGCTTGCTAGCCAGCTCGGCCGGCACATCAATCCGCACACTCTTCACACTGCTGTAGCGAATGTCGTAGACAAACCGCGCTTCGTACTTCACGACGCCCGTGTCGCAGCGGGCGATGAGGAGCTGTTTGGCGGTGATGGCGGGCCGGCGCCGCTGTGCTTCCAGCGTCAGCGTCGCCGCGGGCTTGCCGTAGGCAAAAGCGAGCACCGGGCGAGTGGTCGGGAAACGATTACCCCGCAGCGACTCCACACCTTGATAGGCTTCGGCCTGCGTGATCACCCTTAATTGACTTTGCGTTTGCGGATTAATCCGCAGCGCTTCCGGGGCAAACAGGACGATGCGCCCGGTCGCTCGTTCGAGGCCCTCCACGGCCGCCCTCGGCAGCGGCACAGGCAGCTCCGAAGACTCACCCGTGGGCGTCAGCAAATTAGCGTCCTGCAGTCGTTTCTGCAGTTCCACCACCAATCCCACTCGCCCCATCGCCTTGCGCGACAAGGCAACGACCAGTTTTGTTTTGTCGTCGCCTTCGAGTCGATGCGAATCCACCGCCGCAGCTTCGACGCCCGCCACTGCCTGACCGCGAACATCGCGTAGTTCATACCCCTCGGGAATCGCCAGTTCTAACTGAAACACGCCAGCCCGCTCGATTTGGTAGAGCGCTAGTAACTGGACGGTGAGCTGTTCTGGTTCGAGGTACGCTTCGACCAATTCATCGACCTGAATACGCGGCTTCACGCGTTCCAGCGAAATCGCCAAATCAAAGGGCAACGTGGAGTAGCGGAAGAGAAAGTCCCAGGCGGTCTTCACCAGATCCGGCGGCAACTCGCTGGGATCCAGCTGCGTCAAACCGACTCGACGCACGAGATCACCGCGCAGTTCCGCTCCCACCTTCACCAGCACCACACCTTGTTGACGTCCCGCCCGCAAGGCTTTCACCGCCGGCACCGGCAACTCTTTTTGATTCATATCGAGCAGAATCTTTTCGGTCTCGATCGTCAGATTTTGGGCACCACGTACCGGCTGAAACAGCTGCACGGTGACCACCTGTTTGTCTTCCTGCTGCTTCGACTCCCACTGCCGCACATTCGCATCAAAGATATTGATCACGCGATGATCCGTGGCCAGCTCCAGTTGCAACTGAGCCACCTCGGCACGCTGAATGTCGTAGTTGAGGACGGTTTGAGTGCGCACGACACCTTCGTCGATCAAGGCCTGCTGGCGCGCCTGGACATTGATGAGTGCTTCCAGACCAGCGGCGCCCTCGGCCTTAGCGGTCCACTCGACTTGCACCGTCGCCGCCGCGCCGACGAAGGCCAGCAGCGCCGACTCGGCGGCTGGTTTGCCCCCTTCACCCGCCGCCGTCAACTCGTTGGCCGCAATCGTGGGCTGCACCGTAATCTTCGCGCCCGCCTGTGGTATCGTCACCTTCCAGCGATGCACGGGCGCCTGCGGAGCCTCGAACGAAACGGTATTGCGCCCCGGCTGCTTGACGTAAGCCTTGGCATATTCCAAGGTCAGTTCGCGGCGTCCGGCGGCCCCCTTCGCGGCTACCCCAGCAGCGGGTTCAGCAGGTTTTGCTTCAGCAGGTTTTGCTTCAGCAGGTTTTGCTTCAGCAGGTTTGGGTTCAGCAGGTTTTGCTTCTGCAGGTTTGGTCTCTGCGGGTTTGGGTTCTGCCGCTTTTGCTTCAGCGGGTTTGGGCTGGGCATCGTGATGCACGAGCACGTAGTAGCCATCTTGCTGATAGATGACATGAGCGGGCTGATCGCCCCAGCGGGCCGAGATGATCGCGGCGTCGCCTAGTCGCAGCGGAATGAGATGCCAGCCAGTGGCCAGCAATTCAACTTGTAAACGCGAGGTGACTTTGAGCGTATCACGTTCAACCAGCGACTGACTGTCGATTTCCGTGATGAGGGCTCCCACCGGTGGTTTGTCAGGAGCGGCTGGCACCGGCCGCTCGCGCGCCGCCTGCCATAATTCCTGAAATTTTTCGTACGGCAGAAATACGCCCCGCCCCTGCTTCTCGAATGTTTCGCGCAGTTTCTGATAGGGCACATAAATCGTCTGCTCGCGCAGCGAGCGATCGCTGACGGCCGTGGTGCCGGCGGCACCGACCGCTGGTGCGCCAGGACCGGGTGGCACGGCAGGCGCTTGCGGCGCGGCAGTCCCGGCTGGCGCAGCTGGTGGCGGTGCAGTCACGGCTGGCGCATTGGCGGCCGGCTGCGGCTGCGCCGGTGGCTGAGTGGGCGGCTGTGGCTGAGTGGGCGGCTGTGGCTGAGTGGGCGGCTGCGGCTGAGCGCCGACCGGAGCGGGCATCACCGGTGGAGTGACAAACAGAGCTGCCAGCAGTAGCGTGCAGATCGACCGCCGCAGTCGAGTGTGTATCGATTGTGTCATAAGCTTAGATTCCTGAATTCGTGTCCAACTGCCCGTTAGACGCGCAGCCTCAAAAAAAGTTCCCACATTCCCGTCGCGACTGGACATTTTGCTCGCCGCTCGTTAGACAAGGCACCTTGCCGGCCACCAGCGAGCGTCTCTGGGGCGGCTGAAAATCGAACCTTCGATTGTAATTCAGCTCCGCACACTTGTTAGCTGTCCCTTATCCGAATGTCACCTTAAGTCGCATAAGTCCGGGCTTACTTTTACCCTCCGCCTAGCGCCGCTTTCACCTCCATTCTCTCCTCCACGTTACTCACCCCATTTGGTCGAAACTTCATGACGGATCAACCAGACCCCTCGACTGTTTCCACAGTCGAATCGCCGCCTCACACCATCCTGGGCATTCTCCGCCGACTGGGCCCCGGACTCATCATCGCCGGCTCCATCGTCGGTTCCGGGGAACTCATCGGCACCACCACCACCGGAGCTCAGGCCGGTTATTACCTGCTCTGGCTCATCATTGTCGGCTGCGTGATCAAGGTTTTCGTACAAGTGGAATTCGGTCGCTATGCCATCTCCACCGGCGAAGCGTCGATGGTGGGCATGAACGAGACTCCCGGGCCAGCGATTTCCTGGACGGATGCGCACGGCGATCGTCAGCGCGTGAACTGGCTGTCGTTCTACTGGCTGCTAATGTTCCTCGTCAGCCTCGGCCAACTCGGCGGCATCGTGGGCGGAGTGGGTCAAGCGCTGGCCATTTCCGTGCCACTCTCGCAAGCCGGCCGCGACTTCAATCAAGCCGCGGAAACCAAATCACGACTCGTCTATCAGCAGCAACTCACCAAATACGCCCTCGACAATCTCGAATCAAAAGCTGGACCGGAAGCCCCGGAACTGGAAAGCAAGCAGCAGTCGATTCAGCAGGAACTGGCCGACGTGGAAGCTCGGCTGAAAGGCACGGACGGCCAGCCTGGCCTGCAAAACTCCACGCACGACGATCGCATCTGGGCGATCATCATTACCGTGGTGACGGCTATTTTGTTGGTGCGCGGCAAGTATCGATTCATCGAATGGGCCACAACCTTTTTGGTCGCTGGCTTCACACTCGTCACGGTCCTCAATGTTTTCATGCTGCAATTGCAACCGGAATGGGCGGTCACGGGCAGCGACATTGCACTGGGGTTGAGTTTCAAATTGCCGGAACGATACACGGAGGCGGGTAAGACGTTTTATCCGCTGGCCACAGCACTGGCGACCTTTGGCATCATCGGCGTCGGTGCCAACGAACTCATCGCTTACCCATACTGGTGTGTGGAAAAAGGCTATGCGCGGTTCGTGGGAACTCGCGACGAGTCGGCGGGCTGGGCCGAACGAGCTCACGGCTGGCTGCGCGTGCTCCGCTGGGATGCCTGGTGCTCGATGATCGTCTACAGCTTCGCCACGATCGCGTTCTATCTGCTCGGAGCCGCAACACTGGGCCGTATCCACCTCACACCTAAAGGCAACGACATGATTCGTACGCTCTCGATCATGTACGAACCAGTCTTTGGTAGCTGGACACAACCCGTCTTCCTGTTTGGTGCCTTCGCCGTCCTCTATTCCACCATCTTCGTCGCCATTGCCGGACACGCTCGAGTGAGCGGTGATGCGCTGCGCGTGTTCGGGATGCAACGACGCGGAACGCCCGTCAGCAAACGAGCCGTAAAGTGGTTTAGCGGTTTCTATCCGTTTGCCTGCCTGGCGATTTACCTCGCTTACGGGGAACCGACAACTCTGATTTTGGCGAGCGGAGCGATGCAGGCGGTGATGTTGCCGATGCTGTCGTTTGCGGCGCTCTATTTTCGTTACCGGCGAGTGGACCGACGAATTCGCCCCGGCTTGCTCTGGGATCTATTCCTCTGGGTGAGTGCCGTGGGGATGCTGATCGCCGGTGGCTGGTTGGCACTCACCAAAATCTTCCCCTCGCTCAACGAATGGGCCTAGGTGCGGAAAAATGACCGCCATCCCCAACTCTGTGCCCTCTGTGCCTCTGTGTTTTAAAAAAACGGAGAGGGGAGAAACACAGAGGCACAGAGATCACAGAGGGGACCGGATCGCATCCATTTCGAGCAGCTCCACGATGACCGCTATTCCCCACTCTGTGCCCTCTGTGCCTCTGTGTTTTAAAAAAACGGAGAGAAGTGAAACACAGAGGCACAGAGATCACAGAGGGACCCGGATTGTGACCAGTACGAGCAGCTCCCGAATTTTCCTAGAAAGTCTATAGGCATGATGACGGAAGGCAGGAATGTGGATCGTTTATCACGACGGAGTCGCGCTTCTCTGGTAACTCGCACCCTCTGGCTCGGTTTCGCCGCCGGGCTATTGGCGATGGCAACGGTGGTCACCGCTGCGGACAGCCCCGCGATTCCAGGTGTGGTAAAAGAGCGGCCGACGAGCGGCCGGTTCGTGGAAACGGCGAATGGCTTTCTAGTTCCCTACGAACAGAAAATTCCGGGCACCGACGTTACCTTCACGATGCAGCCGATTCCTGGCGGCCGCTTTCGCTGCGGCAGTCCCGCGTCGGAAACGAAACGAACGCCCGACGAAGGCCCAGATTTCGAAGTGGAGTTACCACCGTTTTGGATGGCGACACACGAAATCACGTGGGCCGAGTACAAGCAGTTCATGTCGCTTCATGATCCGCTGAAGAAAATGGCGGCTGAGAAAACACGTCCGATCACTCCCGAACTGCAGCCTTGGGTCATCACCGTCCCGTCGAAGCTCTACGATCCCAGCTTCACCTATCAGCTAGGTGAGGAACCGCGTCAGCCGGCGATCACGATGAGTCAATATGCGGCCAAGCAATATAGTAAATGGCTGAGCGGTTTGACGGGTCAGATTTATCGATTGCCGACAGAAGCGGAATGGGAGTATGCCTGTCGAGCGGGGACAACGACAGCGTATTCCTTTGGCGATGATCCGCAGGCACTCAAGGAGCATGCCTGGTATCTGGGGAATTCGAAAGACACCACGCATCTCGTCGGTCAGAAGAAACCGAATCCGTGGGGGCTATACGACATGCATGGCAATGTGGCCGAATGGGTACTCGATGAATACCAAGCCGAGTCGTACGGGCGGCATCAGAGCAAAGCGGTGACGGGTGCACAAGCGGTCGTGTGGCCCACCAAACTGTATCCGCGTGCGATTCGCGGTGGCTCGTGGGACGACGATCCAGATCGACTGCGTTCGGCCGCTCGCCGCGGCTCGCACGATGACGATTGGCGTGGCGAGGATCCGAATTTACCGAAGAGTCCTTGGTGGTTTACCAGTGCGCCCAGTTTGACGGTGGGCTTCCGCATCGTGCGTCCGCTGGCGGCCACGACGCCCGCGGAGCGTGCTCAGTTTTGGGATGCGGACATTGCCAGTATTCGCGACGATACCACTCGCCGCATCGACAAAGATGGTCGTGGAGCACGCGGCATTGCTGACCCCGAATTGCTAAAATACTTGAAATAGTCAAGTTGTCTCATAAGAAAAGACTCGTTGAATGGCCATTCATTTTGTGCGTGTCGGGCAGTCCGGCCAAGTGGGAAGTTTTGTGACGGCGGGCGTGAGTCCGTCGTTGGCTGACCTTCCCCGCGGCACTCGAGTGGTCTGTGAGACCGATCGTGGCCTGGAAGTGGGCGAAGTGATTTCACCCGCCGAGTCCCTGCAGGACTCGGCGACCGATGGCCGCATTATTCGTCGAGTGACGGTGGAGGACGAACTACTGCTGGCGCGACTGGCTCGTTATCAGCAAGAAGCATTTGCCGAATGTTCCCGGCTGGTGGCCGAGCGTGGCATTCCGGCGCTGCTGATGGATGTCGAACATCTACTCGATGGCCGCTCCCTGTTCTTTTACTTCCTCGGCGAGGTGACGCCCGAACTGGATGCACTCACCGCCGAGCTGGCGGAGCGGTATGACACGGTGGTGCGTTTCCGGCAGTTCAGCGAAACACTCGAGACCGGTTGTGGTCCGGGGTGCGGGACGGAAGAAGGAGCCGGCTGCGGCGCCTCCAGCAGCGGCAGCTGCTCCACCTGCCAACTCGCCACCGCCTGCCATAAAAGCAGCTCCTAGCACGTCGCGACCATCTTCCTATCGCCGAGTCGCCGTGCGAAATCAACCCGCGTCTCCGTGCGAAGCGCTTCGGTTTCGGCCGTGCGGCTAGCGACAGGTGGCGATGACTACTGGCTGTTGCCGAGGAACTTCAGTAGGAACATTGCTTCCACCGCGCGCAGGTAATCGGCATTGTCTTTCTTGCTGAACCCGTGGCCTTCGTTGTCGGCGAAGACGGTCCAGACCGGTTGGCCGCGGCTGGTCACCTTCTCGGCAATCTGCTGCGCTTCGAAAAACGGCACTCGCGGGTCATTCACGCCGTGTACCACCATCAGTGCCGACCGGATCTTGTCAGCTTGGTTGAGTGGACTGATGCGCTCAAAAACTCGTTTCATTTCCGGATCGCGCTCATCGCCATACTCCGCGCGCCGCAAATCAACTCGATAGCCTGCCGTGCGTTCGAGAAATGTTAAGAAATTACAGATGCCGACAATGTCCACACCCGCTCGAATCCGCTCGCCGTAATGCGTGAGCGAGGCGAGCACCATGTAGCCACCGTAGGAACCACCTGCTACGGCCACTCGACGCTTATCCAATTCCGGCTGCCGTTCGATCCAATCCAGTAAAGCTCCAATGTCGCGCACGCTATCCTCGCGCAGCGCGGCATTATCCAGTTTCAAATAGGTCTTGCCGTAACCGCTGGAACCACGCACGTTGGGATGAATGACGGCGAAGCCCATTTCGTTCAAATAAAACTGTCCAACACCGGAAAAGAACGGGCGATACTGCGATTCCGGTCCGCCGTGAATATTAATGAGTACCGGTGCGGGCTGATCGGCAGTCGCCTTTTGGGGACGAAAGTAATAGGCGGGAATCAGACGCTGGTCAAACGACGGGTATTGAATGCGAGTGGGAGTGACGAAGGTGGCGGGGTCGAGTCCGCCGACTTCGCTGTAGGTCCAGCGAGTGAGCTGCCGCGTCGCGAGGTCGAGCGAATAGGCGTCGGCGGGTGCGTCAGGACGAGCGAGGGTGAAGCCGAGTTGTTTTCCATCGGCGGAAAACTCCAGCCCCGCAATAATTCCCAGCGGCAATTCGATCGTTTCTCGCGGTAGTCGCCCGTGAGGCAAACGGTACAGGCGGCTGGCTCCATCTTCATTGATCGTGAACACCACGTCGCCCGTTTCCGCATGCACTTCCAAGTCCGCGATATCCCACGGTAGATCGTCCGTCAGCCACTGGTACTTTTGAGTCGCCAGGTCGTAGCGAGCTAATCGCCGAAACTCGCCGCCCGCATCGCTGGCGATGAGCAGCGACTTGCCATCGGCCGCAAAGAGTGCCGGTCCGAATGCCGCATTCTCTTTGGTGGGCAGTGGCAAATCGGTCTTCTGACCGGTTTGAACATCGAGCAGCGCTGGATAAGACTCGTTGATCGACACGTACCGAATGATCAGCACCTGCTTACCATCGGGCGACCAAGCGACGGGATTCCAGGTTTGTTTGTCGACGGTTAGAACGAGTCGCAGCGCCTTCTCATCGGCGGTCGGGCGGCGTGGATCGAGTTCATAGAGATCCATATCGCGACCATTGCGCCGATTGCTGGCGATGATGAGCGAGCTGCCATCGTGACGAAACGGGCCGACGTTGTTGCGCGACTTGCCATCCGTCAACAACACTCGACGAAAGTGCGCGCGATCAAACAGAAAGAGCTGCGCATTTTCGTTGCCACCACGATCGCTGGACAAGAGCAGTGCCCCGTCGGTGGCTTGCGGAATGAAACGCCCCGTGACCGGCTCTTCGTCAAACGTTAACTGCTCGCGTCGTCCACCAGGCTGCGATACGAGGTGCAGCTGTGCCGAGTTGCCGAAGCGGGTGGAGATGAGCATTCCTTGTCCGGTGGGGGACCAGCCAAGGAACGAAGCGGCACGCGTGTTTTGGTATTGGTTGAGTCGCGTGGTGAGGTCCGTCGGTACCAGCGGCACTCCGGTGGTCTTGATCGCGGCAGGCTTGCGCGGATCGACCGGTTCGGCAGCGATCCCACTGCGGCTGAAGGGAACGCTGAGCAGCGAGAGGAGTAAGGTGGCGAGCGCCAGGCGAGGATCGGAAGCGAGCTTGTTCATGGGTGGTGCGTGCGAGATTCTGCGGGTGTTGGCGGTAGGGAATGAGTGCTATGTAAAAGCGGTGGTGGCGAGTGGAACTGTAAGCCGGGTTCTGTACGCGCCAGGCGCGTGACGATCATTTCTCTAGGACGACAATTGCTCGCCGCCTCCAGCAGCCTACCCGCGAGTCCGACGGCACGAGACGCTCCGTGAGAGCCCCGGTGGGGGCCCTCGTGCTCGCTGTTTGGCTTTGCTCCGAGTGGGGTTTACCGAGCCAATCGAGTCACCTCGACTGCTGGTGCGCTCTTACCGCACCATTTCACCCTTACCGCGACCTGACAAAGACTCTTGACGGGGGCTCGATCAAATCGCGGCGGTATCTTTCTGTTGCACTTTCCCTAGCCTCACGACCGGTCGACGTTATCGACCACTCTGCTCTGCGGAGCCCGGACTTTCCTCCCGCCGCGCCGCGACGTTGCCGCCGCCGCGCGACCGGCGACCATCCGTTCCACTCGCCACCTACCGCCTGTTCAGCCTAACGGTGCTTGGAGAGGCGGTAAAGAGCCGACGTCGGCGGAGCCAAAAAACTTTGCTACCACCAGGACTTTTCGTTTGGTATGCTGTCGGGCCAAGGTTGAAGCGGGAGGGCGGTAAGTCGCTCCAGCTTCTCTGCATGCAACTCACCTCACCCCAGGACTTCATTCCTACCTAACGCTCAGGAGCACCCACCATGTCGCCACGTTCGTCGTTGATTCAGCTTGGTTCCGATCGTTCGCGTCGTGAATTTTTGGAACGTTCGATGTGGGCTGCAGCGGCCGCTGCGGCAGTCAGCCAAGTGACGCCGGTCTGGGCCGACGAGGAGAAGCAGAGTTCCAGTCCCAATGAAAAGCTGGGCGTGGTGGTGATGGGAGCCAAGGGTCGTGGCGGCAGTCACATCGACGCGTTCGCGGGACGCAAGGATACCGAAATTCTTTATATCTGTGATGTCGACGAGGGGATCGGTCAGCAGCGTGCGGAAGCGGTGGGCAAGCGTCAGGGCGGGAAGACTCCCAAGTGGGAAGCCGACCTGCGTAAAGTGCTCGAAGATAAAAGCGTGGACATTGTCAGTATTGCGACTCCCAATCACTGGCATGCGCTGGCCGCGATTTGGGGCATTCAAGCGGGCAAAGATGTCTATGTCGAGAAACCGGTCAGTCACAACGTGACGGAAGGGCGTCGCATCGTCGATGCCGCTCGGAAACATAACCGCATCTGCCAGACCGGCACTCAATCCCGCTCCAATCCCGGTTTGATTCAAGCGGTCGAGTTTGCGAAGAGCGGCAAGCTGGGCGAGCTCAAGGTGGCACGGGGCCTCTGCTACAAGCGACGTGGATCGATCGGACCGCGCGGTGAATACGATGTTCCCAAGGGCCTGAACTACGATTTGTGGTGCGGTCCGGCTCCCATGGGTCCGATCACGCGTAAGCAGTTTCATTACGACTGGCACTGGCAATGGGATTTCGGCAACGGCGACCTGGGCAACCAGGGCATTCACCAAATGGATATCGCCCGCTGGGGCCTGGGAGTCAACGAGCTGTCACAGAATGTGCTCAGTTACGGCGGGCGACTGGGATATGAAGATGCCGGTGAAACCGCCAACACTCAGGTTGTGGTCCACGACTACGGCACCAAAACCCTGGTTTTCGAAGTTCGCGGTTTAGAGACGAGTCCATACAAGGGCGCTGGGGTGGGTGTGATTTTTGAATGCACCGAGGGGTATGTGGTGCTGCCGAGTTATGATTCGGGAATGGCTTTTGATAAGGCCGGCAACAAGGTGGCGCAGTTCTCGGGCGGTGCCGACCATTTCGCCAACTTCCTGAAGGCGGTGCGCAGCCGCCAGTCGTCCGATTTGACGGCGGATATCCTGGAAGGACATCTGTCGAGTGCCCTGTGTCACTTGGGCAATATCTCGTATCGATTGGGCGAAGAGGTGGCGACGGGCGACGTGGCGGGCAAACTGGCAGCGTTCCAATCGCAAGACAACACGAAGGACACCGTGGACCGCATGCTGGAGCACTTGCAAGCGAACAAAGTGGATCTCGCCACGGCGAAGATCCGAGTTGGTTTGCCGCTCAAGCTGGACCCGAAGAACGAGACATTCGTGGGTGCACCGGCGCAAGCGACGGCGATGCTGACGCGCGAATACCGGAAGGGCTTCGAGGTTCCATCGTCGGCGGCGAACGTCTAGTACGGCTCGGCATGCTCGACTTGAATCAATGGCAACTGCTGCATGAAGACGGCCCTTGCTTGGTCGTCTTCAAACCCGCCGGTTTACTCACCCAAGCGCCGCCAGGAATCGACAACCTGGAGCTGCGCGTGAAGCGATTTTTGCAGCAGCGCGAGGGCAAGGCGCACAACCTCTACCTGGCGCTGGTGCATCGTCTGGACCGGCCGGTGTCCGGTGCGCTGGTAATGGCGCGGCATGTGCGTGCGGCACAGCGTTTGTCGAGTCAGTTCGAGCAGCGGACGGTGCGTAAGACCTACTGGGCGATCGTCTCGGGACACGTTGGCCAGTCCGGCGGTGCCGAAGGTACCTGGGTGGATTGGCTGCGAAAGGTGCCGGGGGAAGCGCGATCGGAAGTGGTCGAGTCAAGTCAGCCGGAGGGCCAGGAGGCGATTCTGCATTATCGCGTGCTGAGTCACGGCTGGCATCAAGAGGCACCCTATTCGTGGCTGGAGATTGAGCTCGAGACTGGCCGCACGCATCAGATTCGTCTGCAATGCTCCCACCATGGTCACCCGCTCTGGGGTGACGAACTGTATGGCAGCCGCTGGACGTTTGGTCCGGCGAGTGACGATCAGCGCGCACGCTGGATCGGGCTGCACGCGCGCTTGCTCGAATTCCGCCACCCCATGCATACCCAACCGGTATCGATCACCGCGCCGCTCCCCGCCGCTTGGCAGGCTTTTGTGCCGCTGTCTTAGAGATTCCACGCGACTTCGAATCGTTTCCGCGCGGGGCTTCCTAGCTACCGTTGCAACCTGGGGCCCGGTTAAGGTTTAATGGTCGCTTCGTGGACGGGCGGCAGCTGGGCAAGCAGAGTTCATCACGGGTACTGAACGCAGTATCCCGACAGGGGAATTGAGATGCGGTGGGAAGGCGAACGTCAAAGCGATAATTTGGAGGATCGGCGAACACGTCGCGGTGCGGTGCCGACGGGTGCGGCGCTGGGTGGTGTGGGGATGCTCGTCGTCCTGCTCATCAGCAGTTTCCTGGGCGTCGATCCCGGCCAGGTGAAAAACCTGGTGGAAAATGTGCAGCAGCAGGCTGGCGGCCAGGGCGCTCCGAATGGTGGCGGTGAAGAACGTGAACTTTCCGCCCAGGAGCAGCGGCAACAAGCCTTCATGGGAACCATCCTGGCTTTTACCGAAGAAGTTTGGACCGAGCAGTTTCGGGCTGCGGGCCAGCGTTACGAAGCGCCCAAAATGGTGCTCTTTGCCGACGCGGTGAACACCGGCTGCGGCGATGCACCATCGTCCGTCGGCCCGTTTTATTGCCCGGCCGACAAGACGGTCTACCTCGACCCCACCTTCTTTGATGAACTGGAGCGCAAGCTGGGTGGATCGGCCGCCGAGTTTTCGCAGGCCTATGTCGTGGCTCATGAAGTTGGCCATCACGTCCAAAACCTACTCGGCTACAGCCGGTTGGTGGAGCAGAAACGACGCACGGAATCGAAAGCCGAAGCCAATCGCTGGTCGGTGCGACTGGAACTGCAGGCCGATTATCTGGCCGGCGTTTGGGCGCATTACGGACAGGAGCGATTTCGCTTCATTGAAGCGGGGGATGTGGAGTCGGCCATGAAGTCGGCTCAGGCGATTGGCGACGATCGCCTGCAGAAAAATGCGCGCGGATTTACCTCGCCCGAAAGCTACACGCACGGCACGTCGGCGCAGCGTACCAAATGGTTCCAACTGGGGCTTAAGACCGGCGATTTAAGTCGTATGAAGGAGCTGTTCGAGGTGCCTTACGAGCGGCTGTAGGGTTAGGGGCCGGCGACCGTGCCGAGGCAACCGCCAGGCAGCGTGAAAGATCTATCCGAGCTGCGGTTGACCATTTGGTGTAACGGTAGAGCAACCGGGTTTTGTTTTGGGGAGAGCGACACGATGAGCACCGCTAGGCGACTAAAGGTCGGTGCCGTCTCGTATCTGAACACTCGGCCGCTCATCGAGGGCTGGGAGCGGCTGGCGGCCGACTTCGATCTGGTCGTGGACTTGCCAAGTCGCTTGGCGGATCGCTTGTCGACGGGTGAACTGGATGTAGCGCTCATCCCCTCCATCGAATATTTCCAGGATCCGAGTTACGCGATCATCTCGGATGCTTGCATTGCTTGTCGCGGGCCGGTCTGGAGTGTGAAGCTGCTCAGCCGAGTCGCTCCAGCGGAGATTCGTACGCTGGCGATGGATGAGGGTTCTCGCACCAGCGCTTGCTTGACCCGCATCCTGCTCTGGCAGCGTTACGGAATTCGCCCCGTGGAAGAACTTTTGCCGATCGGCGCGGGCGTGGAGTCGACGGCGGCGGATGCGATTCTTCTGATTGGCGATCGAGCCATTCATTCGCCACCGGGAGAGTTTCAGGTGGAATGGGATCTGGGAGCGGAGTGGGTGGAATGGTCGGGGTTACCGTTTGTGTTTGCCATGTGGATCGCTCGACCTGGCCTCGATACCACTCAACTCACCCTAGCACTTCAAAGCACTCGCGACTGTGGACTTTCGCGGCTGGAGGCGATTGCGGAGCGATCGGCGGCTGAGGTGCAGTTGACGCCTCCGGAGTGTCTGCGGTACTTACGAGATAACTTGTATTTCTACTTGGGGCCGCGTGAGCGGCAGGGACTAGAAAAATTTCGCTCACTGGCTCAAGCCCTGGGCATGGCGCCGCAGGTCGAGCGCAGTGTGGCTTCTGGGACGACAATCGCACGATGATCGCAACTCATGACTCTGCCGTGGAACCGATTTTGGCAAAAGCGATAGCGGGCGAACGGCTCACGCGCGACGAGGGGTTGGCACTGTTTCAAACTCATGACCTGGCCGCCTTGGGACGTGCGGCCAACGCGGTCACTCGCCGCTTGCATCCCGAGTCGCACCGTACCTACAACATTGATCGCAATATCAACTACACGAACGTCTGTACGGCGGTCTGTGATTTCTGTGCCTTCTATCGGCGACCGAAGGATCCAGGCGGTTACGTTTTGCCACGAGCAGAATTGCTGCAGAAGGTGGCCGAGACCGTGGAACTGGGTGGCGACCAGATTCTGCTCCAAGGTGGTCTGCATCCGGACTACAAGCTGGAATGGTACGAAGAACTGCTCGGGGACGTGAAGGCGCGCTTTCCGCAAGTCAACATTCATGGTTTCAGCCCACCGGAACTCTACCACTTCACCAAGGTCAACAAGCTGCCGCTGCGAGTGGTGCTGGAGCGACTCAAGACCGCCGGCTTAGGTAGTATTCCCGGTGGTGGTGCCGAGATTCTGGTCGATCGAGTGCGGTCTGAAATCACGCGCGGCAAAGTCATGACCGATGACTGGCTTGACGTCATGCGTGTCTGGCATGAACTGGGTGGTAAGAGCAGCGTGACGATGATGTTTGGTCATGTCGAGACGCTGGCGGAACGCGTGGAACATCTGGAACGTGTGCGCTCGCTACAGGACGAAACCGGCGGCTTCACCGCTTTCATTTGCTGGACGTTTCAGCCGGACCATACCGAGCTGGCGCACCTGCCAGCAGCCGGTTCGTTCGAGTACTTGCGGACCCAGGCGATCAGTCGGTTGTACCTGGACAATGTGCCGAACATTCAGTCGAGCTGGGTGACGCAAGGGATGAAGATTGGTCAACTGGCACTGCTCTTCGGTGCCAACGACATGGGAAGTCTGATGATCGAAGAGAACGTGGTGGCGGAAGCGGGTACCGTTCACTTCCTGACACTCAACCAAATTCGCGATTCCATTGCGGAACTTGGATTTGAACCGCGGCAACGCAATGTCTTTTATCAATTGCTGGATCGCGATGCCGAGCAGCGTGCCATTGTGGCGAACGAGCGACGAGCGGGCACGCTGGTGAGCACCGTCACCCGTATTTAGGGTGGCGAGCAAACTGTCTGACTGACAATTCAGACAGATCTCAAAAATATTTGCCGCTGCAAACAACTTTTTTCGCCGGTTTGAGTATATACGGGGAGTGATCGTTGCACGGCGGGTGATGACGTTCACAGGACAGTGCGAAAGGGCGGGAAATAAGGCGGAACGACAGTGTATTACGGACGATTTCTCTTTTCGACGAACGGCCAAGCGATCTGGGTCTGGATGACCCTGCTGGCGATTTTAAATCTGGCGGCGATCGTGCTCCTGCTGCTTGCGCCACGCTTGGTTCCTCGGCCGCTTCAATGGCTTTCTCGGGGTGTGCTGGCACTGACGCTACTCGGTTTTCTCAGCGATTTACTGCGCGACAACTTGCATTCGCTACAGGCCTTTGGAGAACTCGCTCACACGTGGCTGCTGATCATCGCCGTGGCGGGGATAGTGCTCCTGCAGAGAGCTGAAATTCACCTTCGCTCGCAGCAACACTGGCAGCGCTGGCTAAGCCCAATGATCCTGACAACCCTCAGCGTGCTGACGCTCTTGGGATGTGCGTGGCGATTCCAAATTCACGATCAGCGTGAGTGCCGAATGTGGGCCAGCGAAGATGGACCGGTTGTACCCCACTTGGTATCGATCCGGGATTCCGTGGCTGTAACCGATTCGGGTCATGAATTCCCACTCTTCCAATTCGACGTTCCGCAAGAGGCCTCGATGACGAGCGTCGAGACGCTGGGGGGAGACATTAGCGAGAAGGTGATTCTCGTGAACGACGAGGATTCCACAGCGAACTGTCACGGCTGGGTTTTCACCCACGGACACTACATGATCCGTGGTGAATGGGTCGACATGATTTTGAAAGACAACGGGTATGAAGTGGTTGAAGAGCCCCAGGTGGATGACTTGATCATCTACCGCAGTGACGATGGCGTTCCGGTGCACACCGGACTCGTGAAAGCGATCGGCAAAGACCATTTCGTGCTGATCGAAAGCAAATGGGGCGGCATGCCCACCTACCTGCACCTACCCGAAGACCAAGTCTACTCGGCACACTTCTCGTACTATCGCAGTGCCCGCGACGGCCACCAAGTTCGGATCATGCCGCGACAAGCGACTCCCGCGAAATTCACCGCTCAGCTGCCGGTGAAAACAGCCTCGTAGAATAACGTCCAACTGGTTTTCCTGTGGGTTGACCGCTGGTGAGGCCGCTGGATGGTTGGAGGCCTCCACTTCACCGCGCCAAGGCTCGGCTATGCTCATAGATCGCAATCAACTGATAAGGATTGCTCAAATCCTCATTGCTAATGACGAGGACGTGCGGGAGCCATTCAATCGCTCGCTGTAGATTTGCCAGAGTTCGTTCGAATCGCGCGCGGAGCTTGTCGTCGGGAACATCATGTCCGCCCTGACACACTCGCATGGCGACCCTTTTTCAATACGGCATCGAGACGTTTGCGACCCTCGGCCGTCCCCACCTCCGCTAGTAGATCCGAGAGCGACCG